>CAZLWX010000047.1:0-26384 GCA_964563295.1 uncultured Roseivirgaceae bacterium | reverse complement strand
ATGTACTGATCCCCATCGTCGCTCAAAAAAATCGGCCAGGAAATTCATGACAATGAGACTCCACTACCTGATACGACAAAATACCATCAGGGCTGAACTTCTTACCCTATGGAAACGGCAATCCTTACAAAGCTCCGACCACACTTTGCATTTCAAAGTACTTTTAGATAGCTTTATCGCAAACGCTGCCAAAAAATGAACATCGAGATCTCCGGGTTGTGCAAGATTTACCCCAACGGCCACGCCGCAGTCAAGGACGTAAACCTGACCATCGGCAGCGGTATGTTCGGATTGCTCGGTCCCAACGGCGCCGGCAAGTCGAGCTTTATGAGAATCCTCGTCACCGTTCAGAAAGCGACTTCCGGGCAAATCGTCATGGATGGACTCGACATCAACAAACACCGCAATGCCATCCGGAAACAAATCGGGTATTTGCCGCAGGACTTCACATTCTTCTCCAAACTGAAGACATGGGAGTTTCTCGATTACGCCGCTCAGCTTTCGACATCGCTGAAACGAAAAGCCCGTCTTGAAAGGGTCGACGAGTTGCTCGACCAGGTCGGCCTCCTGGAGGTTCGCGAGCGAATGGCCAACAAACTCTCAGGAGGCATGAAGCGGCGGCTTGGAATAGCCCAGGCACTCATTGGCGAGCCGAGATTGCTGGTGATCGACGAACCGACCACGGGCCTTGATCCCGAAGAACGTATCCGGTTCAGGAACATTTTGTCCGACCTCAGTCAAAAGGATGTCACCATCATACTTTCGACCCATATCGTCGGCGACATCAGCAGTACCTGTCATCATATGGCAATGCTCAATCGGGGCGAAGTAGCGTTCAAAGGGTCCCCCGAAGCGATGATCGAGCGCGTTCGCGGTTACGTCTGGCAGATCACACTGAACGACGAAGAATTCTACTCGATCAAAACGAAGTATCCGGTAGTCTCCACGATCCCGGTGGATGGGAAATGGGAGGTACAGCTGATCGCTGACGATCGCCCCCACCCTGCCGCAAGAAGCGCGAATCCCAACCTCGAGCATGCTTATGTGTACTTTATGGAAAATGAATTGGGTGTGTCGCTGCTATGATGTCCATCACCAACATACTGACCATTTCATCATTCGAGGCAAAAGTGCTTTCGCGAAACTGGTTTTTCCGAATTGTCGCCTTAATCGGTGTTGGTTTTGTCACCATTTTCAACCTGGCGGTTTTCTCACTACTGGATTCTCCTGACTCGGATCAGCTGATGAACGGCTGGATGCTTCCCTACACGACCCTGGTGATGATCAGCGTACCCCAGGTCGCCGCCATCATCTTCCTGGCCACGGGCTTAATCAAGAAAGACAAAAAGCTCGACACAAACGAAGTCTTCTTCGTTAGACCGATCACCAACCTCGACTACGTCTTTGGGAAAGCACTGGCGGTTTTCAAAGTTTTTCTCCTCCTCGATGCAGCTTTGCTCTGCATTCCTTTGATTGTCGGCCTTACCAACCCCATCGCCACCGTCAACCCTTTGGCGTTTGTCATTTATCCACTGCTGACAAGTGTCCCGACTATCATCTTCGCTACGGGAATCTCCTTTCTCCTGGTCACGATAGTCAGGAATCAACCGATCTCGATCGTGCTGCTTATTGGCAGCGCCGGCTTTTTAATCATTTACTACTTCGATGCTTTTTCCAACATCCAGGATTTTCTCGCCTTTCGAATCTCGATGTTTGCTTCCGAGATTACCGGTTTTGTCGATATCGAATTTGCTCTGTGGCAGAGGGGTTTTTACTTCCTGACGGGGATCGCATTCCTGTTCCTTACGGCGTTTTTCCTTGACCGGCTGGCGAGTCATCCCCATTCACGAAAGGTCACCGCGACTTTTGGCATCGCCTTGTTGGCCGTGGCTTCTATCATCATGATCAAGCTTGTGGACATGCGCCAGGCCCCGATTTCATTGCGTCAGGAGATGGTTGCTGTCAATAGTAGATGGGCCAACGTACCCAACGCCGACATGGTGAAGCACACCATCGATTTGCAATGGAACGGTCAGACCCTGGCGACTACCTCTGAAATGCTGATCAGGAATAACACCGATGCATCCCTCGATACGATTTTCTTCACATTGAATCCCGGTTTGGTCGTCGATGAGGTGTTCGTCAATGACGAGCACGTAAACGCCATCCGGGAGTTGCAGATCGCCGCCATTGTTCAACGGGTGGCTCCCGGTGACTCCCTTCGCGTGCGCATGAAATATCATGGTCGTATCATTGAAGCTGCCGCTCACCTGGAAGTCGACCAGGAACGAGTCGAGTCCAGGTACGAGTACTTCGTCTTCGCACTCTGGAAGAAATATGCTTTCCAGGAACCGGGGTACCTGTTGTTGACCAATGACGTAGCGTGGTACCCCGAAGCCAGAATCGGCTTCAACCGGACTTCGCCGGGTGTGGGACGCAAGGGGTTTATTCAATTTGAGCTGAGTGTCACTGTCCCGGAGGGCCAGACTGCCATTTCCCAGGGAGCCCTCACCATTACTGGCAACACCTATCATTTCAGGCCAGAACATCCCCTTCCTCAAATCTCTCTCATCGCCGGAACTTACGAGAAGAAGGAGATCAGCGTCGACAGTATAACTTATTCAGTACTTTACTATCCCGACCACGACATTTTCAGCAAGCATCTCGGCCTGCTTGCCGACACCCTCAGCTACCTGATCACCGATGTCGTCAATGAGTATGAAGACGCCCAACAACTCTCCTATCCATTCAGCCGCTTGCAGTTTGTCGAAGTACCCATCCATTTCACTGCTTACAATAAGATCTATGAAAACCATCAAGCCTATTTGCAACCGGAAATGGTCTTTTGGCCGGAAGAGGGCGGTCAGATCCGGCAGTTTGATTTCCGCAGGCAGTTGCGTGACATGGACAGACAAGCGGCCCGGGCAAACCAGGCTCTGACGGCAAAGCAAAAGCAGGCCAATGTTTTCAACGATTTGCTGAAGAAAGTTTTCACCAAACAAATCGGAACTACGTGGGTCTGGGATGGGCTCAAGACCGATGAACCGGACTATTCGATATTTCCCATCTATTATGATTTTAACTCGGGCGTCGTCAGTCAGCAATGGCCTCTTCTCAACCGAAGTATCGCAACGTACCTCAGGGACGACAAACAAAAGAGAAATGATTATTCCAGGAGCATCAACGGCATTTCGTTCACTGAAGAGTGCAACAGCCTGATGAGGAAGTCAGCGATGAATGAAATTCTGATCAACGCACCTTTCAACAAGCTCCAAAAGTCAGTTGCCCTCAAGAGCGAATATCTATTTGCTTATCTGGGTCATCTCATTGGAGAAGCCAGGTTCAAGTCGTTCCTGACTGACTGGGTAAACAGTCATCAGCATGAACTGGTCTCCTACGCAGCTTTCCGAAAGGAAGTCTTCTCCGCATTTAATGTTGACATTGATCCGATCATCCGGAAGGTTTACTCAGAAACTTCTCAACCCGCGTTTGAAATCCAGGATGTTCAAAAGTATGAAATCATGGATGGCGACCGGAAGCGGTATCAGGTTCTCATCAAAGCAAAGAATTCCGGAGAAAGCGACGGCCTGATACAGGTCAAGTTCAACCAGGCCCAGGCTGAAGATGATGACTACTACTACGCCAAGGTCAATGAAGAAGTTGTGGAGGAAGATCCGGGGCAGCTATCATTGATCAAGCAAGGCGAAACCCGCCTTCTCGGCTTTGTGCTCGATGAAAAGCCGAACACGGTGGCGATCAATACCCTTGTCTCGAAGAATATCCCATCCGTAATCGATGTGTCATTGAGTGCGCTACCCAAGCCTGAGAGGCAGATCTTGTTCGAGGGCGAGCGCATTGTTGATGACACCGGGCCAAACGGTCAGGAGATTATCGTTGACAACGAAGATGAAGGATTCACAACTTTCAGTCCCATCTCCCCAACGATGCTGAGGGCCTATCTCGACAGCCGAAATCCTCCAGACCGTAAATATTACGGAAACTGGTCCGGCGCGTACTCGCAATGGTATCCGACGACGGATTCTGACTTCTACGGGCGAGTTATCCGATCGGCGCACTTTACACGATCGGGCAATGGCGAAAAAATTGCGACATGGAGTCCTCAACTCGAGGAGGATGGTTTCTATGACCTCTATGTGTACATGCGCGGAAAAAATCAAAACGAGTATGTAGGCCGCAACGATAACACGCAGTATAACTACCACTACATCGTGAACAACGCCGACGGCACAGATGTCATCAATTTCAACATCACCAATGCCGAACCGGGTTGGAATTACCTGGGTTCGTACTATTTCACAAAAACCGGTGGAAGTATTACGCTTACCGACGACTGCGAGCTGCGGAACGTCTATGCGGACGCAGTCAAATGGGTAAAACAATAATAGCAGAACCAAAACCAGCACATAAACCAGCTCGACACCATGAATATGAGTTTAAGTCGATTGATTAACGGGATCAAATGCCTCCTGATCGGCCTCAGCCTGCTGATTATGCGGCCCGCGATGGCTCAGCGCACGCTCACGCTGGAAGAAGCCATCGAGATTGCGCGAGGGAGCAGCCCCAATATCAAGAAGTCCAAGTTGAATCTCTATGGTAACCAGCGAAGCCTGGACGCACAACGAGCGGCGTTGAAATCGAGGTTTGCCCTGGATATTACACCGTTCGACTACAATCGAAACCGAAACTTCAACGAACTGTTTTCTACCTGGAACACCAATGAAGACTACAATTCATTCGCCCTCTTCTCGGTCAGTCAACCCATCGCCGCCACGGATGGTACTGTCTCGCTTGTGAACCGGCTTGGTTATCGCGACAACTATTCAGAGTTCCAGGATATCAGGACGCAAACGTACAGCAACAACCTCTATCTGCAGCTCGACCAGCCAATCTTCACTTATAACCGCACGAAGATCCAATTGCGGGAGCTGGAGCTGAACCTTGAAAACGCCACGATCAGCAACGCGCTCCAATTACTCAGTCTGGAACAGAGTGTTACCCAATCATTCTACACTTTTTACCAAAGGCAAAATGATCTTGAGATCGCAACAGACGAGTATGAGAATCAAAAAGTCAGTTATGAGATCACGAAGAATAAGGTTGATGCTGACCTTTTGGCGAAAGAAGAGCTTTACCAGGCCGAACTTAACCTGGCCACGTCCAAGTCCACGATGGAAAACAACCAGGTATTGCTCGATAATGCAGCAGACGATTTCAAGTTGCTACTTGGTATTCCATTGACGCAAGACCTTTCGGTAGAGGTAGACGTCAAGTTTGTCACTCACGACCTGGACCTTAATCAGGCCATCGCATACGGCCTTGAGAACCGAATGGAATTGCGCCAGAGAGCGATTGACATTGAACGGTCGCAGTTTGAGCTCATCCGGACCAAGGCACTGAATGAATTCAAGGGAGCTGTGTCATTGTCGCTGGGAGTCTTTGGCGACAACGAGCGAGCTCCCAAAATCTATGAAGTGCCGACGGTGAATCCTAGGTTTGCAGTATCTTTCACGATACCCATCTTCGACTGGGGTGAGAACAGGGCCAGGATGGATGCCGCCAATGCCAGCCTTGAAATCAAGAAAGTCGATCTCGAAGTCGAAAAGAATGAGATCACGATCGGCATCCGAAAAGCATACCGCAACCTCCAGAACCTGGAGAATCAAATATCGATTGCCGAGCAAAACGTCAGAAACGCTGAACTCACGTATTCCATCAACCTGGAGCGGTATAAGAACGGCGACCTGACGAGCATCGACCTGGATCGCTATCAAAGTCAACTTTCGGAGAAAAAGAGCACACTCGCCGATGCGCTCATCAACTATAAAGTTGAATTGCTGAACCTTAAGATTCTCTCCTTGTACGACTTCGAGAATCAGCAGCCCCTTATTGTTCCAAATAACTAATCATCCATTGAAACGATCGAATAAAATGAAAGAGCTGAAACATGGTATCCTGACGTTGATTGCGTCCGCAGCGTTGCTGTCTTGCTCTCCGGAGGACTCCAACATTAAAACCGAGATAAAGATTCCCGTGTCTGTTGTCAGTATCAAGCCTGGAAGCATTTCGCGATTTATAGAAACTACCGGCACGGTGTATCCGGCTAAGGAGGCTTTGATCAAAACCGAATTGAGCGGTAATTACCGGTTGCAAAAAAATCCAGCCACCGGCAGACCGTTTGCACTCGGCGACGAGGTGAGGGCCGGTCAGGTAATCATCAAAATTGAGGATCGCGAATTTGAAAACGGACTTCAAATCGAAGGTAAGCAATTGAACCTCGAACTAGCGGAGAACAATCTCAGAAAACAAAAGTCATTATACGACAAAGGAGGTGTGACACAGACGGAGCTGAAAAATGCTTCTATCGAATATGTGAACGCCAAGTACGCCTACGAAAACGCCGAAATTCAAGCCGCCAAGATGTCGGTGAAAGCTCCATTCGACGGAGTCATTGTCGAGCTGCCATATCATACCGACGGGGTAAGGATCGATCAGGGCCAGGAGCTCGCCAAGGTAATGCAATACGACATGCTGTTGATGGATGTCAAGCTTCCGGAAAAGCACTTGCACGAAGTTACCGTGAATCAATTGGTGCAGGTAGCTAATTACAACGGCGCACGCGACACCTTGTACGGGCAAATCAGTCAGATCTCACCGGCAATAGATTCTGAAACGAGAACATTTCAAAGTCTGCTGCAAATCAAGAATGAGCATGGGTCTTTGCGACCTGGAATGTTCATCAAGGCCTTTATCCTCTCTGAAAAGCGCGACAGCACAATTGTAATTCCAAAGGAAACGATCATTGCGCGACAGGATGGCAAGGTGGTATTCACTGTCGAGAATGGTATCGCGACAGAAAGAAAGATTACCACAGGCTTGGAAAACATGGATGTCATCGAAGTAGTCGGCGGACTAAAAATAAATGACCGGCTTGTCGTCTCAGGATTTGAGACGCTGCGAAACAAATCCAAAGTCAGCATTATTCAATAAATCATCCGGACAAATAATAATCAGCGTGAAAAAGTTAGTTTCCCTTGCCGTATCCAATCCCGTTTCGGTCCTGATGATGGTGTTGGCTGTGCTCCTGCTCGGTTTCATATCGTTCGGCAAGCTGAGTGTCGAATTGTTGCCGGAGTTGAAGAATCCAACGTTGTTCGTCGAACTCCGCGCAGGCATCAAGCCTCCATCGGAAATTGAAAAACAATTCATCGAGTCGATCGAATCAATTGCTATCAGGCAAAGCGGTGCCGTCGATGTCAGTTCAATCAGTCAGACTGGCTATGGCAGGGTTACCGTCCAATACGATTGGGGCAAGGACATGGATGAAGCATTTCTGGATCTTCAAAAATCCCTTTCGGCGTTTTCATTGAACGACGAAATCGATGAGTTTGTGATCTCGCAATTCGACCCCAACGCGGAGCCCATCATGATCCTGGGCCTTTATAATCCTGGTTCCACCGACACTGATGTGCTGCGAAAAGTCGCCGAAAACAATCTCAAGAATGAATTCATCAAGCTGCCAGGAGTTGCCGAGGTCCGTTTGTCCGGTGTTCAGGAAAAGGAGCTCGTTGTCGAAACAGACCCCGATCTCCTTGCCTCGGTTGGTCTTACTGTAAACGACCTTGTCACGAAGATTCAAAGTTACAACAGGAGCGTCTCGGGAGGATTCATCGAAGAACTCGGGCGCAAGTATGTCATCAAAGGGCTGGGTATTATTGACAAACCCGAAGATCTCCGCGACCTGGTGGTTGGCTATGCAGCGAAGGTGGTATCCGGAGCACCAGCAACTACCGTGGCGTCTGCGACTGCTAATACACCCGCGGAGGTGGCTGGCCAGGTTCCGGTTCAGTTGCGCGAAGTCGCCACTATCCGGGAAATGGACACTGAAGCAAGCACCATCGTCCGGGTTAATCAGCAGCGCAGCGTGGGAATGTCGATCTACAAGGAGACGAATTACAACACGGTGAACGCCGTAAACGAACTGACGGCGAAGCTCGAGGAGTTGAAAAAAACTATCCCAGGATTTGAATTTGTCGTTATCCAAAATCAGGGAAGTTTCATCCAGGGTGCCATCGACGAAGTAAAGGAAGCCGGCCTTTACGGAGCACTATTTTCCATGATTGTCCTCTTTCTTTTCTTGAGAAAAATCGGAACCACACTCATCGTCAGTATCGTGATCCCGATTTCGATCATCGCCACATTCAACCTGATGTATTTCAATCACCTCACCATCAACATGATGACGCTTGGTGGATTGGCTCTCAGCGCGGGGATGCTGGTCGACATCGCCATTGTCGTTGTCGAGAATATCTTTCGCAAACGCGAAGAAGGTTTTAGCGTCATCGACGCCGCCGTTGCCGGGACGAGTGAAGTAAGTGGCGCGATAACAGCTTCGACCCTCACCTGTGTCGTCGTGTTCCTCCCGATCGTCTACTTGCAAGGTCCTTCCGGCGAACTTTTTAAAGATCAGGCCTGGACAGTCGTGTTTTCACAGCTGGCGTCCCTTGGAGTGGCCCTCCTGGTTATTCCCATGCTCTTTGCGCAGTTCTTCAGGAGGGACAAGGTCACGCGGATCGAAGGCACGGTAAAGTTCAAGACCTATCGCTCGTTCCTGGCCAGAGTGATGAATAACAAACTCGCATTGATTGTCCTGTCGTTCGTCATGATGTTGGGGGCTTACTTCCTGCTGCCAGTCATCGGGAGTGAATACCTGCCGCAATCTGGAACGCGAGCTATTTCGGTCGACGTCACCCTCGCCAATGGCACTCCTTTGTCAAGAACTTCAGTCACCGTGGCACAAATAGAGGATCAACTGCTCCAATTGTTCGAAGGACAACTCGAAAAGATATACGTGCACGTTGGGCCTCAAGAAAGCCAGTCGGGTATCAAGAACGAGAACGTCTACAACGAAAACAAGGCGAACCTGAAGCTGATGTTCAAGGCGGATGTCCAGCTCAAAACCGCGTCCATCACTTCAAAGTTGTCGACTTATTTTGATGGCCTACCGGGAATCGAGGCCAGGTTTTCAAACGACGAAAGCGCACTTGGCGCGGTTGTCGGCGACGAAGAAATGCCGTTCGTCGTTGAGGTCAGCGGACCAGGCTTTGACAAGCTCAGGCCCCTATCGGATTCTGTGCTGCGTATGATGGCCGGAAATGCTTTTCTCGTTGATCCCGTCTCGGATCTGGAGGAGGGTGTGCCGCAAGTCAAGGTCGATGTCGACAAATACAAAGCCGGACTACTCAACTTATCCATCGACGACGTGATCGTGCAGATCAAAGACCGGTTGGAGGGCAAGGAAGCCGGCACGATCGAACGCGGCGGAGATATGCAGACGATACGAGTCAAAGTACCGGGAATGTCTCTTTCCGGACTTGAAAACATGAGGATCAAAAGCGGACAACGTGAATTTCCGCTGACCGAGATCGCTACCGTGACTGTTGAGTATGCCAGCAATGCCATCTATCGGACAAATCAGGTCAGGACCGTATCAATCGGCGCACGCGTAAACCAGGACGTGCCGTACGATAAAGTAGTCAAATCGGTACAAACATCGTTGGCCGGCCTGAGTGTGCCACCGCAGTACAAAATAAAGGTTGCAGGTCAGGAACTGAGGCGACAGGAGTCGATCAGGAATCTCACGTTCGCCCTGCTGTTGTCCATTGCGCTCGTGTACATGGTTCTGGCCTCTCAGTTTGAATCTCTCCTGCACCCCTTCACCATTCTGCTGACGATACCGCTAGCCGCAGTCGGGGCAGTATTTTCATTCTTTATCCTGGGAATGCCATTGAATATGATGGGATATATTGGGATCATCCTCCTCGGAGGTATTGCTGTCAACAATTCAATCATCCTTGTCGACTGCATCACACTAAACAGGCAGAACGGCATGGCCCTACGAGAGGCAATCCTCGATGCCGGGGAACGACGACTCCGCCCGATTATGATGACGACCCTGACTACTATCCTGGGCCTGCTCCCGCTGACGTTGGGTTTTGGCGAAAGCGCGGCATTGAGGGCACCGATCGCCATCGCTGTTATCGGTGGTCTCACCACGTCGACCATTCTGACCCTGATTGTTATTCCCTGCTACTATGAGACTCTTGAAAACATTGCTGGCTGGATTGGCGGCAAGCGAAACGTGAAAATCGAGGTATCGCATGGATAAGAACAGCCTGCTGGGAACGATCATCCAAAGAAAAATCCTGGTGTCGATGATTTTCATCGGCCTGACGGTAATGGGCTACATTTCTTACAAGAAATTGCCTGTTGAGCTTTTTCCAAATGTAGAGCTTCCCATACTGATCGTTCATGTCAAGCCGATCACGGAAGTCGATCCGAAATACATGGAGCGGGAAGCGATTGTTCCCCTGGAAAGCGCTATCAGCACACTGGATGGCGTTGCCGAGATCACAGCCAATGCCGATAGCCAGCAGGGATTGATATTCATCTCCTTTCAACACGGTGTGAACATCAAATATGCCTACCTCAAACTGGAACAAAAAGTCGGTACCGTCAAGTCGACCCTTACGCCTGAATTCCTGGTCAATATTGTCAAGATCGACACCAGGGAGTTTACCAACACGTTCATGAACCTGCAGGTATTAGGTGGTGGCGGCGTGGACCGCGTGAGAAATATTACCGACCAATATATTATAGACCGGCTGAACGAAATCGATGGTATCGGTGGCGTTGAAGTATATGGAGGGCGGCAAAAGACGGTGGAGATCATCATGAACGATGCCGTCTGCGAGGCGAATGGCATTACGCCGAATACGATCAGCGATGTGCTGAACAGGAACTCGAATAAGAGCGCATTCGCCGGTCAGGTTGAAATGAATGGCCAAAAAGTATTTGTGAACGTAACGGCTGAGCTGACGGACATTCGCAGCATTCAGAATCTTGTTGTCTCGGAAAAAGGGCCTCTCCTTCTCCGTGATGTTGCTGAAGTCTTCTTTGGTGTGAAAGAGCCAACGACACTCAGTCGCGTAAATGGAAAGGATGCCGTCTCCATCAGTCTGTCAAAAGATCCGCAAGCGAATCTAATTGCCCTGTCCGACCGGACACTCGCTGCCCTTGACGCCATTAATGAAGACCTGGAGCCGCTTGATGCAACGATCATTGTGCAAAGCAACCAGGCCGAGGTCATGTCCAGAAATATCGACCAGATTCAAAACCTGGCTGTCACGGGAGGACTGCTGGCGATCTTTGTGCTGTGGATTTTCTTGCGCAAAATAAAAGTTATCCTGAGCATTGCTCTGTCCATCCCGATTTCAGTTTACGCTGCATTCAATTTCTTTTATGCCAGTGGTATTTCGATCAATAGTCTTACTCTTATTGGAATGGCCCTGGCCATCGGAATGCTTGTCGACAACAGCGTTGTTGTTATTGAAAACATTTACCGCCACGTTGTTGACAGGAAGGAAATCGACGCTGCCGTCGTGACCGGTACAAAGGAGGTGATGCGGTCAGTGATTGCCGCAACGCTGACCACGGTGACCGTCTTTCTGCCCTTCATCTTCTCATCAAACTTCCTTGTCACCATTATTGGAACGCACATCGGTGTGTCGATCATCGCGACATTGATGGTGTCGCTCGTGGTGGCATTGGTTTTAATTCCGATGCTGGCTTACACCGTCATTGGCCGGGGTGAGCACGCCCCGCTGATTAGAAATGCGTCGATACGACAGCGCACAATCCAGATGTACGTAGTGATGTTGAAGTGCTGCTTCAGACGGCCTCTGTTTGCGATAGTGGGAGCGCTGGTATTATTCTTTGTCAGCATTGGGCTTGGTCTGGTGATCAGTATGGGAAGCTCGCAGGAGGTAGAGGCGGATGAGATGAACTTGTTTGTCACCATGCCGCAGGGGGCAACGCTGGAATCGACCGATGTGAGGGTCAGGAAGGTTGAAGAAAAGGTTATGGCAATACCAGTTGTTGAAAAGGTGGTAGCCCAGGTTTCAGAAGGTGAAGCCGTCCTGACGCTCCAGCTAGTCGAGGATTTCAAGGACCTTGACACCATTTCGATCGAAGATGTGAGGATCAAACTCTCTTCCCTATCCCGCGATTTCGAAGATCTGAATATTTCGCTGGATCAGCCGCCTGCGCAGGGACAAGGGCAAGGCGGAGGAGGAGGCAATTCAGCTTCGGATGATTTTGAGCGCATGCTGGGTATCGGCACACCGACGGAAAGTATTATTCTCAAGGGCCAGAATTTTGAGCTGATGCAGACTATCGCGAACGATCTCAACACACTGGTGAGTGGTCTTCAGTCGGTATCCCAGAGCACTGTAAACATCAGCCCTGAACGCCCC
Organism: uncultured Roseivirgaceae bacterium; assembly: GCA_964563295.1. GTDB lineage: Bacteria > Bacteroidota > Bacteroidia > Cytophagales > Cyclobacteriaceae > Chryseosolibacter. The sequence goes on along the minus strand of CAZLWX010000047.1, from coordinate 14,052 downwards.
GAAGCGCATCTCATTTTCGATCAAAATCGAATGAGTGAAAATCACCTCACGTTGCAGAACGTCGCGATAGCCCTCAATGATTTTCAACCATCGTTTTCATCGGACGCGACCTTCGTCAGCGGCGGCGAGGAATACGAAATCACCATCCGCACGCAAAACCAGTTCCGTGACAGAGCAAAAGAAATGCGGGACTTGCGAGAAATGTCCGTGACCAGCTCAACCGGCTCGATGCACACGCTCTCCGACTTTGGCGACGTGGTGTATTCATCCGGCGAGAGTACGATCACGCGCCAGAACCAGGAGAAGCGCATTACCATCACCTACCAGTTCATCGATGAAGTCTTAAAATCCGAGTCCCTCCTCGAAGCGTCCCGACTGGAGATCGATCAGATCGTGAGCGGTGTCAACATTCCAGCTGGAATAGCGGTGGCGATTCAGCGCGACGAAGGCCTGTATGACGATTTCTATTTCTTCATCTTTGCGGCAATCGTAATCATCCTCATGATCCTGGCAGCGGTATTCGAATCGCTTTATCTGCCAATCGTGATCATGTTCGCAGTTCCCCTCGCCGCCATCGGCGCTTTCCTGGGTTTGACGCTGACCGGGAATTCGATCCTGAGCGCCAACACGTTGATCGGCTTCTTAATTCTGTTAGGTGTAGTCGTCAACAATGGAATCATTCTGATTGACTATTCCCGCATCCTGCGACGTCAGGGCTACTCCAAATATCGCGCGTTGATGATGAGCGGCATTTCACGTATACGCCCCATTCTCATCACGTCGATCACAACGATCATCGCCATGCTGCCATTGGCTATGGGTGAAGCTGAATATGTGGTAAGCATTGGGCAGCCATTTGCCGTTACGGTCATGGGAGGTCTGGCCTTTGCAACATTGCTCACCCTATTCTTTATTCCAACGATGTGCGCGGGACTCGAGAGCTTCCTGGACTGGTTCAGAAATTTGAAGCCTGGGATCAAAGCCACCCAAATCATATTTATGGTCGTGATCGGGGCCCTGATACCCATCAGGATCGAGGGGTTGCTTTGGCAGATGATGGCCTATATTGCTGCCATCATCCTTATTCCTGGCGGTACCTTTTTTATAATGTCTTCCCTGCGTCAGGCCAACGCACGAATAGTTGCTGCCGATGAAACGATGCACATTGAAATTCAAAACCTGACCAAGGTATACGGAAGGGATAAACGATGGATCAGGGAATGGAAAGGGAATAGGCGCTTGTTCGATGCTCGCGGCGAAGAGCCCACCACGTTGAAAACACTTTTGCAAAACCTGATCTGGCAAAGCGCGCTGGTCGGATTCCTCGTCTACTATATCTACTTCTATCTTGACAAAACATTTTGGCAGCTATTCTTTATGATTGCCTTGCATGCGCTACTGTTATCGATGTTGCATGACGCTGCGCAGTTGGTAAACCGGCAGAGACTCATCAGGATAATTAGCGCGTTGCTTTATTGGGGCTTTCCGTTAGGGAGTGCCGCCTACTTGTATACCGATATTGAGATTAAGGCCATCGGTGTTATACTAATCATCTTGTGGTTTACTGGCCTCTACCTGGTGCGAATGTCGAAGCGGATGCGGGATAGTGCGGTTAACCCGGATGCGATCATAGGCCGGCTCGCAGGACTAAAGAGACTTTATTACAGGACACTGCTCGCTATTCCGTTCATCAAGCCTAAGAAAGCGTCGTTCAAGGCCCTCAAGGGCGTAAGCCTGACCATCGAGCAGGGGATGTTTGGATTATTAGGTCCCAACGGGGCAGGCAAGACGACATTGATGCGGATTCTTTGCGGAATTCTGGATCAAAGTTACGGCAAGATCTGGATTAACGGGAATGATACTCTTGTACGGCGAGAAGAATTGCAAGGCCTCATCGGGTATCTCCCCCAGGGATTTGGCACCTATGAGAATATGACGCCCTACGAGTTCCTGGATTATCAGGCGATCCTTCGAAGGATTACCAATAAGGACGAGCGGGAAGCGCGGGTTCAATACGTGCTAAAGGCCGTGCACATGGATGAGCACCAGCAAAAAAAGATCGGCTCGTTCTCCGGCGGTATGAAACAGCGGATCGGAATTGCCCAGATTCTGCTTCACTTGCCCAAAATACTGGTCGTGGACGAGCCAACCGCGGGCCTCGATCCGTTGGAGCGTATCCGGTTCCGCAACCTGCTGGTGGAACTCAGTCGCGAACGGATCGTTGTGTTCTCGACGCACATCATCGAAGACATTGCGAGCAGCTGCAACAAGCTGGCGGTCCTCATCTCCGGCAATATCGAGTATGTCGGCAGTCCAAGCACCATGGCTGAACTGGCCCATGATAAAGTTTGGGAATTCCATCTGACGCCGAACGAATTTGATCGTGAAAAAGAAAACTATCTCATTGTCCACCACATGCGCGAAGGCGACTTGATCCGTGTGAAATGCTTATCGGACATACCCCCGCGGCTTAACGCCTCCCCGGTGCGCGCCAACCTGGAAGACGCGTATTTATGGTTGATGAAAAACAAATCCCAAAAGAAAAATGAAGAGTTACTGGCTCCTATTGTATAGGCTAATCGTCTACAATGTGAAAGTAATCTTTGGAAGTAAATTCATTTACTTCGTGGCTGCCGCATTCCTGTTCTACGCTTTTATCATCACGGTGTCGCTCTTCGAAGAGCCCCAGTTCAACGACGAGGTCATGTACGGGTTTCTCGTTTTTCCGGGGTTGTTACTCATCTTCTACCCAATGGCCTATGGCATCCAAAACGATGACGATTCAAAGATGCTGGAAACTATTTTTGGCATTCCAAACTACCGGTATAAGGTCTGGTTAGTGCGTTTCATACTAACTATCGCCATAGCAGCGGCCATCTTGCTTGTCCTGGCCGGTATTGCAAACCTTGCCCTTTACCGGTTCAGCATGCTTCCAATGGTGGGGCAGGTACTGTTCCCTATCGGTTTTCTTTCGTCCCTGGGTTTTATGCTTTCAACGCTGATCAAGAACGGGAATGGCACGGCGATCGTGTTGGTAATTGTCGGTTTCGTGTTCCTGATCTTCCTTGAGCCCCTGGAATACACCGCTTACAACGTTTTTCTCAATCCCTACTCGGAGCCCCGCGATATGAGCGACTTTATCTGGCAGACCGTCATCTACAAAAACAGGATCTACCTGCTGGTTCTCAGCGCGCTTTCAGTATTATACGCGATGTACAATTTGCAGTTCCGCGAAAAATTTGTGTGAACTGTTGGTAGTTGGAAGTTTGAAGTGTTTGAAGTTCCGAGTTCCGGGTTCCGAGTTCCGGGTTCCTGAAAGGGTTCCGGTGTTGGGGTGTGACTAGATGTTGCCATGAGCGGCGGCTCCCTTTAGGGACGCAAGGGTGTGCGGTGGCATAGCAAGTTCGAAGTTTGTAGTTCCGGGTTCCGGGTTCCGCGTTCCGGGTTCCTGAAAGTTCGAAGTTTGTAGTTTGTAACTGTATTTCTTAGTGCCTTGGTGCCTTAGTGGCTTTTTACGTATTTGGTTGCAGTGCGGCATTTCCTGGTGCTCATCGTAGCCAGTTCCAGCCCTCCCGAAGCCCCCTAAATAGCTCGCGCAAAAAATCTCACAAAAAATTTGCGCAGTTAAATGCCTGCATATATCTTGCAGTCAAATAGCTGCACATTATGGACCTGAGAAGAGACGTGTTCCAAGCCATTGCCGACCCCACCCGCCGGGCAATTATCACACTGGTAGCTTTGCAAGCGATGACTCCAACGGCCATAGCCGCGAATTTCGATTCCTCCCGCCAAACCATTTCGAAGCATATTCAAATTCTGACGGAGTGTGAGTTGCTCAAGCACGAACAAACCGGTCGGGAGATCTACTATCACTTTAATCCAGGAAAAATGAAAGAAATAGCGGAGTTCATCGAACCTTTCCGCAAGTTCTGGGATGACCGGTTTAACAAGCTGGAAGCCGTCATGAAAAAATATCGATCAAAGCAATAATTATGGAGCGCAAAACCAAAGTCCATGCCGTCGATGGCAAACAGGAAATTCTCATCACCCGGGAGTTCGACCTTCCTGTCGACCTGCTCTTCAAGGCGTACACGGAACCCGAAGTCCTCGAGCAATGGATGGGCACCAAAGTGCTGAAACTCGAAAACAAGAAACACGGAGGCTACCAGTTTGAAACAACCGATCCTCTTGGAAATAAATACGGAATGAACGGAGCTATCCACGAATTCATTCCCAACGAAAGGATCATACGAACATTCGAGATGGACAGCGTCACGTCCACTGCTCAATTGGAGTTTTTGGAATTCGAGAAGCTCACCGATGAGACCAGCAGGCTGACCATGCAAATCGTATTCAAGTCCGTCGAGTTTCGGGATCGGTTGTTAAAAATGCCCTTTGTCCAGGGTATTAACATGGCACACAACCGCCTGCAGGAGATCGCAAACAAACTAAAATAACGTTCTTATGAAAAAGAGAGACAAGATTATCTATTGGATTGCTACCCTCTGGCTTGCCCTCGGAATGGTCTCAACCGGTCTGGTGCAACTGATGAAAACACCCGACGAAGTTAAGATGATTACTGGTCTTGGATACCCGGTTTACTTCGTGACATTAATCGGCGTCTGCAAGCTCCTGGGTGTCGTCGCCGTCCTGGTACCCCGTTTTCCGTTGCTGAAAGAATGGGCGTACGCGGGTTTCTTCTTCAACATGACAGGTGCGATTATCTCTCACCTGGCGAGTGGTTCGGGTGCGGCAGATTTCTTTGGACCTTCGTTGCTCCTGGCGTTAACGGCTACTTCGTGGTACTTCAGGCCGGCAGATCGGAAGATTCCGTCTGTGGCGAAAAATGTTAACCAACAACTTGCACACGCATGATCGTCCAGGAATCCGGCAGCGCGCCGGTTGCGGCCACGGACTTGTTGGTGTTGCGGGCGCGTGTGCAGGCACAAACTAGTGTGCTCCAGGTCGCCGAATCTTCTTGCGAAAACAGACCTGACATCGCCACTCGAACGTGTAATAAACCCGCGAACCGACTAACTTCAAACTTCAGACAACTTACAAACTACAAACTACAAACTTCAAACTTCAAACTAACCCCTCCCACGAATGGAGACGCCGAAAATTCTCAACACTCCACCCGAATGCGAGATTGTCACCCGCCGGGAGTTCGCATACCCGAGGTCGCTCGTTTTCAAGGCCTGGACTCACCCGGACCATCTCAGAAACTGGTGGGGACCGAAAGGATTTACAAACACCTTTCACACGTTCGATCTGCGTATCGGCGGCCGGTGGACGTTCACCATGCACGGCCCGGAACGAGGAAATTATCCCAACGACTGCACCTTTGTCGCCATTCGGGAACCCGAGTTGTTGGTTTGGGATCGCCTGTCCAAGCCATTGTTCCAGGTAGAAGTTGTCTTTGAAGAACTCAACAGCGATAGGACAAGAGTCATTTTCAAGCAGAAGTTCGCGACGCCCGAGGAGTGCGCCAAACTCAGGAAGTATGTTCCGGAAAAGAACGAAGAAAATATGGACAAACTCGAAAACGAGCTGCGCAGCATGGCCGCAGGCACATAACATTGCAAATCAATTAACATTCAGACCAAAACGTCATGGCAAAAAGTGAATCAACAAAAAAGCAGTTGTCTGCAAGCCAACAGAAAGAGTTTCTCGACGTACTGAAGAAGCGCTTTGAAAAGAATATGAACCGCCACCAAGGCATGGAATGGAGCAAGGTGGAGTCGAGACTTGATCCTCAAAAGCTATGGTCTCTTCATCAGATGGAATTAACGGGGGGAGAACCGGATGTCGTAGGCCAGAATAAGAAAACGGGTAAGTACATTTTCTTTGATTGTGCGGCTGAAAGCCCGGCGGGGCGAAGGAGCCTTTGTTACGATGGTGACGCCCTTCGCGCAAGAAAGGAAAACAAGCCCAAAGGCAGTGCATTGGAAGTGGCGGCGTCGATGGGCGTTGAGGTGCTGAGCGAGGAACAATACCGGGAATTGCAAAAGCTCGGAAACTTCGATACCAAGACCTCGAGTTGGGTACAAACACCGCCCGCTATTCGGAAGCTCGGCGGTGCACTATTCTGCGATCGACGTTATAACACGGTGTTCGTATACCACAACGGCGCCGAGTCCTATTATGCGGCACGAGGTTTTCGCGCGGCACTGGAAGTGTAGCCCATCCATTGCTTAGGCCCGTTTTACCTGCGCGATCTTTCGAGATCCGGCTTATACCGCTCACTCCATAGTTCGTACAGGTTCTCTTGCAGCATCGGGTTGAGTGGAACGAGGTTCTCGGCAACGAACATCTTATTGTGCAAGACGCGAACCTCGCCGTCGTCGTCGCGCCAAAGGATATCGCACAGTACCTCATCACCGAAGTCGCGTACCGGCACAATCAAACATCGATTAGAAGGTATATCATAATGCGTTTCGTATCGCTTCTCTCTTAAGGCGATAATTTTATAGGGATTTCCGATGTGTAATGGCATAAACTGTTGGTTTGATGGTACTTGCCGAAGTTCGATTATTGAAAAAACGGCGTGCTGAACAACTCACCTTGCGGTGAAACCTCCAGGACACGACTAATTGTGGAAAGAATTAAGCAACTCCGATGTGGGGTGAGTTTCGGAGTGAATTAAAGGAATCCTCAATCGATTCAGTAAATATAGGTCTATCATTCGGGTAAACCTATTAATAGATTCATTATGTCGCATTCTGATCAGCGGTGAGGAAAAAAAACGACAGGAAGAAGGATGACCGCGACGAGCAATTTGCCTTCAATCACGTTGTATTCAGCGATAATGTGTTGACAAGTCAAACCGGCGGCAAGACACTGGGTTAAGTCGCATATTTCCCAGGCTCTACAGACATTTAAAGCGGTAGCCTCACTCGCTTCTTCGAGCCGAGTGGACTGATGTTGCCGTACCTTTACTTTATCAAGTTCGATATCTATGAAGACAGAGCAGGTGAGTATCCGGTACATTGTCCATGATGTGGATGCGGGGATTGAATTCTACACCCGTCACTTAGGCTTTACCCTGGGAATCAATGCCACGCCGGCTTTTGCAGAGGTTACCAAGGGCCATGTGCGCTTGCTGTTAAGTGGTCGCGAAAGTTCCGGAGGCCGCCCTATGCCGGACGGAACCGTACCCGCCCCTGGCGGCTGGAACCGCCTGTTGCTGGTGGTGGACAACTTGGCTGGTGAAGTTGATCGACTTAAGCGCGGGGGCCTCACCTTTCGCAACGACATTGTGAAGGGAGTGGGCGGATCGCAAATTCTGTTGATGGATCCTTCTGGAAATTTCATCGAGCTCTTTGAACCTCGTAAGGACCAAGGCTGAAAGTCTCTCCTATCTGGATCCCCTTTTCGTTCAATTTCCAGATTTTTTTTAGTGTTACTTTGAATTGCAAAGTACTTTTGAATACCTTAGCGGCATGACACTCAAGATCAACAACATCTCCAAGACTTATTCCAATGGGGTTCAGGCACTTAAGAATGTCACGCTCTCTATCCCGAACGGCATGTACGGACTGCTCGGTCCAAACGGCGCCGGGAAGTCCACACTCATGCGCATACTAGCCACCCTCCAGGAGCCCGATGACGGCACCATCCACTTATTCGCCAAAGGAGGACCCGCCGAACCATCGCACGTCATCGACGTGGTGAAGGAAAAAGAACTCGTGCGGCGCACCCTCGGATACCTGCCACAGGAATTCGGTGTATACCCCAAGGCGCGAGCCGAGGATCTCCTTGAACATTTCGCCATCCTCAAAGGTTTTACGCAACGCTCAGCGCGCAAGGAGCTCGTGGCCGCATTATTAAAAAGGACAAACCTATGGGATGTCCGCAGACAAAAACTTGGCAGTTACTCTGGCGGAATGCGCCAGCGCTTTGGCGTGGCCGTGGCCTTGATCGGCGATCCCCGGTTGCTCATCGTAGACGAGCCCACCGCGGGTCTGGACCCTGCTGAACGGGTCCGCTTCCTCAACCTGCTCAGCGAGCTTGGCGAAAACAGCGTTGTATTGCTCTCCACTCACATCGTCGAGGACGTAAGTGAATTGTGCACGCATATGGCCATCATCGACCGCGGAGAAATCTTGCTCGAGTCGCAGCCGGTGACGGCGATAAAGGCACTGAGCGGGAGGATCTGGCAAAAAATTGCTGACAAGAATGAACTCGCGAAAATGTCTGCCGATCACCATGTGATTTCCACAAAATTATTTGCCGGACAGACTGTTGTACGTGTCTTCAGCGCCGAGAATCCCGGCCGGGGTTTCGAGGTCGATGAGCCCGACCTTCAGGATGTTTACTTCAGCGCGATGGCAGGTCACATTGGCAACCGGAAACCAGAAAGCGCTGTCGTATGAAATTTTGGGAAATTATCCGGTACGAAATTGCCTACCAGGTACGGCGACCGTGGTTGTGGGTCTTTGTCGGCGTGATGTTGGCGCTCAATTTCCTCATGGCGCGCGATGGAGCATTTGCTGAAGTTTTATACAGTGAGTTTTATATCAACTCACCGTTCGCTATCCTGAAGACAACGGTCTTCGGCGGTCTGGTCTGGATGCTAATGGCTGCGGCCATCGCCGGTGAAGCTGCGGCCCGCGACGTGGCGACGGGAATGCATCCCCTCATTTATACGGTGCCAGTGTCGAAAGCTCAGTACCTGGGGGGGCGGTTTATCGCCGCGCTTATTCTGAACCTCGCGCTCCTTTTGGTAGTGCAGGTGGCGATCTTGCTCGCCATCTACTTGCCCGGGGTTCATCCCGACCTGATCGGTCCTTTCAGACCCGAGGCCTTTCTTACCGCCTACGGATTCTTGTCCTTGCCCAACGCGATTTTTGTGACGGCGCTCCAGTTTGGTTTTGCCTTGAGCACTGGCCGGCCTGTGACCGCTTACTTTGGTAGTCTGATCATTTTCTTCACCGCATTCTTCATTGCGTCTTTCATTCTCTTTCAAGGCGGACCAGGATCGCTCATCGACCCACTGGGTGTTCATTTCATTTGGAGCGACCTCTCGCGTCTCTGGACCAACGTGGAAAAGAATACACGCGTGCTCCAACTTTCCGAGGTTCTCGAAAACCGCCTGATCTGGCTTGGTATTGGCGCGACGGTTGGTTTGCTTGCCTACATTGGCTTTGCCTTCAGACACCGCGTTAATATTTCCTTGCGCGAACGGATTCGAAGACTCTTTGGGCAGCGGCGTCCCGTCGAGACAACTCATCACGCCTTTGCAATCCCCACCCCTGCCATCGCGCTTCCGAAAGCACAGGCTTATTACGGACTGAAGCTTCATGTCCGTCAGACGCTGATAATAGCCTGGAACTCGTTCCGGGCGATTGCCACCAGCTGGTCAGGGTTGGCGTTGCTCATCTTCATCCCATTGATGTCCATCCCGGTCGTCCTCGACCAAATGTATTCGATCGGGGCACCCTTGACACCATTGACGTCCAGAGTTTTGAGCGAGTTAACCGGTCCGATATCGGCTGAATTGAGCCGATGGGTTATCGTGCCTGGATTCATCATCTTCTTCGCGGGCGAGTTGGTATGGCGCGAGCGCGACTTCGGCGTTAGTGAGCTCACGGACTCGATGCCAGGATCAGAATGGCCCCCTTTTCTTGGAAAATTTCTCGGAATCTGCCTGGTGCTCGCCCTCTTCAACCTCCTGATTGTGATCGCAGGAATGGCCGCGCAAATGCTGATGAACTACTCGCACTTCCAGCTGGATCTTTATGCCAAAGTGATGTTCGGACTCCAGCTTCCCGAATACATTCTGTTCGCCGTCGTTGCCCTGCTTATCCATGTTGTCGTCGATCAAAAGTATACAGGGCATGTTGTGGCCATTCTTGTTTACATGTACATCGCTTTGCTCGCCACGATGCTTGGGGTTGAACACAATATGCTGATTTATGGCGCTGCACCTGGGTGGTCGTTCACCGAGATGCGTGGATTCGGGGACACGATCGGACCATGGCTCTCCTTCAAACTTTATTGGGCAGGATGGGCGCTGCTGCTCGCCGTCGTTGGCAGGCTATTTTGGGTCCGGGGCAAAGAATATGGACTCCCCAACAGGCTCAAGCTCGTGCGACTCCGCTGGAACAAGATCAATATGTCGATCACGGGCGCTGCAGTCGTGCTGCTAGTCGTCACCGGAGGATACGTTTTCTACAACACGAACATTCTAAACGACTACACTTCCCACGCGGAGGCGGTCGGGCGCAGTGCTGAATACGAACGGCGCTACAGGCAATACGCCGACCTGACACAACCTGAACTGCAAGCTACGGACCTGAGGATTGAATTTTTTCCTGATGATCCAGCAGTCGATATCATTGGCACACATCGGCTGGTCAATCGCACCTCGCAACCGATCGATTCAATCCTGGTGGCAACCGCGTCAACTCCATCCATCCACACAAAATCGCTGACGTTAGATGGCGGCTTTCAAGTCGTCATCGACGACGAGAATTTTGGTCATCGGATGTTTAAGCTTGACGCCCCCATGCAACCTGGTGACACATTGGAACTCCATTTCGACTTACACGTCGAACAGCGGGGTTTCGGCAATCATGGGCGAAATCCAATCCTGGCAAAAGATGGCAGCGTCTTTTCCAACGATTTGCTGCCTGCGATCGGTTATCAACATCAACGCGAACTTATCCAGCCAGCAGACCGTCGTGAACACGGGCTCCCACCGCGGCCGATCATTGCATCCTTGTATGCAGCGGATGATGCGCGGCTCGTCAGTCGCGGAGAAGCGATCAGCTTGCACACTGTGTTGGTTACAAACGAGAACCAGGTCGCCGTAGCGCCAGGTAAATTGTTGCGAACATATTCTGAACAGGGTCGCCGTGTCTTTGAATATGCCACCAGTGCTCCCGTTGCGGCCGAATGGCACTTCTTCTCTGCCAACTACGAGCTGTTGGAAGAAACATGGATCGATAGTGCCACCCAGCAACAAGTCGTGATCCAGATCTTTCACCATCCGGATCACACAGGTCATTTGCAGCGTACGCTCCGGAGTGTCAAAGCCAGCCTGGAGTTCTACAACAAGGAGTTCCGTACGTATCCTTATGATCACGTTACCGTGGTCGAGCACCCTGCTGCTCCAGGCGCGGGATTGCATGCGTCACCTGCCATGATTTACTATGGACAGGCCATTCCGTTTTGGGATCCCGAGGATGAAAACACCTTCGACTTCCCCTATGCTGTCGTCGGGCATGAAATGGGTCACCTCTTTGGCGTGCCTTACGCCGTGGTTGAGGGCGCACCATTTTTAGCAGAAGGCCTCGCGTGGTATTTTTCCATGCAGATGGTAAAGGCCACGCGCGGTGAGATTCAACTTCGACGACTATTGTCGTTCATGCGCCTGCCCTACCCTCACCCGGTAATACGGCGAGGTGAACCACTGCTGAGGGCGCTTGATCCATACATGTCGTACCGCAAAGGCCCACTCGCCATGCACACGTTGACGGCGTATGCCGGGTCCGAAACAGTCAACGGCGCAATCCGCCGTATGATCGAACAACACAGAAAACCCAACACCGCGGGTGCAACTGCCCTGGATTTGTATCACGAACTTCAGGTGGTCGTGCCGGACTCCGTACAAGGTCTGCTTCACGACCTGTTCGAAGTGAATGTGTACTGGCAATTTGAAACCAGTCAGGTCAAAGCCAAAAAATCCGGTGACAACGAGTGGCAGGTGACGCTCGATGTCACAGCCCGAAAGATGATGTACGACAGCGCCGGAGTAGCGACGGAACTCCCAATGGATGAATGGATTCCGATTGGAGTGTTCACCGGAAGTCTCTATTCAAACAGTCGCCTCGATTCGCCGGCGTATTTGCAGAAGCATCGTATTCGTTCAGGCAACCAGTCTATCACTGTTACTACCACCAGCAAGCCGGTGTTAGCGGGAATTGATCCCTATCATGTCCTCGACTGGGAAGAGAATGAAGAAGATGAAAATGTCAAGCAGGTGACCATAGAATCATCCGTTAAGGAAAAGTAAGTTTCGATGGCACGGGAAAATCGCAAACTATATTTATCATCGCGAGGCAATGCATTTGCTATATGGAGGCAGAAGAGTAAACAGGATGAGTAAAGGATTTTTTGTTGATAAGCATTCCATCGTCAGACGCATCTGGGGAAAAAGCGACACTATCCTGTTTATTTTTGCCGGAGCAGCAGCCGAGTTCGCCCTCAACAAAGCCGTTGACTGGCTTTATTTTACAGGCCGCCTTCCTGTTGATCCGCTGGGACGACTGTTTTCGACAGTCGCCTACGCCCGCACGATTGTATTTTCAGAAAAAATAACAGCACTGCGAACCATCGATGCGATGGCGAAGATACACGCCGGCGTGGAGACAAAGCGCGGCTACAACATTCCGGACTGGGCATATCGCGACGTGCTCTTCATGCTCATCGATTATTCGATTCGTTCTTTTGAAGTCCTTGAACGTCCCGCGACAGCGGATGAAAAAAAGGAAATCTTTGATGTTTTTTTCCGTGTGGGGCAGCGTATGGGTGTGAAGGGGCTGCCGGAGTCGCTCGATGAGTTCATCGTTATGCGGCACACACACCTCAAGCAACACCTCCAACATAGTGATTACACTGAAGACCTGTTCCGTCAATATCGAAAGCACCTGGGAATTATGCGGTACCAAATCCTGCGAGCTTCCCAGTCGTTGGTCGTCCCTGACCGCGTCCGCGCACTGCTTAGGCTGCGGACGGGCCGGTACTTGTTTCCGCTCATTGCTCTCTATAAGCTTCTGCGCAAAGTTGGCCTTGACTGGCTACTAAAAGAGCTTATCCTCCCCGACCGGTATAAGAAACAGATCAGGGCACTCGACGCGACGCCATAGCCAGGCGTTGTTACCTGGAAGTCGTCAAGGCATTGGCCCTGTCGAGAAGCCGCGGGCTTCCAATCATGTTGGTGAATTCAGCAAAATCTTTCGTGGGACCTCTCCATCTCAGCTTCTCCACATCGCGGAATAAAGGAGCATCGATTTTCAAGGTTGCAAGGCGTTTGAAAAGCAAGGCTTGTTCGCGTTTTGCACCGAGAACTTTTTCCGGAAAGGCCTCGATGGGCCCGTACTCGTTCAGTAGCCGGGCAGCACTCGTCTTTCCGATACCGGCGATTCCGGGATAGCCATCCGCGCTGTCGCCGACCAGTGCAAGAAAGTCTGGAATGAGAGCAGGTCCAACGCCGAATTTGACTTTTACGGCAGCCTCATCCCGAATCGCACCGGACCGGCGGTCGATCTGGACCACGTGATCGTCGAGCACACATTGAGCAAGATCTTTGTCGGGTGTCCAGATACATACTTTTGCAACCCGCTTGTCCGACGAGGCGAGGTGTGCTGCCGAAGCCAGTCCGTCATCAGCTTCAAGCTCGACCATTGGCCACACCACTACGCCCATCGCTGCCAGGCCTTCTTCCAGGGGATGAAACTGCCGCCATAGCACCCGGTCGATGCCCTGTCCTGTCTTGTACCCGGACCACAATTCATTTCGGAATGACTCGATCACGTGGTCTGTAGCCACGCCGACGTGAGTCGCGCCCTTTTCAATCATTTCCAACACGCCATTCAAAACACCCACAACGGCTCCGAAGGGCTTATCTTTACCTTTGTTGAAACTGCGTTGACCGTAAAAGTGGCGGAAGAGTTCGTACGTGCCGTCGATGAGGTGGATGATCATGTTCTGGTTTGTAGTTTGAAGTTTGTAGTTGTTTGTAGTTTGAAGTTGTTTGAAGTTTGAAAGTTCGTGGTTTGTGGTTTCGCGTCCAAGTTCCTGGTTCCTTGTTCCGGTTTCTTGGCTCCTAACCCGGAACCTCGGAACGCGGAACCCGGAACTTGCCCATATTAGGAATCAGACTTAACAACAGGCTCAGTCTGTGACAAGAGAACCGCCTTGGCGTTTAGCCTTTGGCCTTTCTGATGACTATCTTTCCACCTGATATGCTTGTTTCCGAAAAAGCGCTTGCCCACTGGATGGACAACTTCTATGGCTACGGCTCATGGAGAGCAAAATTCTGGTTTG
>CAZLWX010000046.1:0-26408 GCA_964563295.1 uncultured Roseivirgaceae bacterium | reverse complement strand
AACCCCCGACACAAGGATTTTCAGTCCTTTGCTCTACCAACTGAGCTACATCACCATGTAATTTTCTTCCTGCCATCAGCAGGGGCACAAAAGTAGATAAATTTATATTTGGGGCAAAATCTGACTTTGAATTATTAGAATTACGACATATTCTCGTAAGGCATGATCCAACAAATAGTCTTTGCATTAACACTGGCAGTCGCTTGTTACGTCATTGCCCGGCGGGTGCAGGTCATCCGAAACAACATCCGGTTGGGCAAGCCACGTCGCGAGCATGGAAATGTTTCAAAACGAATCGGAAATGTGTTGCTCGTCGCGTTCGGACAGAAGAAGATGTTCAAGAAGATCATACCGGCGACACTGCATTTTTTTATCTACGTCGGTTTTCTGGTCATCAATATCGAAGTGCTCGAGTTTGTGATCGACGGGCTGACCGGAAACCATCGCACGTTTGCTCCCGCGTTGGGGAGTTTTTACAATGTGTTGATGAACATCTTTGAGTTCCTGGCGGTAGCGGTGTTGTTGGCGTGCGTATTTTTTCTCATTCGAAGGAACATTCTGAAAGTGCGGCGATTCTGGCTGGCGGAAATGACACGCTGGCCGCGATTGGACGCGAACATTATTCTGATTACGGAGATCGCCTTGATGATCGCCATATTGACGATGAACGCTTCCGATCAACTGTTGCAGCAATCGCACCCTGACTATACCAGCACGGGCAAACTTTTTTTTAGTTCGATGCTGATGCCGCTCTTTGAGTCGATGTCTGTTAACGGCCTTGTTGGCGTAGAACGCGCCGCGTGGTGGTTTCATATTGTGGGAATACTGGGATTTGCGGTGTACATCACCTATTCGAAGCACCTCCACATTTTCATGGCATTCCCCAACACCTACTTCGCGAAACTCGGGCCCGCAGGTGAGATGTATAACATGCCCGTAGTGTCACGCGAGGTGAAGGCGATGTTGGGCATTGCGACCAATGAGCAGGAGGCGGCAGACACCCCTGGTCGATTCGGGGTTAAGGATATCAATGACCTGCCCTGGACGAGTCTGATGGGAGCCTACGCGTGCACGGAGTGCGGGCGCTGCACCGCAGAATGCCCCGCCAACATTACGGGGAAGAAGTTATCGCCGCGAAAAATCATGATGGATACGCGGGATCGGATGGAGGATGTGCGCAGGAGTCTGGCGTCGGGCGGTCCGGGTTTGCTCGACGGCAAATCCTTACTCAATGATTACATTACCAAAGAAGAAATCAATGCCTGCACCACGTGCAACGCGTGCGTCGAAGCATGTCCGGTTCTTATCAACCCGCTGGAAATAATACTGGAGTTGCGGCGGTACATCTCCATGGAGGAATCAGGTGCGCCCACGGCGTGGAACAACATGTATCAAAATATCGAAACCAGTTTTGCGCCCTGGAAATTCGCGCCGAGTGACAGATTTAATTGGTCAAAGGAATAAGTTATAACTGGAGAACATCTCAATGAACGTTCCGACAATTGCAGAAATGATTGCCCGAGGTGAAACGCCTGAAGTTTTGTTTTGGGTCGGATGCGCCGGCTCGTTTGACGATCGCTACAAGCGCGTGACCCGGGCCTTTGCAAGAATACTGGAGGCGGTGGGTGTCAGGTATGCAGTGCTTGGCACTGAGGAAGGATGCACAGGCGATCCCGCCCGCCGCGCGGGAAATGAATTCCTGTTTCAGATGCAGGCCCATAACAACATCCAGGTGCTAAATGGTTACGGGGTGAAGAAAATTGTCACCGCCTGCCCTCATTGCTTCAACATCATCCGGAATGAATATCCCCCGTTGGGTGGTAATTACGAAGTCATCCATCACTCCGTATTCTTACAGCAGCTTATTGACGAGGGCAGGATCTCAATCAAGGAAGGTGGGTCGTTTCGCGGAAGAAAAATTACCTATCACGACTCCTGCTACCTGGGACGCGGCAATAACATTTATGAGGCGCCGCGTGCGGTGATCGAAGCCCTGGACGCCGATTTGGTGGACATGAAACGGTGTCGCACCAAAGGTCTCTGTTGTGGCGCCGGCGGCGCTCAGATGTTCAAGGAGCCAGAGCCTGGTGCAAAGGACATCAACATCGAACGAACGGAAGAAGCCCTTGCGACAGGCGCCACAACTATCGCGGTAGCATGCCCATTCTGTATGACGATGATGAGCGATGGTGTTAAAAACAAGAACCGTGAAGGCGATGTCGTCGTCAAGGACCTGGCAGAACTAATCGCGGAAGCACAAGGTTTACATTAACAAATTCGCAACAACCTATGTTTGTCCCTTTCGATTCTATTTCTCCTGACGCTCGAATCTGGATATACCAATCGAACCGCGAACTCACCGATCGCGAACAGTCTCAGATGGCGGAGCTCCTGAGGTCTTTTACCGACCGATGGGCCGCACACGGTTCACCGCTGCGGGCATCCTTCGATATTCGATACGGTCATTTTGTGATTCTCGCCGCTGACGAAGGCCTGAACCAGGCGAGTGGTTGTTCCATCGACGACTCCGTGCGGGCAGTTAAGGAAGTGGAACAGCGCATTGGCACAAAACTTTTCGAACGACAGCTGGCCGCCTTCCTGGTCAATGACAGGGTTATGCTGATTCCGGTTGCCGGGTTGAAGGAAAAGCACGCGCAGGGTATATGGAATGAGAACACACTGACGTTCAATAATCTGGTAGGGACGAGGGGGGAGCTGGCTGCCCGATGGATCGTTCCGGCGGGCGAGACCTGGCTACGGAGGTATTTGTCGGCCCGGCCCGTTAACACCTGATTAATTATTTTGTAGTTTTATTGGGGATTATTGTATGAAGCATAATGCTTGGATATTGATCGCCGTCGTGCTGATCATCGGATGCAGCGCTGAAAAAAAAGCGAATAAGGCTTTCCGTTTCGGCAAGTACGAAAACACAATATCCTACTACAAACAGAGGCTTCAAAAAGACCCAAACGATGGCCTGGCAAATTACATGGTCGCCGAATCCTACAGGCTTTCAAACAGGCTGAAGGAAGCCGAATCCTACTACGCCAAAGCCGGCGGCAAGGGAGTGGATAAAGACACGGTTGCATTTTATTATGCCCAGGCCCAGGAGGTCAACGGTAAATACACTGAGGCGAGAAAAACATTTGAACGACTCGTTGCCTCAACGGATAACCAGAAGCTGAAGGACTGGGCAGCAGCGAAGCTTGATGGTCTTAACTACCTGGACGAATTGAAGACCAGGGAAAGCTATTACCGGGTAAAGAACCTGGAACTCATCAACACACCCTCGGCCGAGTACTCTCCCGTGTTCTTAAACAATGAGCTGTATTTTACATCAACGCGGGGAAACGGAAAAATTTACGAGGCAACAGGAACACCATTTTCCGATTTGTATAAAGTTGCTTCACGGGGTGCTAACGTGGATCTGGCGACAGTCGCTCCTCTCCCCAATGGGATAAATAGCGAGAATGTGAATGACGGCACCATCACCTTTTCTCCGGACGGAAGGATCATGGTGTTTGCGAAGGGCAATACAGGAAGGAAGAAGGGTTCGCCGGACGTGGACCTTTACCTTTCCAGATTCAGAAACGGCGAGTGGTCGGATCCGGTGCCGTTGAACATCAATGACCCTGATGCGTGGGATTCATCGCCAGCATTCAGCCCCGATGGAAGAACCCTGTACTTCTCCTCCAATCGCCGCAGCCGCGGTCGTCAGGCCACCAGCTATGGGGGACTCGACTTATATTCAGCCCAAATGGACTCGCGCGGTCGTTTCAGCCGGGTGAAGAACCTTGGCCCGGAGATTAATACACCTGGAAATGAATTGTTCCCCTATCAGGCGGAGGATATGAAACTGTATTTCGCTTCCGACGGGCATCCCGGCTATGGAGGACTCGACTTGTTCGTGGTGAAACGATCCAGTGGTAAAACAGTAATTGAAAATCTGGGTGAGCCGGTGAACTCTACCGGCGACGACTTTGGAATATTCTTGTTCCGCGCCGACAGGGGATTCTTTACCTCGAACCGTGAAGGCGGAAAGGGCGACGATGACATTTACACATTCGTTAATGAGGATCCGAATCTCAGGGTTGTTAATTATTATTTGCAGGGTATTACGTACACCCCCGATAGCTCCGGTCTCCGCATCCTCCCCAACACGCGCGTTTCGTTGCTGGATGCCAGTGGAGAGGAGATGCAGGATTACGTGACTGGAAACGACGGAAAGTTCCTGTTCCGCGTGTACGAGAACGAAGATTATAACCTGGTCGCTGAAACTGACGGATACATTGTCAAACGCCAGACCTATACCACCAAGGGCAAAAGCATTGATCCAGCCACCCTGAAAGACCTGGTGACGAATATCACGCTTGATACTATAGTGGTGCTCGACAAGATTGACCTGAACAAGTATTTTGTGCTGGAGAATATCTACTATGATTTCGCGCGGTGGAACATTCGTCCGGATGCTGCACGCGAACTCGACAAGCTGGTCCAGTTGCTCATTGACAATCCGGAATTCAAGATTGAGCTTGCATCCCACACAGATAGCGTCGATACGGAAGCCTACAACCTGGATCTTTCGCAAAAGCGGGCACAGTCAGCCGTTGATTACATGATTCAGCGCGGAATCTCTCCCGACAGGCTGGTGGCAAAAGGGTATGGGGAGTCGAGGCCGATCGCCCGGAACACGAACCCTGACGGCACCGATAATCCTCGGGGCCGCGACATGAACCGGCGCACAGAGTTCCGAATACTGGAAGTGAATGCCATTCCAAAGACGATCGAAGAAGAAGAAGAATTCGACGAGGATAAATACTTCCGCACCGACGGGAATTAGCGATGCCATCTGAAAAAACAAGAACCTCCCTATTGCGGAGGTTTTTTATTTCGGGGAAATATCTGAATTTCACCGGGTGAATTTCACAACTGAGTTAATTCTCCCTTTAAACCAACACGAGCAATGACCCGCATTGAGAAAGATACCATGGGTGAGGTCCATGTACCTGCCGAAAAGTATTGGGGTGCACAAACCGAACGTTCGAAAAACAACTTCAAGATCGGCCCGGAGGCCAGCATGCCAAAAGAGATCATCTATGCTTTTGCATTCCTCAAAAAAGCGGCGGCACTCGCGAACCATGAGCTCGGCGTTCTGCCGGCAGAGAAAAAAGACTTGATTGCTAAAGTTTGTGATGAAATACTGGCGGGAAAGCTCGACAACGAATTTCCGCTGGTCATATGGCAAACCGGATCAGGCACCCAAAGCAACATGAACGTAAACGAAGTGATAGCCTACCGGGCTCATGTGCTTAACGGTGGGAAACTTACCGATGAGAAAAAGGTACTTCACCCAAACGACGATGTGAACAAATCGCAGTCGTCGAACGACACTTTTCCGACCGCCATGCACATTGCGGCATATAAACAGGTTGCTGAAATCACGATGCCGGGCATGCAAAGACTGCGTGACACACTGGCGAAGAAATCTGCAGCGTTTGGTGGTATCGTCAAGACCGGTCGTACGCATTTCATGGATGCGACGCCCTTGACATTGGGCCAGGAGTTTTCGGGATATGTTCAGCAGATCGATAACAGCATGCGGGCTTTGAAGAATGCCCTGGAGGTGGTTCGCGAGTTGGCCCTTGGCGGCACAGCCGTGGGCACCGGATTGAACACCCCTAAAGGTTACGATGTGCTTGTAGCAAAAAAGATCGCGGAGCTGACAGGCTACCCGTTCGTGACTGCGCCGAATAAGTTCGAGGCTCTTGCCGCTCACGACGCGATGGTCGAGTTGTCATCAGCGCTGAAACGCTCCGCTGTTTCTTTGATGAAGATTGCGAACGACATCAGGATGCTGAGTTCCGGCCCGCGTTGTGGGATCGGTGAAATTATTATTCCTGATAATGAGCCGGGATCTTCAATCATGCCAGGAAAAGTGAACCCTACACAGCCGGAGGCGCTTACAATGGTTTGTGCCCAGGTGATCGGCAACGATGTCGCGGTATCTATTGGCGGATCGAATGGTCACTTTGAGCTGAATGTGTTCAAGCCCCTTATCGCTGCCAATGTACTTCAGTCGGCTAGACTCATAGGTGATGCCTGCGTCTCGTTCAACGACAAATGTGCCGTCGGGATAGAACCCAACGAGGAGGTTATTGCCCGCCACGTGGAAAACTCCCTCATGCTGGTAACTGCCTTGAATACTCACATTGGATACGAGAAGGCAGCGAAGATCGCCAAAACAGCCCACCAGGAGAACAAGACATTGCGGGAGGCAGCCATCGCATTGGGGTACCTTACATCCGATCAATTCGACGAATGGGTCAGGCCCGAAAAGATGGTCGGTAGCCTGGGGAAATAACCGATGTTAAGAAATCAAAAAATATTTGTACTTTTATTTTGAATTTGGCCTATGCCGTGCTGGTGAATGTACCCGGGAGTAGCGGTGATGCGGTACGTGTTGGATTGGAAGCGTATCCAATATTGCTGTGAACATCAATACTAAAATACATATGAAATACAGACTAACACTATTTTTTTGTCTGGCTTTAATTTTTTCAACTACCCAAATTTTCGCTCAGCTGTCAAAACAAGAAAAGAAGGAGTGGAAGAAAAAAGCCAAGGAATTTGCCAAGAATCCTGCAAACCTCAAGCAGCTGACCGAGGACAAGCAGACTGCTGACGGACAGGTTGCGTCGTTGACACAGCGGCTCTCGCAACTTCAGTCAAGTGTAAGTGGTAAGGATGCGCGCATCGCCGAACTCGAGGATCAACTCTCGCAGACACGGTCCCAGCTGACATCGGCTCGTGCCGAGATCGCGCAGTTAAAAGCAACCCCTGCGGCTGTGAACCCGATGGACTTCTCCAAAGGGGTCGTATTCAAGGTTCAGATCGGAGCTTTTAAGAACAAGGATCTCGCTAAGTACTTCGAAAATAACCCGAATTTCGGAGGCGAGGTTAAGGAAGGAGAACCGCAACGCGTTACGATCGGTGTCTTTCGTGATTACTGGGAGGCCGATCAATTCAAGAAATACATGCGCGAAATGGGTGTAAAAGATGCCTGGATCGTTCCATACCGCGACGGGCAGCGCGTCGAGATCAAGGATGTGCTGGAAGGCGTGGTGGGTGAGAAACCAGCGGAAGGGACAAACTAAACCTCTTAATACCTACCAAAAAAAGCAGTATTTCCGTACTGCTTTTTTTTTAGCGTTTTAATAAAGAAATGGTACTTTTCTGAGCCCGATGAAGGGGTGGTTCAATCATGGTTAGGGCATTGCTGGTATTGTTACTCGTCACCCGTTTTACGTTTGCTCAGGTGCGGGTAGAAAAATTGATCATCCGCCCGGGGGAACTTTACGAAATAGCGCCTTCCGACATCCTGGTAGCCGACACGTTAATCATGATGGACTCATCGCGCATTATTCTGAACGGCCTTAAGCAGGAGAACTACATCCGTGTTGATGTAGCAGTTTTCGGCAATGCATGCGTCATAGAAGGTATTGGAACCAACGGCGGTGCAGGAAAGAATGGAACTGCCGGCCGCGGCGGGTTCGGACCCTGTCAAAATGGAGAACCTGGAATGAATGGAGCGCGTGGACTCGACGGCAAACCCGGCATGAACCTGTTCCTCTATGTCGATAAGCTCGAGAGCATGGGCAGCGTGGTAATCGACTTGTCCGGGGGCAGCGGAGGCAACGGTGGCAATGGTGGTGAGGGCGGCGGTGGAAGTCCCGGAACCAGACATTGCAACGGAGGCGACGGCGGACGTGGCGGCAACGGTGGGGCTGGGGGCCGTGGTGGTATCGGCGGCACCCTGACACTGGGAGGAAAAGACCTGACTGCGCTTCGTTCATTGCTGCGCGACAAACTGACGGTGCATGTCAGGGGCGGGTCGTTCGGCTATGGTGGAATATCGGGTCACGGTGGCGCCCCAGGACTGGGACCAAACCAGCGGAACGGTAAAGCAGGCCTACCGGGAACAGATGGACGCGATGGTGTGTCAGCCGCTAATGGGACAATCCTTTTTGAAAGCAGGTAGCATGGTAAAGCGGTGGCTATATAAGAGCATTCCGGAGCAAAGCAAAATCGAAAGCCTTTGCCAGGCGATAAACATCAATCCCTATCTCTCGGCTATTCTCCTTCAACGCGGCATTGAAGATTATGATGCAGCGAAGAAATATTTCCGCCCATCGTTGACCGACCTTCACGATCCCTTCCTGATGAAGGACATGAAAAAAGCTGTAGACCGGCTGAAGTTGGCCATCGACAGTGATGAAAAGATCCTGATATACGGCGATTATGACGTCGACGGAACGACAGCGGTGGCCCTTGTTTACAGCTACCTCCACAAGTTCTATCCCGGATGCGATATCTATATCCCGGATCGATATGCTGAAGGCTATGGCGTGTCACTAGCAGGAATTGAATACGCTAAGCAAAATGAGTTTACCTTGATCATCGCCCTCGATTGTGGAATAAAGTCACTTGAACTTGTCCGGGTGGCCAGCCAAAAAGGTATCGACTTCATCATTTGCGACCACCATTTACCTGGTGACACCGTCCCGGGTGCTGTTGCGGTGCTGGACCCCAAGCAAGAAGATTGTAATTATCCGTGCCCGGATCTGAGTGGATGCGGACTCGGGTTCAAGCTGATCCAGGCGTTTGCGAAAACCTACCGAAACGAGGATGAAGTCAAGGACTATCTTGACCTTGTAGCGGTAAGCATTGCATCGGATATCGTTCCGATCACGGACGAAAATCGCGTGCTAACGCACTATGGTCTCAGGAAGCTGAACGAGGATCCGTTGCCTGGACTTAAAGCCCTTAAGGATATTGCAGGCATCAAGGGCGAACTCGATGTCTCGGGCGTCGTGTTTACACTTGGGCCGCGTATCAATGCCGCTGGGCGGGTGGCTCACGGCCGCGCAGCAGTGGATCTTCTGATAGCGAAAACGGAGGAAGATGCCAATCAGTTGGCTGAGAAAATCAACTTGAAAAATGAGCTGCGAAAAGAGTTCGACATGTCCATCACTGAGGAGGCACTGGCCATGATTGAAACCAATGATGCGCTTCGGTCGGCGAAGTCAACCGTGCTGTACAAAAATACATGGCACAAGGGCGTTATTGGCATAGTTGCTGCTAGATGTGTTGAGAAATTTTACCGACCTACCGTGATCCTGACCGAGTCAAACAACAAGATAACCGGCTCTGCCAGAAGCGTCCACGGGTTTGATCTGTACAACGCGATCCTTGGGTGCAGCGACCTGCTGGAAAAATTCGGAGGTCACAAGTACGCTGCTGGTCTTACTCTTGAGATGGGCAATCTTGAGGCATTTCAGCGTCGTTTTGAGGAAGTCGTTTCCTCCACTATTACTGAGGATATGCTGACTCCTGTTGTGGAGATCGATCTGGCAATCAACTTCGATGCCATCACGACGAAATTCATGGGTATTCTCAAGCAGATGGGACCTTTTGGGCCGGAGAATCAAAAGCCAATTTTCGAAGCCAGGAACGTTTTTGTGTTCAATTCCCTTGCCTGTTTTAAGGACCGTCATATCAAGTTTCTCGTCAGGCAGGACGGATCGGAGAATGTATTTCAAGCCGTAGGGTTCGATATGGCCGAATTCTATGAGCCGCTGGCGCGTGGAGAAAACTTTCGAATGGCTTTTAGCATCGAGGAAAATATGTACAACGGCATGACATCCGTGCAATTGAGAGTTAAGGACATAAAAATCGGCTGACATCAAATGGTACTGCGGGCAGAACACCTGGTTAAGAAATACAAGACGCGCACGGTAGTGAACAATGTGTCGCTTCAGGTCGCTCAGGGCGAAATAGTCGGTCTCCTGGGGCCGAACGGTGCCGGAAAGACGACTTCGTTCTATATGATCGTCGGCCTGATCAAACCCAACGAAGGAAAGATATTCCTCGATGACGAAGAGATCACTGCCTTGCCGATGTACCAACGGGCAAAAAGAGGGATCGGATATCTCGCACAGGAAGCCTCCGTATTTCGAAAGCTTTCAGTGGAAGACAATCTCATGGCGGTGTTGGAAATGCGCGGTTATACCAAGCAACAGCGACGCGAAAAAGTAGAGCAGCTTATTGAGGAATTCAGCCTGCAGACGGTTCGAAAAAACTTCGGTATGTCACTGTCAGGAGGCGAAAGACGGAGAACAGAGATCGCCCGCGCTCTGGCTGTCGATCCGAAGTTTGTGTTGCTCGACGAGCCTTTTGCGGGAGTGGATCCAATTGCCGTGGAAGAAATACAGTCGATCGTGGCCCGGCTCAAGAACAAGAATATCGGTATACTGATCACCGACCACAACGTGGATGAGACGTTGTCAATAACTGACCGTGCTTATCTGATGGTAGACGGAAAACTATTCAAGTCGGGCACAGCGGAAGATCTGGCCAACGATCCACAGGTTCGGAAAGTCTACCTTGGCCAGAATTTTGAACTGCGTCGAGCCCGCGTCAACTTACCGGATAACTATTTGTGATCGGGGATCATCTCCTTCAGCAGGGTCCAGACGATGTTGGGCTCGAAGCCACGTTGTATCGCATATTTGGATAAGCGATCGCGCAGAACAAAAATGTTTGGGGCGACAAGATCTCCCCTTCTTTTTTCGAGGAGCCCTTCAAGAGTTTGGGCGTATTCGTCCTCGTCTATCTCGGTCAATCCGGCCTTGATACAGTGCGCTGATAAACCTCGCGCCTCGAGCGCCTGAATGATCTTGAGTCTTCCCCATTTCTTGATTCTGAATTTTCCTCCCGCAAAAGTCCGGGCAAAACGCTCCTCGTTGAGAAATCCATTCGTGATGAGATCTGCGATCAGTTCGTCAACGAATGCCTCCGTAAGCCCGTACTGAAAGAGTCGGATTCGAACGTCCTGGTGGCAGCGTTCCTGGTATGCGCAGTAGCGATGAATTTTTACGCGCGCCTCCTCCGGTGAATAGGTCTTTTTCATGCCGAGCCAATGCAAGCAGGCCTCAGCCTTTGACGAGGCCTTTGTTCTTCAAAATGCTGGCGAGGAACTTGCGTTCGTTCTCTGTATTGAATATTCTGAATGGAAGATGAATCAGCTGCGCTTTGTTTACGAAAAGCGCGAAATAGTCTTTCCCGACTGTCGCACGCCGGATCTGATCCCATTTGATCGGCATCCCTTCACGTGGATTAATCTTCATCAGGATTTGCTGGCTATTGATCTCGTAAGAGAATTTCTCGAACATCATCTTGCCTTGCTCAAGCTGAGTCACCCCGTAAAACTGAATCCACCAAAACAAAAGATACAACCCCAGGCCGATAAAAGCACCGATGAACCACCAAATGCTGGGAATCCATACATATCCCAGACAGATGAGGAAGGCTCCAGCCGCGGCAATCCACCCTTGTTGTTTCAAGACGTTCTGAAACGCGAGGCGGATATACGTCTTCTTATCCAGTTTGTAATTCCTTGTCTTAACGATCATAACACGTTCACCCGGGACGGGCCTTTAGCTTCAACTAGGTAAAAGTTTTCAGACTCAGATCGAGGCTTCTGACGGAGTGGGTCAATGCTCCTACTGAGATGAAGTCCACACCGCAATCGGCAATCGCACGAATCGTTTCTTCGGTAACGCCTCCGCTGGCTTCGGTTTGAAATTTGCCGCCGATCATCACGACCGCCCTCCTGAGCGTATCAAGGTCCATGTTGTCAAGCATGATGACGTCGACCTGACCAATTTTCAGCACTTCTTCAACTTCCGTCAGGGTCCGGGTTTCGATCTCGATCTTTAATCTTCTTTTTGTGGCGCGAAGATAATCGTTTATTCGTTTTATTGCTTCCCCTATGCCGCCGGCCATGTCCACGTGATTGTCTTTTAGCATCACCATATCATACAGGCCTAGCCGATGGTTGTGGCCACCGCCAATGACAACGGCCCACTTCTCTGGAAGCCGGAAGTTGGGAGTGGTTTTACGGGTGTCCAGCAGTTGTACACCAGTGCCTTTAACAAGGTTGACCAAATGTCGTGTCCGGGTGGCGATACCGCTCATGCGCTGCATGCAATTGAGGACAAGCCGCTCGGTGGTCAATATGGAGCGGGCAGATCCCGCGACGGTAAAAGCCACGTCGCCTGGAGCGATCTGCGAACCATCGGCCAGGGCGATCTCGATTCGCAAACTCTTGTCAACGTGGTGGAAGATCTGCCAGGCCAATTCTACCCCGGCCAGAATGCCTTCGTCTTTCACGATCAACCGGGCGCTGTGCTGCTCATTTTCCCCGATGGCTCCGAGCGTCGTATGATCACCGTCGCCAATATCTTCGGCCAGCGCAGCCGAAATAAATTGATCCAGAAATTCTTGAGTGACGTACGAGGGTTTCACACCGCAAAAATAGACCAGGATCGGCGAGATTAAAGGCCGGGAACGGCAAAAAAGCGTTTACTCTTTGGAGAACGAAATCTCCTGCAACAGCTGCTGTTTATCGATGGCCTTCATCTTCATGAAGACCCGGTACACATCGTCACCACTTTTGTATTGGCCAATGGCGAACGGCTGCCCGCCCCGTGACGACCCCTCGTGGATGATCCCAAATTCGGATGGCGGGTGCTGCTTGAAAAAATCGCGGAATACAAACTCCGCCTGGGCCTTGCTGTATGACTCAACCTTCCCCTCAATTGTAACATCCACCGTCTGGTATAAGTATTTGGCCAAATCCTTTGAGCTACCAGCCCTAATACTTTCTTTAATCAGGCTAATGGTGTCATTTTGCGCCCTGATGGCAAACGCCTGTAAGGTTAGTATTCCGAAAATCGTCAGCGCTATTAGTCTGTTTCCCTTCATTATAGTGTCACTTTAGGGCGAAAACTATGCCATTGTTAACAGATCAATTCTTTTTGATGACACGACGGAACGCCCCCGGCGCGGTATTGCGTTGTTAAAACAAATTCGATCCAGTGCCTATATTTGCGCGCTCCTGTGGACTGTTACGAAGGGCTTTAGAGTGCTAGTGATTCAAGGATGATCCCCTCGCTCGCCCTGTTAAACGTATCGCTAAATATATGAATAAAAAAGTATTGCTGATGATCCTTGACGGATGGGGCCTCGCTAAAAACAAGGCGGCATCCGCGGTTGACAAAGCGAGAACGCCATTTGTCGACTCCTTGTATAAAAAGTATCCTCACAGCAAGCTGGAGGCATCCGGGCTTGCGGTCGGGCTTCCGGAAGGACAAATGGGTAACTCGGAGGTTGGTCATATGAACATCGGTGCAGGAAAGATCGTTTACCAGGATCTTGTGAAGATCAACAAGGCGATCGAGGAGCATGAACTGGACAAGAACCCTGTGCTGGAGCACGCATTCGCATATGCCAGGTCCAACAACAAGAATGTCCATCTCATCGGTCTGCTTTCAGATGGAGGCGTACACTCGCACATCAACCACTTGAAAGGAATAATCGACATAGCCCATCGGTCGGGCATCAAGAATCTTTTTGTGCACGCATTTATGGATGGCCGTGATACGGATCCAAAGGGAGGTGTTGGCTATGTGTCTGACCTCACAGGATATCTCAATACTACAACTGGAAAACTTGCCAGTATCATCGGGCGTTATTATGCGATGGATCGCGATAAGCGATGGGAAAGGGTAAAGCTTGCCTATGACCTATTGGTGAATGGTGTCGGTGAAAAGACCGAGGACCCCATAGCCGCGATAAAACGATCATATGATCAGGGAGTAACTGACGAATTCATCAAGCCGATTGTGGTGACCACTGGCTACAGAAGCATCAGCGAGGGTGACGTAGTACTTTGTTTCAACTTCAGAACCGACCGCGGAAGGCAGATCACCCAAGCCCTGACCCAGGCAGACTTCCCCGATCATGGAATGAAAAAAATAAACCTCTACTATATCACGTTGACCAATTACGACGACACTTTCAAGAACGTGAAGGTCATCTTCGACAAGGACAATCTTGTCAACACCCTGGGCGAGGTTGTCGCTGCTGCGGGCAAGAGTCAGATTCGCATCGCGGAGACGGAAAAGTATCCGCACGTGACCTTCTTTTTTTCGGGGGGTCGGGAGGCTCCATTCAAAGGTGAACAGCGCATCCTTTGCCCATCACCGAAGGTTGCCACGTACGATCTCAAACCGGAGATGAGCGCTTATGATGTCAGGGATCGCATCGTCGTTGAGTTGAACAAGGGTGATGTCGATTTTGTGTGCCTGAATTTTGCGAATCCCGACATGGTTGGACATACGGGCGTGTTCGATGCGGCGGTGAAGGCGTGCGAAACGGTTGACGAATGCGCGAAAGCCGTTACGGATGCCGCATTGCGAAAAGGCTATTCAACAATCATCATCGCTGATCACGGAAATGCCGAGCTGATGATCAATGACGATGGCACTCCGAATACGGCACACACCACGAACCTGGTTCCGTGCATCCTTGTTGACGATGGCTATAAAGGAAAACTCCGCGATGGCAAATTGGGCGACCTTGCTCCTACCATTCTGACACTGATGGGAATCCCAATTCCCGAACAAATGACCGGAGATGTATTACTTGAGGGATAATTTTGACAGAATCGCGTTGTTTGTCCTGCTATCCGCTGCCCTGGCGGCCTGCAATTCACGCCGACGAGAAGTCATCCTTTATCCGGTTGACAGTCTGGTGACCGCTCAGGTCAACTTGCTGTCGGGAGCACGGGCCAGGCTGCACAAGCAAGCGACCCTGGGTTTTGACATTGATACGGTGATGACGGTACCTGATTCGATGGCATGGGCGGATGAACTAAATATCTTTCGCCAACTTGATCTTATCAACAAGCCGGTGAATGTTGGATCCTATCGCATAACCGACGGCGAGGCAGACACGGAAAGCAATCTGATGGTGAAGGCTTTCGAGAGCCGCGAAGATCACCCTGTTCGATATCTCCGCGTCTTCTATGATGGATCGCTTGATAAACCGAGGAGAATCGAAGCTCATTACCTGGAAGAAAACGCGCTCTTTCGGAGCTCGCGTTTTTTGTCGATGGAATTTCAGCAGTTGGACAATAAAACAGCCCTCACATCCTACTCCATGGAAGGGAGCCAGAAAATGATGCTGAAGGACTCAATAAAATTCTCCGTCAGAGGAAAAATTCAATTTAACTAAGCAGGCTCAATGGCCAAAAACAACCGCGGGGAACGCGTTAACGAGGAAAAGAAGGAACTTAACAGGGCCAACCTGCAGTACCTTCAGCGTGTATTCAAATTCATGATGCCTTACAAGGGCCTCTTTCTATTTGGACTTCTTGCCCTTGGACTATCGAGCCTCACGATTCTCGCGTTTCCGCGATTGTCAGGTGAACTGCTGGATGTCGCCTCCGGCAAAGGAAAATATTTTGATAGCATCAATGAGGTCGCTGTCGTGCTGATACTGGTTTTGCTTGTTCAAAGTGTATTTTCGTTCATTCGTGTCTACACATTTTCTATCGTCAGCGAGAAGGGAATGGCCGACGTGAGGAGAGCCGTCTACGAGAAAATTATCTGGCTGCCGATGTCCTTCTTTGACAGTCGTCGCGTAGGCGAATTGATGAGTCGCATTACAGCTGACGTAAGCACATTGCAGGATACGTTCAGCTTTACCCTCGCCGAATTGCTTCGACAAGTTCTGACTCTGGTGTTCGGCATAGGGATTATCTTTTACCTCGCGCCGACGCTAACCGGTTTCATGCTGCTGACCTTCCCGGTGCTGGTTGTTGCGGCGATTGTTTTCGGGAAATACATCCGCAAGCTGTCGAGAAAGACTCAAGACAAGTTGGCAAGTGCAAATGTAGTGGTGGAAGAGTCACTGCAGTCGATCTTTATCGTAAAAGCTTTCACAAACGAAATCTTCGAGGTTAACAGGTACACGCGGGCGTTACGGGAGGTAGTGAGCGTGGCCATTCAGTCGGCGAGATTTCGCGGCTTATTCGTGTCATTCATCATTTTTGCTCTCTTCGGCGGAATTGTTGCCGTTGGGTGGTTTGGGGCTACGCTTGTTCAGCAATCGGCGATTACGGTGGGCGAATTGTTTTCATTCATTTTTTACACGTCGTTCATCGGATTTTCAATTGCGGGGCTTGGAGACATTTATACGCAACTACAGCGGTCGATTGGTGCTTCCGAAAGAGTGCTTGAAATCCTGAACGAGAAAGATGAAGCAGTGTGGCCCGGCCCCCCATTGAACCTGGCGGGTCAAATCGAGTTTGACGGCGTTACGTTTGCCTATCCCGGAAGGAAGGATTTTACCGTACTCGACAACCTTAACTTCAAGATCGCCGCCGGAGAAAAAGTTGCATTGATCGGCCAAAGTGGATCCGGGAAATCCACGATTATCAATCTGCTGATGCGACTATACCCGGTACAACAAGGCATCATCCGTGTCGACGATCAGAACATTTCCGGCCTGCATTTGTCATCGTACCGTCACAATCTCGGCATAGTCCCCCAGGAAGTCATTCTTTTTGGAGGGACGATAATGGAGAATATCCGTTATGGGCGGCCCGATGCTTCCGATGAAGCAGTGCGCGAGGCGGCGCGTCAGGCTAATGCGCTGGATTTTATCGAGACCTTCCCTGAAAAATTTGATACGGTTGTCGGCGAGCGTGGAATCAAGCTGTCCGGCGGCCAACGGCAACGGGTGGCAATCGCTCGTGCCATACTAAAAGATCCTGCGATCCTCATTCTCGACGAGGCGACCAGTTCACTGGATGCTCATTCTGAAGTGCTGGTCCAGGAAGCGCTGGAGCAACTAATGAACGGGAGAACAACGATTATCATTGCTCACCGGCTCAGTACCATTAAAAAGGTTGATCGCATTTTTGTAATTCAACAAGGCCGCCTGGCGGAAATGGGGTCACATGCGGAACTCACCCGGTTGAATAATGGTATTTATAGTAACTTACTGAAGCTTCAGCTGCAATAAATTCATGACCGGATTCGCCAATCGGCTATTAAAGGATTTCGGACTGCGATCAACTCCGGCGCGGATGGAGATATTGCAATTATTCCTGCGGCGGGAGTATGCTTTGTCACACTCCGACGTCGAGAGGGAGATCATGAACCTGCTGGATCGCGTAACGGTATATCGAACCCTGAAAAGTTTTGCTGACAAGGGCCTTATTCACAAGGTCCTTGACGACGCCGGGACAATCAAGTACGCGTTATGCAACGACGCTTGTAGTGATTCGGAAGGGCATCATCACAACCATGTACATTTTAAGTGCACGGAGTGCGGGCAAACAAACTGCCTGGACGTGGAGATACCGCCGATAACGCTTCCCGACGGATACCGGGTAGTCGAACAAAACCTGCTTGTTCAGGGCATCTGCGGCCATTGCGTCGAGTAGGTTTGGCGCACCTTTCCTGGCTGGATTCTGCCCGGTTGCGAAGGGCCCCCGGGGTCGGGAAATCCCGCCTATCTTGTTGCATTGTGGACGCGACTTTTAAGCCTCACCCCCTCCCTTTCCGCTTATCAATTCTGGCGACAATTGCAATGGATAAATCATTCCCTTAAATTTTCGGGATTGAAATATATTTGTAGTTTTGAAGGTTAACGGAAGCCTGTAATGACCCCTTTTTAGACTTTAAGCTTCTAGAACCCGGAAACCAGGACCCTGTTTGCTAGCCTTCTACAACATACTTGCGATATCGCTTTTTGGTGAACGCAGCGAGAGAGAGACTATTCTCTTCGGGATATTTGCTTTTATCATAATCCTGTTCCTGGTTCTCGACCTTGGTCTGTTCCATAAACAGGCCCGGCGCATCAGCACCCGTTCAGCCCTTTATCAATCGATTTTCTGGGTGTCGATCTCCACCCTTTTCGGACTGTTTATCTACTTATATGATGACGGAAGGGGGGCCGGCGACAGCGGAGTCGAGGCCGCTATAGAATATTTTTCAGCATACCTGACCGAATACGCGTTGTCGGTCGATAACATCTTCGTCATCCTGCTAATACTGAAATATTTCAAGGTAGATGAGGCCTTCTATCACAAAGTATTATTCTGGGGCATACTGGGCGCTATTGTTTTTCGCGCCGTCTTCATCTTTGTTGGTGCTCTGCTGATCCATAAGTTCAGCTGGATCCTTTACATCTTCGGTGTGTTCCTGATCTATTCAGGAATCCGAATCTATTTTGAGGATGGTGACGAAAAAATCGAGCCGGAGAAAAACCCAATTCTGAAGTTTTGCAGGCGATATCTTCCGCTTACGCACGACACGGGCGAAGGCCACTTTGTGCTTCGCGAAAAAGGAAGGCTGATGTTTACGCCTTTGTTTCTCGTGATTGTGTTGATCGAAACGACGGACCTGATCTTTGCAGTTGACTCGATTCCTGCAGCCTTCGCTATCACCCAAAACGAGTTCCTGATCTATACGTCAAACATTTTTGCGGTGATGGGACTGCGGGCGATGTTCTTCCTGCTGGCTGGCATCATCGACAAGTTCTACCTCCTGCAGAAAGGTTTGTCCATTATCCTGTTCTTCATCGGTGCCAAGATGCTGCTCGAGATCTGGCACATTCAGGTGGACGTCTATGTTTCGTTCACGGTCATTATCGCGACGCTGACACTGTCAATAATATTCTCGGTCTTGATCCCGAGAAAGACGGACAATTCAGCGAGCACTAATTCAAGCGCTAATTAGGGTGAAGTCCCTCTGAAAAAAGGTTGCGGGGAAGTATCTTCAAGAGGATTGGAAGCGTCAGGAATTTCTGCGGCAGCGAAATAATCACAAACGTAGGTATCGTCTTGAGTATGTGGATGAGCTCATTCCGCATTTTATCTTTTTCCTCAAGGGTAAGCTCATTTGACCGCGCTTTTTTCAATAACCTCATTACCTCCTCACTTTCCTGGAGTTCTTTCATGAGCCGGCCCTTATTTCTTTCTGCGATACGAGCGACGCGTTTAATGAATTGCTCGCTCACCTGATTGTAGTCCTGCTTGTTCTGCAGGTATTCGAGTTGCTCCCAGTGCTCCAGGATGAACCCTTCAATGGCGATCAGGCTGTTTTCGAGATCTTCATCGTTGAATCCGAGGTGGTGGCAAAAGCGCTTAAGGAAGTCCAGTTCGGTCTGTTCCACTTTCTTATCAGCCCAGATCGTCAGGACCGCCATTTCCAGGAAAAATTTCTTCAGGATCCAGGAATTTTCAGACGGTAGGTGGATTTCGTCTATATCAATGCCCCGTTCAAAAATCTGCAGTGCTTCCTTTCGTTTTTCCGACGAGAGATCGGTGCTATGCAGGAAGAAGTCCAGTAATTTCTTTTCCTCGTAAGCCACCTCTTTGTTGGCATGGGCAGCTGCTGCAATGACCTTGACCACTGAGAACCTGAGCTCTTGCCTCTCATATCTGAAAAAATCCGCCACAATCTTGTCGGCATTCGTGTGGATCCACTGTCCAAAAATGAAGACATCGAGGAAAAGCAGGCTGTTGTGAAAGAAATAGGTCCAGAAGTTTCCTTCAAATTCACTCGTGCGTTCTATCCGCTTATCGAGTATTTTTTCTGCCAATTCCAACGTCGTCTTCTTCCGGCCGAAGAGCGTCTTGGAAGGGGTGGAGAGCTCGGGAAAGATGTTGTTGTAAAAATTGCCGATGTTCTCGAGGGTTTTCACGATCACTCCGGACAAGTCATCAGGCGTGTTAACAGGCCGGTCGTTGAAAAGCAAAGAGCTGCTGATAAGACTTTCGGCCAGGAGAATCTTCATGCGATCCTTCTGGCTCCACTGGTCTTGGTTCGGATAGTTTTCTATCCCTACGGTCTGACCGTACATTAAACCGGTTGGCTGAACAATACGATATAGCGAATGCTCAGGGTGGGACCCTTTTTGCGATTCGGTCGTCAGGTTTATCAGGAGTTCCTTGCGAAAGTCCAGATATTCCTTTAGCCAGCCTTTCTCACCTGGTACCATAGGCTTACTGAGATAAAGGGTTTTGAAATTAAGGATTTTACGTCAATCTAGAAAACGCGCCCTATTTCAAGAGGGCCTTCCAGCCCTTCAAATCGATGTTTTTGGCCGCAGATTCGACTTTTTTTCGGAGTTTGGACTTGTATCGCTCGAGGGCCCTCGTGAGTTTGACGTCACCGGTGGAGACAATTTGGGCGGCAAGAATGCCTGCGTTGGTCGCTGCGTTCAGCGCTACAGTTGCAACAGGAACGCCGGCGGGCATTTGCAATATGGAAAGCACCGAATCCCATCCGTCTATCGAGTTGCTGGACTTGATCGGCACGCCCACGACGGGAAGAGTGGTTAACGAAGCCACCATGCCAGGCAGATGGGCAGCCCCTCCGGCCCCTGCGATGATTACCCGAAGCCCCCTCTTACGCGCATGGGTTGCAAATTCAACCATGCGCAAAGGGGTCCGGTGCGCCGACACCACTGTGAGCTCGTACGAAACACCGAGCTCATCAAGCACGTGGGCTGCATCTTTCATGACCGAAAGGTCCGACTGGCTTCCCATGATGATTGCGACAACGGGCTTACTCATAGTCAGGTAATCACTTTTAACGTTTGCTTTACAAATGTGGCTTTCTTTTTTAAACTATCCATATCGCGGTCCGTTATCGTGACGTGGCCCATCTTCCGAAAGGGCTTCGTCAGGCGCTTACCATACAAGTGTACATGAGTGCCCTCGGTTTCCAACACTTTTTCAATACCCGAATACCTGGCAGGTCCGGTGTGTCCCGGCTCGCCCAGCAGATTGATCATCGCGCTCGGCACAATGGCATCAGTCTTCCCCAGTGGAAGATCAAGAATCGCGCGAAGGTGTTGTTCATATTGCGATGTCACATTGGCTTCAATGGTATGATGCCCGCTATTGTGCGGCCTCGGCGCGACTTCATTGACCAGAACATCGCCATCGCGGGTGACAAACATCTCGACTGCCAGAATACCCGTTAAATCCAGTACTGTAATAGTCCTCCTGGCCAGCGCATCGGCCGCACGCGCGACCTCCGGCGTCAGTTGGGCAGGGGCAAACAGGTACTCCACCAGATTTTGTTCAGGGTGAAACACCATTTCAGCGGCGGGATATGAGGCGATTGCGCCTGATTCATTTCTTGCCACGATCACGGCGATCTCTTTTTCAAAGTCCACAAGCTTTTCGAGCAACCCCGGCGCGTCAAAGGCATTGACCAGGTCTGCTTCATGACGGATGATTTGCACGCCTCGACCATCGTATCCCTCCCTGCCGAGCTTATTCACGGCCGGGAGCAAGTCTTTGTGCTTTCGAACATCGCCCGCATCATTGGTGAGTACAAACTCGGCGGTGGGAATGCCCTGATTATGATAAAACTGCTTTTGGCTACGCTTATCCTGAATGATCTCGATAATGTGAGGTTGAGGAAAAACCTTTTTTCCCTGACGCTCAAGCTCCCTCAATGCCCGCGTGTTCACGTTCTCTATCTCGATGGTGATAACATCACAGGAGGATCCGAAGCGCACAACCGTATCAAAATCCGTCAGTTTTCCCTGCTGAAAGTCCGCCAGCCCGGCGCATGGCGCGGCAGGATCGGGATCAAGCACCGCGAATTGGATGTTGAAGTCTATACCTGACTGGATCAGCATCCTTCCCAGCTGACCGCCACCAAGGACTCCAATTCTGGCCTGATTGAAAGTTGCACTCAATGTCGTGGTGATAAGTTATCCATTCATTTGTTGTCCTTGCCGAAGACAAGTTCAACATCATTGATCTGATCTCCGACTTCAATCATGTGAACAACATTCATCCCATCTTCAACTTCGGCAAAGATGGTGTATCGTCCGTCCAGGTGTGGAGTAGGAGAGTGAGTAATGAACCATTGGGTACCTTCCGTGTCTTTTCCCGCGGATGCCATGCCGACGCTTCCCGTCGTGTATCGTCTTGGGGTGAATTCCGAACGGATCGAGTAGTCTTCGCTGCCCCATCCGTCGCCGCGATTGCATCCCGCCTGAATAACAAAATTCGGTACGACACGGTGGAAAAGTTTCCCGTCGAAATAGTTGGCGCGCGCCAGCTTCACAAAATTTGCAACTGAACCCGGCGCTTCATCGACGAGCAGACGGATGATGATATGACCCCGATTGGTCTTAATGATTGCCCTGGCATCGCGTGGAATTTCCCTGACAACTTCCCAGTCAATGGGATTATTAAACTCGTTCTTAACCTGTGGGGGAGTCTTATTCTCGAAATAAGCAATGGCGGCTTCCAATGGTTGAAGGGCTTCATTGTCACGTGGAAGCTCCAGCCGTTTCCGGGCATCGTACAAGAAGGAAATATCCTTTACAATCTCCCGGTAGCCCAGCTTAGAGTCGCCGAGGGCGCCGGCGACAATCCCGATCACAGCCGGATCTCCAGTGGCAATGGCGCTGGCATAAATACCAGCAAATTCACGCCTCCGGGATGCCGGAAACCCGGGACTGTGATCCATGGCAACAAGAGCCGCGGCGGCGGTTGATCGGACCACAGGCGTATCTGCCTTCACCAGCGCGTCTTCGACAAAACGATAAGAATTCAACGACTCCTGCAACGCGGTGAGGTACGCCGAGCGCTCATAAGGATCCGACGATTGACTAAAAGCGGTCTTAACTTCTTCAATGATGCTGGGAGTGCTGGTTAGCTTGAGGACGGCCTGGTATAGATTTCCGCGGACTCGGGCATTGTTGATGTTCACGACGCGGTTGGCCAGGTCAATCCAGAATTCCTCTGTGGCGTTGTCGCGGATCACCTCCGAAGCGGCGACGGCAACGTTGGGGTTTTTGTCCCTGATGGCACTTAGCAAAAGATCTTTGGTTTTGGAAAAAGTACGTCCGTTAAGCGCTCGAATGGCATTGGTTCGGACGCGGTAGTCGTCTTCTGAGGTGATGATCTGCCGGAGTGTATCCAGCGCCTCAACTGAGCTAATCTTTCGCAGCGCCGAGGTGGCCGCCATGCGAACATCGACGCTTTCATCGTGCAGGGCGGCTTTCGAGATGGCACCAAAATACGACTCAAAGTCATTGGCGCTCCGGGCAAAGTAATGAGCGGCTCCCAGGCGCGCAGAGGTTTCATACTTCTCGTTCAGCAGTGTCGCGGCGAGCTCATTTTGGTCAGGTGACGCGTTGTTGCGGAGCCCTGCCCGATAAAGAGACCAGGCAATTCCAGATGCCACGTCCTCAGCGGGATCATGCAGAGCCGACCAGGCCCTGGCTGTTTTGCCATACTCCTCGAGTATTTCCTTAAGCACAGCGATATCTTTTTCCCGGGAGGCTCCTTCCTGGAGCAAGGCAGCGCTCCTGCTGCAGATCGTCTGACCAAGGGCAAAAACAGCGGCGAGTCTGACGGATGGATCGGGGTCGTTGAGAAGTAAATTGCCGATCGCATCAACCGCAGCCGAATCCTGCACGGACCCAAACGCCATGACGGCTTCACGGCGGTAAGGGACGTCTTCATCAAAATACAGCATCAAGCTATCGGTCGCACGGCGGTCTTTCAAGTCCGCAATGGCGACCATTTTTTCATCGGAGAACAGGTTTTTTCCTTTTTGTCCGGATTGACAGGAGAATACGGCAGAAGCAGCGAACAAAACGAGTAAGAGACGATGCATATAGTTGGCTATAGAAGTGAAGGGGTTTGCATGGCTTTATTAACGACAAGGTCAAAATCAATTTCGGCCCGCTGAAGCGAATAGAGCAACAACTTGATCTCTTTCACGTGCACTCGTCCATCAACTTCGGACAACTTATACAAGAATACAAATGCCCGAAGCTTTTCGTCAGCGCTACACTTGTTGATCAATTCGATGCTCAACTGAAATACGTCGCGATCTTTCCGGTCCTGGATGAGTTCCTGGAATTCCAGGAAGGTTGCATCACTTATTCTTTCCTTCCGGCGGATAAGGCTGAGAGCGTCAACTTCACTTTGGTCGACTGTTCCATCAGCGCTAATCAGCAGGTGCGTCAGACAGAGTAGACCAAGCTGATACTGATGGTTCATTAGGCAAATGTAAGCCCTAAAGATAACAGGTTGGGCGTACAGGGGAAATGCCGGCATTTACGAGAGTGCCTGGTACACGATCAGCGCGGAAACGTAAGCCAGTCCGGTCATGTATGCGAGCTGCAAAAGGGGCCATTTCCACCCTTTGGTTTCGCGATACACGACAGCAAGGGTACTCATGCACTGCATGGCAAACGTGTAAAAAATCAGGAGAGAAAAGCCGACGGCAGGGGTGAACCGCGGCCCACCGGTATCTGGATTGATCTCTTGCTTCAGGCGGGTTTTTATCGGCGTATTGTCGTCGCTGTCAGCCACACTTCCGATACTGTAGATCGTGGCAATCGTACCCACGAAGACTTCACGTGCGGCAAACGAGGTTATCAGGGCGATACCAATTTTCCAATCATAGCCGAGTGGCCTGATCACCGGCTCGATAGCTTTTCCAATTACGCCGGCATACGAATGTTCGAGCTTGTAGGACGCGATGCGATCCTCGAGTTCCTGTCCGGACAGGTCTCGAGTGTCGGATGCTGTGAGAACGTTCTCCCTGGCTCTCGCCATGTTGTCGCCAGGACCATAGCTGGCCAACACCCATAGTATTATCGAAATCGCCAGGATAACTCTGCCAGCCTCGAATACGAATGCCTTCGTCTTCTCGACGATCGTGTAGCCCACGTTCGACCATTTTGGTATGCGATAAGAAGGCAACTCCATAATCAGGTAGCTGCGTTCCTTCACGCGAATGACCATCTTCATAATCCACGCAGACCCTATTGCGGCGGCGAAGCCAAGAAAATACATGCCCATCAAAGCAAGGCCTTGAAGGTTAAAGAAACCCAGAGCGGTTCTGTTCGGTATGATGAGGGCAATGAGGATCGTAAAGACCGGAAGACGAGCTGAGCAACTCATTAACGGTGTGACGAAGATGGTTATGGTTCTTTCCTTCCAGTTGCCAATGGTCCGCGTGGCCATGATCGCGGGAATTGCGCACGCAACGCCGGACATCAAGGGCACCACGCTTTTGCCATTCAAACCAACCTTTCGCATGACCTTGTCCATGAGGAAGACGACGCGGGCCATGTACCCCGATTCTTCAAGGATAGCAATGAACGCAAACAGGATGGCAATCTGTGGAACAAATATCACGATGCCGCCAATTCCGGGAACGATTCCATCGGCGATCAGACTGGTCAGCGGTCCCGCGGGCAATACGCCCTGGAGATAATTGCGCAGATTGGCGAACTGAAGGTCGATGAAATCCATGGGTACAGTGGCCCACGCAAAGATCGCCTGAAAGATCAGAAAGAGAATCCCAAAGAAAATGACGTAGCCCAGCACGGGGTGCGTCATTACTTTGTCAAGGCGTCTGGAGTTGTCTTTCCAGGAGCCATCCGCTTTCTTGACGGTGACCTCGTTCAACAGATCCTGAATGAGGCTATAACGCTGTATGGTTTCAGCACCTTGAAATTTTCCGGGGAAGAAGTTATGAGATTGACGGACTTCATCGACCACGGACTGATCCTCTCCATTGAGGAATTTCAGTGACTTGGGTTGTTCGAGAAACTGGTAGGCTTCGTAGTCGTTATCCACGCCGATGCGCTCACGGAGTTCTTTCACGGGCGGGCGCGCTTCTTCCCATATTTCGAGTATCGGCTTCTCGGTAGGGAAGAGCGGTAAAGCAATCTGTTTCTTTAGCGCATCAAGGCCGATGCCGGTTCGGGCGTTAATCGGAACCACGGGAACACCCAAACGCTTCGACAAGGTGATTATGTCGTACGTGATGCCGGCGCGTGCAACGAGATCCATCATGTTCAGCGCTAGTATCGTTGGCAGCCCGATGTCAACAATCTGGGTGAGCAGGAGAAGACCCCGCTTGAGGTTGGTTGCATCGGCGATCACAACGATCTTGTCGGGGGTATGAGCAGAGTGGTGATCGAGCAGTATGTCGGCAACGATCTGCTCATCAAGGGTTCGCGGGTAAATGCTGTAGACACCTGGAAGATCGATGACTTCCATGGTCTCACCGTCAGGCAAAGAACCGATGCCCGATCGCTTTTCAACGGTCACGCCGGGAAAG
Organism: uncultured Roseivirgaceae bacterium; assembly: GCA_964563295.1. Classification (GTDB taxonomy): domain Bacteria; phylum Bacteroidota; class Bacteroidia; order Cytophagales; family Cyclobacteriaceae; genus Chryseosolibacter. The sequence goes on along the minus strand of CAZLWX010000046.1, from coordinate 372 downwards.
TTTCCGACCTTTTGATTGAGGCCCGTCAACAGGTTGAATAGGGATGATTTTCCGGAGTTCGGGTTCCCTACCAGTGCTATTCTCTGCCTCTTCTTTTCCGACATCAATGCACGATTGAAATACTTGCCGCCTCTGATTTTCGAAGCGAAAGCTCATACCCAGATACGCTGATACACACGGGGTCGCCAAATGGCGCGGTGAAGTTGAACCGGACAGGCACCCCCGGCAAGCACCCCATTTCCATCAATTTCACAGAGATACCGTCATCGGTAAACCCTGAAATCACGGCGACATCGCCTGGCTTCATCTGGGCTACGGTTTTGGGGGTTTTCACTGTGTTAATTTAGATTAATTTTAAACAAGGCAAAGATA
>CAZLWX010000045.1:0-27368 GCA_964563295.1 uncultured Roseivirgaceae bacterium | reverse complement strand
CCCGGACATCCGTTTGCCGTGGCGATCACCGTGTAGGTCACTGTCCCGGCGGCGTTTCCAGCATTCACAATGTTGGCGTCATTGATGTCGCCCGTGCCATTGGCGTCAAAGCCTGTGATGTCCGGCGTGGAGGTTACTGCTGTCCAATCAAAGGTGGCACCGCCGACATCTGAGGTGAGGATAAACGACGCGGTACCATTGCTGCAGACGTCCTGGGTCAGGATCGCGTTGGTAATGACCGGCTTTGGAAAGACGGACATGATCACCTGGTCGGAAAGGATGATCGGCGCACAGAGTCCAAGCGATGCCTGGACAATCAGCACATCCGTATTATTGAAATCGATTCCTGCCGTTACCGGAATGGCCAATGGAGCACCGGTACCAATGGCTGAGACGCCTGTGGCTACAGGTGTTCCACAGTTGCCGGAAGGACAAACGAGGACATCGTACTGCACACTGTTCTCCGAGTTGTCAAGATTGATAGAGAAGATATCGCCGTTACAAACACTCTGGGCGCCGCTATTTGAAATGTTCTGGTCGTTCGGCTGAGGATCGTTGATGACAATACTACCAAGAATCGTTTGGCAGTTCGACCCGGCATCCGTGACTGTGACTTCGTAGGTGCCCCCCCCAAGATTGAACAGGTCACCATCGGCATCGGGAGTGAGAGGGTTAGCATTGGTGGAAGTCCAGGAAAAGGAATGCGCGCCTGTTCCACCGGAAGTGACAATCTCAATATAGCCAGTTGGACTCGAGCAACTGCTGTTATCCTGAGGGTTGGGAATTACACCCGGATCCAGAACGACTGATATTGCCGGGCTGTTTGCCACGATGACGTTCCCAGTGGTGAAGGCGACATTGTCGACCACAGTAATCCCATAGGTCTGGTCTTTGAGTCCGGTGAATGCGATCGGGACTCCTACTGTAGCAGGAAGGTTCTGGAAATAACCTGGCGCGACAACAATAATGCTGATCGGGTCGGAGCCCGCGGTCACAACAATTTCAAAGGAGCCGTTGTCAGCTGGGTCGCATGCGGCGCGAAGGTTCTGTACTTCAAAGGTGGGCGCCTGAGCCTGTGCAAATCCAAGGCCGACGATTGCAACGAACAACAGGGCGAGGAGACACGATATGTAATGATTGCTCCTCATTCTGTCTTGCTTTCGACGGTCAACTCCAACGTTCCAGGACAGTATTTCCCGTCCTCATCATTTATAAGGAGTAGGTACTTACCCGGCGGGACGTGCTTTACTATCAGGGAACTGGATTTTTGGGCAATCTGCCTGCTCTTCCTTGACAACAGGTATACGGTGGGCCTTATTGATTCTTGTGTTTTTAATGTGATTTCTGCGTCCGCATTGGGGCTGTATTGAACACTGACCTCACATTTCAGTTCCTGGCAAGGAGGGGGTGATTCTTGAGCGAAAGCTGGCAGGGTCGCCAGGCATAGGGTACCCAGGAGCAGGTAGTTAGGTAATTTCATTTGTCGACAATAAGGCCAATTATAGATAACCTCAAAAAAGCCATTGTAACCGCAATGAGTCACAATAAAGGTCCTGATTAAACAGGGGTACGGTACTCTAAAAAATCGCTTACCCTATGCAGGTAAGATTTAGTTTAAAAAGTCAGTTTTCAGTATTCGAACTTCCGTCCTAAAATCTCTGCCAGTACCACGGCCTTTTTCAACCCCTCCGGATCCTGAAGATCCTTTGTATAAGCGTTCAACAGATCGGGCCTTTCTTCTTTTTCAAACACCTTAAATTTGCCAAACTCCACCTGCGTTCCCCGCAAGCTGAGGCTTTCCTCGAGGGAAGGCCGGTTGAATGCCATCCGCTTCGCCTCCTCGTAAGTATCGTACAGTTTGTCCTTCTTCCTATAATCGTAATCGACCTCTTCCAGGTCCTGAACCTCTTCCCCTACCTGCTCATCATAATCGACAACCTCGGGCTCGCGCATTTCCCGCCGTACCGGAGGTGCCGGCTTCGAAGCCTGCTTTCCCTCTGTGATTTCCCTGAGCAGATCCTCAAATGTCATCGGCCTCTCCGCCGCAGCACGCCGTTCACTCTCAGTTCCTGTTCGCGGCTGGCGTTCCTCCACATCCCCCGCCTGTTGTGTCTTCTTCATCGCTCTGCTCACCAGGTAGATGAGCAAGAGAACCAGGTAAATCCAGAACTGGTAATCCATTAATCAAAAATAAACAAATTAATGTAAAAAACGCTATTCCCGGCCGTTATATCGCTTTGAATTAGGCTGTTACAATCCCCGATTCTTTTATTTTGAATTGCCCAAACGACTGGTTTATCTTTGCCGACTTATCTCTGACAAAAGTGGCCTGAAAGCCTTAAATTCCGGAAAGTTTCCGGGGCTGGGGGCCGCCTGCGATCGGAGAACTTTTTAACCACTACAACCACTACTGAACATGCAATTAGCGAAACTGGAGATCAAGGGCTTCAAGAGTTTTGCCGACAAAGTCGTTATCAATTTTGACGAAGGTATTACCGGGATCGTAGGACCGAACGGCTGCGGGAAATCCAACGTCGTCGACTCCATCCGATGGGTGCTGGGTGAGCAGAAGACCAGCGCATTGCGGTCTGAGAAAATGGAGAACGTGATCTTCAATGGCACCAGCCAGCGTGCCGCTCAACAAATGGCAGAGGTTTCGCTGACCATCAACAACACGCGCAACATCCTTCCTACCGAATATTCCGAAGTAACCATCACCCGCCGGCTGTATCGCTCCGGCGAAAGCGAGTACCTGTTAAATGGTGTGGTCTGTCGACTCAAAGACATCACCAACCTGTTCCTCGACACCGGTGTTGCGTCCAACAGCTATGCCATCATCGAACTGGGCATGGTTGACGACCTGTTGAATGACAAGGACAATAGTCGCCGGAGTCTCTTCGAAGAAGCTGCGGGGATCTCGAAATTCAAGAAGCGCAAGAAGGAAACCCTTAAGAAACTGGAAGACACTGACGCCGACCTTGAACGCGTCGAGGATTTGCTTTTTGAGATCGAAAAAAACATGAAGAGCCTGGAGAAGCAGGCCCGGCAGACCGAGAACTACTACCGGATCAAAGAGGAATACAAGCAAAAAAGCATCAGGCTTGCGCGGGTGGTGGTGAACAAACAAAAGGAAACGTTCAACCAGATCAATCAACAGATAGCGGCGGAGAACGATCGCAAGGTGGCCCTCACGTCGGCTATAGCCGAAAAGGAGGCGGCCATCGAACAGGCAAAGGCTGAGTTGATCGTGAAAGAGAAGACCCTTTCCAGCAGGCAGAAAGCGATCAATGAGTTTGTCGCAAAGATCAGGCATTACGAAAGTGAAAAACAGATCCGTCAGGAGCGACTGAAGTATCTCAACGACCGCGCGTCGAGCCTCCGGGAACAGATCGAACAGGATAAGAAGAGCAATGAGCGGGCGCGATTCAGTATCCAGAGCCTGGAGTCAGAGAAAACTGCTGCCGAACAAATTCTGAATGAAATCAATCACAAGCTCGAGCTGCTGAAGGCCGACTACGAGGAGCAAAAGAGAAAAACAAGCGAATTGCAGACTCAGTCCGATGCCTTGAGGCAGGTTCAGCGCGAGAAACAAGAGGAGAGCTTTCAAATTAATAAAGCGGTCGAGATCCGTGACATCCAGGTTTCGTCCCTGAAGCAGGAGCTCGAACGGGCCGCGACCGACACCAGTCAGCAAAGTGCGAGCCTGGTCGAATTTGAAAACAAGCTCGTCCTGCTGCAGGAGGAAATCAATGAGCGCACCGCGGAGCTGGATGTCCTTAAACGAGAAGAAGACGACACGCTGGCGCGCACGCAGTCCCTGGAAAAGACCATCGAGATGATCCGCGAGGAAATGAATGGTACAAGCAGGAAGCTCGATGCGAGACAGAATGAGTACAACCTCACCAAGTCGCTGGTCGAGAACCTCGAAGGGTTTCCGGAGGCGATCAAATTCCTGAAGAAAAGAGTAGCGCGGAATGCCCCGCTCCTATCTGATATTTTGACCACCTCGGAGGAATACCGGGTAGCCATCGAAAACTACCTGGAGCCTTATCTCAACTATTATATAGTGGAGCATGAGGCCGAGGCCTATGAGGCTATCAACATTTTGAGCGACGCAGCGAAAGGCAAGGCTCACTTCTTTATACTCGATGCCTTTGAAAAGTTTGAGGCTTCGTCACCCGGAATCTATCCCAACGCATTCCCCGCAACCGAGATCGTGGAATTCGACCCGAAATACCGGAAGCTCATGTCCTACATCCTGGACGGCGTCTATATCTATGAAGGCGACGTCAAGAGCATCCCTCAATCGGATGAAAACACATTCATCACCAAGAGCGGCACACTCACGCGGAAAAGGTTCAGTATCTCCGGCGGATCGGTTGGACTCTTTGAAGGCAAGAAGATCGGTCGGGCGAGAAACCTGGAGAAGCTGGAGAAAGAAATTCGCGAGCTGACCGCCAAACTCGACGATATTCGCGTGAGCCTGGTGGAGAAGCAAAGCGATCTGGAGAAACTCAGGAACAACAAGCTGCGGCACGAGGTCGAAGAGCTTCAAAACGCCATCCGCCAGGTCAACGAGGAATATGTTTCGGTGCGGACAAAACGGGAGCAGTTTTCGAATATGCTGTCGAGTGCCGACCTGCGCCGGGAGGATATTCTCGAAAAGATCGACTCGCTGTTAAGGGAGTTGGATGAACTCAAGCCGCGAGCACAGCAGGCCGAGCACGATTTGCGTGAGCAGGAAGACAAACTTGGCGCCATCACGGAAACACTCGCCGGCAACAACGAGGTGTTAAGCCAAAAATCCGCGGCGTTCAATGAACAGAATATTTTCTATCATCAGCAGGAGAACCGGGTCAAGAGCATAGATCAGGAGATCAGGTTCAAGCAAGAGTCGATGGATCAAAGCGGTCAGCGTATACAACAGAACGCCGACGAACTCCAGCGAAATGAAGAAGAGATCAAAGGCATCGTCGACACCACGCAAACTCATGAGGATGAACTCATCCGCATGTATTCCGAGAAGGAAGAAATGGAGAAGGGCCTCAGTGAAGCTGAAAAGGAGTATTATGCCTCGCGTGGCCAGATCGACGTCATCGAAAAGGAGCTTCGCGAGATCCAGCACGTTCGTCAAAATATCGACAGCCTGTTGATGGAACTCCAAAACACGCTGAACGAAAGCAAACTTCAACTTAATTCCGTCAAGGAACGGCTTTCCGTGGAATTCAACGTGGACCTCGATGCTATCATGAGCGCTGAGGAACCCGACTCAGCCCAGGAGACCGATGAAGAAAAACTCCGGAACGAGGTGACCAGGATTCGCGAACGGCTCGATAACATGGGGCCGATCAATCCGATGGCTATGGAGGCGTATACTGAAATCAAGGAAAGAAACGAGTTCATCAATGCTCAGAAGGATGATCTGTTGAAAGCGAAGGAATCGTTGTTCAACACCATCGCAGAGATCGAAGGCGTTGCAAGCCAAACCTTTATGGAGGCCTTCAACAAGATCAAGGAACATTTCATCAACGTCTTCCGCTCGCTGTTCACGGAGGGTGATGAATGCGATTTGCGACTCGTCGATCCGACCAAACCGCTGGAGTCCGAGATTGACATTATCGCCAAGCCAAAGGGCAAGCGTCCGCTGACCATCAACCAACTCTCCGGTGGGGAAAAAACGTTGACGGCTACAGCGCTTCTTTTTTCGATGTACCTGTTGAAGCCGGCTCCGTTCTGTATTTTTGACGAGGTCGATGCTCCACTTGACGACGCCAACATCGACAAGTTCAACAACATCATCCGCAACTTCAGCAAGGATAGCCAGTTTGTGATTGTGACGCACAACAAGCGAACAATGACGTCGACTGACGTGATCTACGGGATCACGATGGTTGAGAAAGGCATCTCGCGCGTAGTCCCGGTCGACCTTCGCGAACTGGCATAAGAACCCTGGCGACTCCTCCTCCCCTAACCCACGCGGTGGTATAAACGCATGATGGTGCGGGATGGAATGCTTTTTTTGTGTCTGTCTTCCACCCCGCTCTTGCCGCAACCAGCGCCGGGATAACAATTTCTAAAATCGCTCTTAACACATGGCCCGTTACGCCGATGTGGTTGCAGATTCTTCCATAATATTTAACTTTAGTTCCTTCGTTCCGGGTATGAGTCGAATTCTACTTTTCCTACTGGTCACACTCTCGTCGACGGCGTTCGCTCAAACCCAGCGAATCACCGGTCGGGTAACGTCCGCCGGGGAACCGGATGGTTTGCCTGGCGTTAGTGTCGTGGTAAAAAATACTCAGGAAGGAACAATCACCGATGTCGAGGGCAGGTTCACCATCACCGCGTCTGCAGATGCGGTGCTCATCTTTACTTATGTTGGACACAAGCCCCAGGAGGTGGCGGTCGGCAAACGGACGCAGCTCGACGTTGTGATGGAAGAGGAGGCCAGGCAACTCGAGGAGGTCGTGGTTACGGGCTTCCAGGAAGTCGAGCGAAAATTGTTCACAGGCTCGGCCACCAACATCAAGATGAACGAGGTACGCAGCCCTGGAATGGCAGATGCCGGGCGAATGCTCGAGGGTCGAGTTGCCGGCGTAACGGTCGACAACGTGTCGGGCACGTTCGGCACCAGCCCGAAGATCAGGATCCGGGGGAACACCTCCATCAACGGCGATACCCAGCCGCTCATTGTTATTGATGGCGTCATCCTGGAAGATCTCAACGCTGTGAGCGCGGACGATATCATTACAGGCAACGCGAATACCCTTACCGCATCATCAATTGCCGGCCTGAACCCCGACGACATTGAATCGTTTCAAATCCTGAAAGATGCTTCCGCCACTGCCCTATACGGCACGCGAGCGAAAAATGGCGTAATCGTCATCACCACAAAACGCGGCAAGAGTGGCGTAACCAAAGTGAACTACTCCGGAAATTTTTCCGTGAACCTGAGACCCACCTACAGCCAATTCGACATCATGAATTCCGCCGATGAAATGTCGGTGTACCGCGAGATGTATGAAAAAGGCCTGATCGACATCACAACATCGGTGAAAGCCCAGAACTACGGCGCGATGGGAAAAATGTTCGCGCTTATTTCCGACCATCAAATTCCGTGGGGACCGGATGGCTCGTTGAACGAAGAATTCTTGAACCAGTATGAAAACGCAAATACCGACTGGTTCGATGTTTTGTTCCGCGAGTTTTCACTGCAACAACAACACGCCGTCAGTCTGACTTCGGGGAGCGAAAAACACAATAGTTACTATTCACTCAGCTATCTTCACGATAACGGTCAGACTATTGCCGACAATGTCAGGCGTTACGCAGGAACCGCGAAGAACAGCTTCCTGTTCTCGCCGAAGTTTTCACTCGACCTGAAACTAACAGCCAATTACCGGGACCAACGAGTGCCGGGCACACAGAACCGGGATTTTGATCCCATTACGGGGCGCTTTCGCAGGGATTTTGACATCAACCCATTAAGCTATGCGCTGAACACCAGCCGGTCGATCCGACCTTATGATAGCAACGGTGACATCGAGTATTTCCGCCGCAACTATGCTCCGTTCAATATCATCCGCGAACTGGACCTGAATTATATCAATATCACTGTCGCCGACGTCGCCAGCCAGGCGGATCTCACCTACAACATCCTGAAGAACCTAACGTTGCGCAGCACACTACAGGCGAGATATGCAGCCACGAGTCGCGAGCACGTGATTCATGAAAAATCCAATCAGGCCGAAGCGTATCGCGCCGACGACACCCAGTTTATCCAGGACGCCAATCCCCTCCTTTTCAGAGATCCTGATGATCCGGGCTCACAACCAAAGGTCGTGCTGCCCGAAGGTGGCTTTAACAATTTGACCGAAGACGAGCTCAACAACTACTATATCCGCAACAGCGTCGAATGGTCGCATTCAGTCAACCAGGTGCACAGCATCAATGTGCTGGCGGGTCAGGAGATCAAGTTCACCAACCGCCAGAGTCGCCGGGTCGACGGTATTGGTGTGGTATATGAGAGCGGTGGCATTGTCAACACCGATCCGCTGATGATCGAGTTTCTGAACAGGCAAGGGATCAGGACATACGCCCTCGGTATCGATCGCGAGCGATTTGCCGGGCTGTTCCTCAACGGCGCTTATTCTTTTGATGAAAAATATATATTCAACGGTACTATCCGGTACGATGGCTCCAACCGTCTTGGAAAAAGTAAAAAAGCGCGCTACTTGCCGACATGGAACGTAAGCGCGGCGTGGAACCTCGACCGGGAATCATTTATCGACGTCAGGTGGCTCGATTATCTGAAACTTCGGGCAACGTACGGACTGTCTGCAAACCTTGGCCCCAACACGAGTGCGCTTCTGAACTTACAATCCGGCGTAACCCTCCGACCCACGGACGTAGAATCGTACTTGTACATCCAGGATCTGGAAAATGCCGACCTCACCTGGGAGAAACTCAATGAACTGAATGCGGGACTTGACTTTGGTCTCTTAGACAATGCAGTTTCCGGAACGATCGACTTGTATAGCCGTTACTGTTTCGATCTGATTGGTGTCTTGCAGACCAGTGGTGTGGGTGGAAATGCCTACAAGACCGGCAACTACGCCGATATGAGGACCAAGGGTATTGAGTTCTCCATTAATACCGTCAACCTCAGGTTCAAGGACTTTACATGGCGGACGAACTTCAACGTCGGCTATAACCGGGATAAGATTACCCGGCTGGATTTTAACCCTCGTATTGGCGATGCGATCGTTCAGGGCGGAGCTCCCGTGTTCGGCGGACCGCGGCGCGGACTTTTCTCAACGCGCTTTGCAGGACTCGACCACCGCGGCATTCCGACCTTCTTTGACGGCAGCGGCGAAGTAGTCTACAATTTCGACCTTCAGGATCGTGAAAATCTTACCAGCATTCTCAAATTCGAAGGCTCGGCGGAACCTCAGGGCGCTGGCGGCTTGAACAACATGTTTTCCTATCGCAACCTGAGCCTCAATGTATTCCTCTCCTACAAGTTCGGTTATAAGATCCGGCTCGACGATGCTTTCAGTCCGCGCTACACTGACTTTAGTTCGCTCTCGCGGAGCTTCGTCAATCGCTGGGTCGTGCCCGGCGACGAGGAATTCACCGATATCCCGGTGATCCTGGACAACAATGTGCTTGTGGCCGAGAATCCAGACTATCAGTATGCTTACGATTTGTACAACAAGAGTACTGCCCGCGTGGCGGACGGCACGTATGTACGTCTGAAAAGTGTGCGGCTGGGATACGCTGTGCCTTCTGCATGGTCCCGGAAAATCGGTGCAACAAACGCGCAGGTCGCCGTTGAGGGACAAAACCTGTTGTTGCTTTACTCCGACAAGAAGCTGAACGGCCAGGACCCTGAGTTCTTTCAGTCTGGTGGAGTGGCGCTGCCTCAACCAAGACTGATTACAACGTCGATCATTATAGGATTCTGAGTGATGTCAACATGAAACGCCTTTCACAACTTACAATTTATCTCATCCTGAGCGCGATATTTCTGGCAGGATGTGACAGGTTTTTGGAGGAGAATCCAGACAATCGTGTTGAACTCAACACGGTGGAGAAAGCTGCCCAGTTGTTGACCAACGCATACTCGAGTGCGAGTTACGCATTCACCGAGTGGATGAGTGACAATGTCTCGCTGACGTCGGGCACGTTCCTCCTTCCGGAGCACCGGCAGGCCTATCATTGGGAGGAAATCACATCCACCAACCAGGACACGCCCGCGTATTTTTGGAATGCCACGTATGACGCCATTGCCCATGCGAACGAGGTACTGGCGGTGATCGACAATCTGCCTGGAGACGAAGACCACCGACGGGCCGTCAAAGCAGAAGCGCTGCTTACGCGGGCTTACGGACATTTCATGCTCGTCAATTTGTTTGCCTTGCATTACACGGACGACAATGAAGACGAAGACGGCATTCCTTATGTCGACAAACCGGAAAAAGTCTTTATTCAAAAGTATACCAGGGAATCGATCGAGGATGTCTACGACAAGATCGAAGAAGATCTCGAAGACGGCCTTGAGCTCGTAGACGATAGTTTTTACGCCAACTCCGGAAAGTATCATTTTACACGGAACGCAGCGCTTGCGCTTGCATCGAGGTTTTATCTTTTCCGCGGCGACTACTCGCCATGCATCGAATATAGTTCTCAACTCCTTGAACCCGATCCGAGTGTATTCGTGAAAGATATCGCCGGCTACCTGGAATCGTATTCCGACCCTCAGGAGTTCCTCCGCCTGTTCACGTCGCCCGCTGATCCCAGCAACATACTGTTGATCCGTCAGATCACGAATACGCATGTGAACGTCGGATACTGGCCGAGTCCGCAGTTGGCACAGTCTATCTTCCTGGAGAATCCGTGGTTCGCCGACGACATCAGGATCAGCAATCGCTACCCGATTTTTGTGCGCGGCACCGACAATTGGGGGTTCGGCAAAACGGAGTTTCTCTTCGAACGCTCCAGCCTGACTTCCAATGTAGGATTAAATTACACCATACTACCCGTGTTCCGTGGTGAGGAAGTTTTGCTGAATCGCGCAGAAGCCTACGTCTACGACAACAACTTACCCGCTGCCATCGCCGATCTCCAGCTGCTGGTTAACAAACGATACGAGGACGAACCTACCCTTACGGTTAATCTATTAAGAAGCTATTACGGAACGACCAATAGCCGGGCAGCAGTACTGGAGTTCATCATCCGGGAACGAAGAAAAGAGTTTATCCATGAAGGGCTGCGCTGGTTCGACATCAAGCGGTACGAGATTCGCGTGCGTCATACGTTCGAGGATGGAAGCATAGAGTTACTGCGATCGAATGATGACAGGCGAGTACTGCAGATTCCACAGGCTGCAATCGATGTTGGGGGCCTTAAACCAAATCCGAGATGAGAAAGAAAATAAAGCGCATCGCGATTTTGCTGCCATTATGCCTTCAACTGGTTGTCGTGACCGGATGCTACGAGGATGACTTCGCTCCAGTGCCTGTAAGGGAATGGGAAGCCTCAGAAGACGCACTTGACGTCTACATCCAGGAGAATTTTAGCGACGAATTTGGCATTGCCGTCCGCTACAAATTTGTCGATCGTTATGTTGACCCAACCAAGCGCGTGACGCCTCCTAAATTGCAGGTCGTAAAGCCGATGCTTGATTTTCTTAATGACCTTTGGGTCGAGCCGTTCCTCGACGTCGACAACGGGGAGGAATTCTTCCGCAAACATGTGCCGGCAGAGATCGTGCTGATCGGTTCGGCGATTTACAACTCCGATGGTACCATCACGCTGGGCGTTGCCGACGCGGGAGCGAGAATAACACTCACCGAGGTCAATCTGGTTAACCCCGACGACCTGTCGTGGGTTTTCCGTCAATTGGGAACGATTTATCATGAGTTTGCTCACATTGTACACCAGCGATACAATCTGCCGCCGAACTGGCAGGGTATCTCCCCGGAGGGCTACACGTCCGCGGGATCGTGGTACAACCTCACCGATGAAGAGGCGCTGAGACGAGGTTTCGTATCACCGTATGCCACCAGCTCATTCAACGAAGATTTTGCGGAACTCGTGGCCCATCTCCTTTTCAAGCCCGACTTCTACACGCAGTACCTGACCGACGAGGACTGCTCCACGGTGGATTGCGAGGCCAGGAATGCCGGGCGCGCACTCTTACGGATAAAATATAATGCTGTGCTCAACCATTACAAGGTGACTACCGGGGTTGATTTGCTCGAAGTTCGGGAACTAATTCAGGACAAACTGCAATGAAAAAAACGTTCGTTCTCTTTTGTGGTCTCTGGTTGTTGTTGACGGGTTGTCAGGACAATGACATTGCCGTGTTTGAAAAGACCGCGGATGAGCGATCGGCGGAGGCGATCCATAATCTTCGCGATGAGTTGACCGATCCCGATGCCGGATGGCTGCTGAAGTACACCCCGGTGCAGGGCACAGGATCTTATTATGTGCTTTTGAGATTCGATGACGAAGGGAAAGTGAACATTCAAACTGATCTCGGCGCCAATGAAGGCGAATTTCAGGATCAGACTATCGGTTACCGTATTGACAACTCCCTGGGGCTGGAATTGATCTTCGAAAACTACTCGTTCTTCAGTTATCTTTTCGAATTGGATCAAGCCAGTTTTGGAGCCGAGTACGAATTCAAGTTTGTCGACAAGACATCCGAAGGCAATCTGGTGTTTCGCAGCAAGACAGACTTTTCGACGCCGACAGTCATCGTGCTCCAACCAGCGGCGAACGGAGATGATAAGCTCCTCGGCCAGCAAGTAGGTCTCAACCTCGATCTCATACAGAATGACCTTGAGCGCTTCAGCTCGGCGTTGAAGATTACCTACGTCAATAAAGACCTCGAGTTTTATATTTCGATGGATGCCGTGCGCAGAGTGATTTCATTTAACCTGGCCGCGCGCAAATCGGATCCCGGCACTACCCAGAAGCTTAACGTTACTACGCCTTATTACCTGGAGGGCAACGACCTGGTGTTGGAGAATGCCGTCACCACCACGGTAACAGGCAGTGGTGAGCGAATCGACCGCATTACTTTCGGGGCATTGAGCCAGACGACGATAGACGTGTGTGCCGACCCTTTCACCGTTCACTCCTATGCCGGCAAGATCGCGTCCAATAATGTGGTGATGGAGACTACGATTCACGACCTTGCCGGGGCAGCTTTTGCCGGGGAATCGGTGTTCTATTTTTGTCCGCTTAGCAACATTCGGCGGGATGGTCTTCCGCTCGTGAGTGAAATCACAACTGACATTGCCGGCGCAATCGAAATGCACCTGTACTACGGAGCGGAATTGAACGACGGATCTATTTTGTACGGTATTGGATTCGTGGTTCGCAACAATGACGGCAGTATTACCTTTGCGCTTCGCGAATTCGTGCCGGAGCTCGACGGGAATAACATCATCTTTAATTTTCAGCCGGGCTTCACCTTGTTTGGAGAAGAGAATACCGACGCCAACCTCGACAACATCAACACCTACCTCGATCAATTAACGGCCGGAGACAAGACGTTTGTCTACAAATACGCTCCAAGCATATACGAATTCAACAATCCGTGTACCGGCTGGAGCTTTGTATTCCTCAATGGAGGCTGATTCCAGTGCTGGACCCTCGATGTGATTTCAAGAGTCGACCCTATCTCCTCCTCAGGACAGTGACCGACTCCTTTGAAAGTTTGCCGCGAGGCAACAAACAGTCCTTCGATACAGGCGTGGGGCGCATTCTGCTACCGGACTCGGGCACCGAAATATTTGTCAGTTCCAAGTAATCCAACCCGTCTTTCTCAAAAGACTGCTCAATCTCTGATGATGGGTTCTGGCTATCGTATGCGTTGATGTTCGCCAGGGTGTACTTTCCAGTCGTCGTTACAACCGCTCCTGATTCATCTTCGGTCGTTGTAATGGTGCCTCCGAAATTGGCTATCTCCGAGAGGATGGCCAGGTCTTCGGAAGTGCCGCTTTTGTAGACATATCCCATACCATATTCAGCGGAAGGGAACCCACCAGGAATCACCAACGCTTCAAAAGGAAATTGCGAATTGTCCAGGGATGATATTCCCGCCAGGTTGCCGTTAATGTAGACGAACAAGTCCATATCGACATCGCCGGTAGTACCTGCCTGATCTGCCGGGTTCCACTCCAGGTAGACATAACCGTCATCTTCCAGAATCTTCAGTTCATGATCAAGCTTAGTCCCCAGTTTCCCCGGTCCGGAAACCACCGACTCGAGACTGAGTTCAATGGATTCGTAGGGTATGTCATCGTCGTTTACCGGCAAATCGTCTGAAAATTCGAAATTGTAATCCTCAAAAATGCGAATCGAAAAAGAAGCCTCGGTGGATCCTTTCAGGAGGGTGATGTTGTCACCATCAACAGTCATTCCATCGGATTCATCCTCAATCTCGAAATCATTGACCTCACTGCTGGATTTGGTCCGCCTGGCTGTTCCATCCACATCAAACTCAATCACTACGTCCCCGGCGAGGGCTCTGTCAAAAATCAGCTTCACCAGCACAATGCGGCCCACTCCGTCGTCATCTTCATCTGGGTGAAACGACTCAATCGTCCCATCAGATTCAGGCACTTCCTGTTCTTCGAGCTCAAATTCAATCCCTGCAATCGGTACTTCATCGTCCTTGCATGAAGTCAGCATGGCCAGGCCGGCCAGGGTTACAATCGAGATAATGACAGTCCATTTCATGACAACTGGGTTAGAAGAACGGTAAATGTATGGATTTGGAATTCATTTCAAAAGACCCAAATTGAGGTGTTCGTAACGGATTGCGGCACAATTAAGACAGCCTACTCCTTCAGCTTCACCACCCTGCCACGTTGAACAATTTGCCCATTCAATCGAATCCGATAAAAATACATGCCCGGAGGCAAATCGGTACCGAGGGACTCCATGAGTAATCCGGACTGGTATGGGCGCTCTTTGCTTTGCAAAATCCGGCCATTATTGTCGAACAGTTCAATGTTCACTTCGGATGGGACCCGGAGATGCTGCTCAACATAGAGTTCGCGCGAAAATGGATTCGGAAAGACCGCAAAAGGCGCGTCATTGACATCGTTGTTCCCGATACTGGTTACCAAATTTGGGATATTCGCGTCAAGCCATTCCATTCGCGACGCGATCCAGTCTTTGAGCCATTCGACCTCCTGCTGAAAGGTGGACCCGACAAAGTAATTGGGCCACACATAAGTGCCCAATACGGGCCACCGCTCAAAGTTGCGCTGCTGAGCCTCCTCGTCCAGTACATTCGCCACCGAGTCGACATAATCGAGTATCGTCTCTGTCTTGAATTTTCCAGCACGCAGTTCGGTCCACCGCGTCACCAGTCTATCATGGAATGCGTCGTCAGCGAGGAGGCGCTGCCACCAAAAAGGTATCAGCCAGAAGTCCTGGTTACAGACGGCATTGAAGTCGACGACAAAGCCCTCAGGGTTGCCCGAAGTACAGTAGTCCACATTGCCGAACCCCAGGTTGAAATCCCAAATGGGCCCCATACACAGCCTGCCTGGCTCCGAGTCCCTGTCCTTGTCCTTGTACATGAACGTGCTCAACCGGTAACCGTCAACATTCTTGGTGACCTCGTTCATGATAAAGTAGTCGACAAAGGAATCGAGGTCGATATACCTGGAATACCCATTGACGGGATCCTTGAAATTTTCATCGGCGAGCGCGTTCTCAAAATTCGCCATAAACTGCTGGATATACTGCTTTTGTTCCGGCACGATCTCATCCCATTTCGGGTATTCATACTGAAAGGTGATCAACTGGTTGCCGGAACGAAACGGTGGTGGATAGGCCGAATTCCAACCAGGACCGCTGTCTCCCTCAGTCTTGTCGATCTTAATAATGTATCCACCGGTTAAGTCCTCGCCTAAGACCTCTTCAGGTTCGAGTTTGGCAATGTCCACGCGGTTGCCGTCACGTTTGATCTTCTCGATCAATACATAGACGCCGTTGTAGCTGCCATTCAGGACGACCTCACAATACCGCGTTCTGGGAGCATAGCGCCCGAGGTCCCGTCCCAGTTTATAGGCAAGCGCATCCCGCATGAGTGATTTGTCATTGTATGGAGCGAACAGCACCCAGTCTTCTTCTTCGGGCAGGCCGAGGAGTGAGACGTCGATGCCTTCGTCAGCCTCGTCGCGTGTTTCTACTCCATACTGTTTCTTGGGAAACATCTGCGACGAGGAGCCCCGAATTTCGATGCCTATTCTTCCCGAAAATTCATAAGGATCACCGAGACTGTTGCGCACACCCGGCCCATTATTGATAATGAACATGTCCGCCGGAATCTTCGGTTCATCGATGATCTCTTCACCGTGCGTGTCGATTACAATGATAGGGAGGTTGGATGATTCAAATTCCTGCGCGCGAATACCGATTGTATTGGCAAAAAGCAGGCATATGAGCAGGATCGGTTTCATGAAGGGAATTCATAAATTTAACGAATTGCCGCCAAACCGTGTAATTTGGAAAACCAGGCGGAAACGCTGACAAGGCAAGCCAGTATTGGTCAACTGTTTGTATAGGTTTATTAATCATGACACGGCGCGATTGTTTGTATAATCTGTCGTTGCTGGCTTTATTGCCGCGAGAGAATGAGTCAAAGGCCATAAAAGCGGAAATAATGAGGCGAAAAATTCCAGGCACCGGTGAAGAGATTCCGGTGGTTGGCCTGGGAACATGGCAAACATTCGATGTCGGCGAAAGCAGCGATGAGCGTCAGCCTCTCAAGGGGGTTTTGCAAGCTCTCATTGATGGCGGAGGTTCATTGATCGACAGCTCTCCTATGTACGGACGTTCGGAAAAGGTTGTCGGCGATCTGTCAAATGAGCTGGGCCTCAATGAAAAGCTTTTCATTGCCACGAAAGTGTGGACTACCGGAAAGCAGCGCGGCATTGAACAAATGCGGGAGTCGATGAGGTTGCTGCGCCGGTCTTCGCTTGATCTCATGCAAATCCACAACCTCACCGATTGGCAAACACATCTGGAAACGCTGTATCGGTGGAAGGACGAGAGAATCATCCGCTACATTGGCATAACCCACTACACCAGCAGTGCTCACGACCGCGTTGCCGACATAATCGCAAAGGAAAACATCGACTTCGTCCAGGTGAACTACAATTTGAGGGACACCCATGCGGAGCAATCCCTCTTTCCGCTTGCGCGGGAAAGGAAGGTCGCCGTGCTGATCAATCGGCCGTTCCAGGAAGGTGAACTGTTTGCCCGCGTCAAAGGAAAGCCGCTACCCGCCTGGTCGGCCGATTTTGATTGTCACAGCTGGGGCCAATTCTTCCTGAAATTCATCCTGTCGCATCCGGCGGTGACCTGCGTGATTCCCGGAACGTCAAAACCTCACCACATGCAAGATAATTTGGGGGCAGGCCTTGGCCGGCTTCCCGACGAGCGTCAACGGGCTATGATGAAGGAGGTCCTTTAATTAAGGACTCACTCGTACTTCAATGTTTCCGCGGGATTGATCAGGGTCGCCCGAATAGCGTGATAGCTGACGGTAGCGAGCGCGATAAACAATCCAACCAGGAGACTAGCGGCAAACAATTCCCATCCAATCTCCACGCGGAACTGGAAGCCCTCGAGCCATTTGTTCATGACATACCAGGAGAATGGTATCGCGATAACAAAGGCGATAACCGAGAACCATATATACTGACGATTCAATAACAGAAAGATGCTGCGGACCCCTGCACCCATCACCTTTCGAATGCCAATCTCCCGGGTACGATTGACCGCATTGATGCCGGCAATTCCGAACAAGCCGAGGCAAGAAATCAGAATGGCAAAGCCTGTGGCAAACCCCATCAGACTCATCCATCGCTGGTGGGATTCGTATTGTCGCGCGACGTCTTCATCGAGGAACGAATAGTCGAATGGCTTATCAGGATAAAGTTCCTTCCATGCTTTTTCTATCTTGCCTACCGTGGAAGGAATGTCGCCTGACGCCATCTTGATCAACAGGGTTGTCAGAGAGCCGGACTTACCATTGTTCAGTGATAGGAAGAGAGGTTCGATCGGGGCCTCGAGTGAGCGATTGTGATAATCCTTGAGCACGCCAATCACTTTGGCACCAACCTGGGTGGAGTCCTCCGTGTAATTGAGATGCTCCTCGAGTGGATTGGACCAGTTCATATCCCTGACCAGGGCCTCATTAACAATGATCGCATTCGTGTCCGCGGCGATGGCGGGGTCGAAGTTCCGCCCAGCCACGTACCACTGCAGGAAGCGGAGAGCAATACGTGGCGGCGAGGCTTCCATGGTCACGCAAATTTCAGCTGTGGTATAAGCTTCCAGAGATCCATTCGGGCCTCCTTCATCGCACGAAGCATGGCCAGCCCTGCGTTCGTTACGGAAAAAATTCTTTTCCGGCGGCCTCCCCGCGCGTGGGTTGCACCACCCATCCTGGATTTAAGGAGACCTTTGTCCTCGAGGCGATACAAGGTAACATGGACGGCACTTAAATTGACAATCCTCCCGACCCTTTCGTGGATCTCAGTGACTATCGCATTGCCGTACGCTTCATCCTGCAAGATCCCAACCATGGTGAGCACCAATTCTTCGAATTCACCCAGATAATCCTTGTTCATTTGTATATAGATTGTAAAACAAAGCTATCGATATTATTATATAGTTTGTAAAACAAATCTCCGGGAATGGCTGGTTGGTCGCTATGTCATTGTGAACCAGCTGTTTATATTTACTTTTGAAGGGAAAATTTTTCCTTATATCGGGGATAAATACCAACAATCGCTTTTTTCGGACGGCAATAAGAATAATTGGTTCCGACGCATTAGGTTGCGAACAGAAACAACACTCATTTTTTAAACCGACTGGAGTTATGAGATAAGAACGTGTATGCTACCTGTCTATTTCGACTTTAATCGTAACCATTTTTTAACTGCCTCCTGAAGGCCTAACCATTTTTAGCATGACTTACAAAAGAACGTTTTCGCCGATCAAAACCCTCGTGTTCTCGATTGTCGCCGGTTGTCTGTTCACAGCATGTCAGGAAGATGAATTTGACTCGATAGCAAAAGACGCAGCAAACAACAAAGCGGAAGTGTCACAACTTTCGACCTCGAATGTGGGAAGCATCACGATCGTCGGAGAGAACACTCAGATCGCGGGATCAGTCGACTGTAAGACTTGTACGTTTGTTCTGGATAACAAATCCGAAACAATTGACGCCGCCGAACTCGGCGTGAAACCCGGCAACATCATTTGCCTCGAAACCGGGGTCACTTACGGTAATCTCACTTTTGTAAATCTTCAGGGAACCGAATCCGACCCAATCATCATCGCACACACAACAAAACATTGACGAGTACCTTAGGATAAGGGGGCCGTCTGCATTGGCGGCTCTGCTCTATCCACTCCGTGAGTCTGCAGCCGAAAGGACGATTGCCGTTCTTTTGCTATCCAGAAATGCGTTACATCAACCGAATTGCAAAAATCGACAAGGTGCGATACGCAGGGTGGACAAAACGTCGTCGAAGCTACCACTTATCGGTGTGAACGTGTATTTGCCTTTTACCCGGATTAAGAATTCCCTGTTCGTTTCAAAAAAATAAACCAGAGCAATTTTTTGGTACATGGTTGCGCCCAGGCTGAAAAGTAAGTCGCGCTAGTCCTCCAATCGCATTTCATTTGTAAAATGAATTCTTTCGAAAGCTTGAATTCATTTGAAGGCAATTAACATCACCGACGACCGGCTGTCGCAATGACGCCGGCTCTTAACCTGAAGGATCAATGATAAAACGGAATTTTTTGACATGGGTATTCCCCGTGTTTTTGACGATTATATCCCTCTCCTTTTTTACCCAGTGCAGCGAAGACGAAATCATAGCGCCCGTAAGCCATGAACTTAGTCCGGGGCTGCCTGCACCCGACACGACTCTCACCGCCAATCCACCTGAGGGGCCAACGTACACTGTTCCGGCGGATGCCAGAACAATCGACGGAGAAGCCCTCGGCCTGACGCCCGGAACCATAATCGAGCTTGACGCTTCGGTTGTGTATGGCAATCTGAAATTCGTCAACATCGTCGGGTCAGAAGGTCAGCCCATCGTTATCAGAAGCTCCGGCGGCACCGCGCGGATCAATGGAGGAGATCAATCGTACGCCGTGAAATTCCAGAAAAGCAAATATTTCCGGTTTACGGGAGGAGACGCTGACGGCGTGTATGACATCAAAATAGATGGCGGCCACCTCGGCATGACGCTTGAATACCTGAGCACGGACTTCGAAGTGGATCACGTGGAAATTACAAACATCGGTTTCGCGGGACTGATGGCGAAGACTGATCCGAGCTGCGACGACGCGACTATCCAGGGAAATTTTACGATGACCAACATCTCCATTCACGACAACTTTGTCCACGACACAGGTGGTGAAGGATTCTATGTCGGCAACTCACTATATGAAAAAGGAATGCAGACACCTTGCGGCATCCGTCAACCGCACGAGATTCACAATGTCAAAGTCTATAACAACAAGGTGAAAAATTCGGGATGGGAAGGGATCCAGGTGGGGTCGGCAACGCAGGGCGCCATGGTCTTCAACAACCAGGTCGAGAATTATGGCATGGCCAACAAGCCGGGACAAAATAATGGGATGCAAATCGGGTCTGGAACAGGCGGTGTCTTCTTCAACAATTTCATCAAGAACGGAAACGGCAATGGTCTGATCATGATGGGCCTGGGCGACAATGTCGTGCATGACAACGTCATCGTCAATGCGGGTGAGAACGGTATCTTTTGCGATGAGCGGCGAAGCCCTGGTCCCGGGTATCAATTCATCAACAACACGATCGTAAGTCCCGGCAAGGACGGCATCAGGCTGTATTCGGATGAAGTACCCGTCAACGTCGTGCTAAACAATATCATCGTAAATCCAGGAAGTGTGGGAGATTACGCCGACGAGGCGAGCTCGTTCATCTTCAGGCAGAACGGCAACGTGAACGTGCAGTCGGCCAACAACTTCCTTTCACGCGACGTCACAACAGTCCGGTTTCTGAATGCCGCCGCGGACGACTATCGCCTCACTCCAGGCTCTCCGGCGATTGACGCGGGAAGCAGCATCGACACGTATAACATTGCGCACGACTTCTATGGACAACCTCGCTTCAAGGGTGTCTCGTACGACATCGGCGCTGGAGAATTTTAGTCCGCCAGCAAGATTATGATCATTCGTATTTCAGTGTCCGTGCCGGCTGGCTACCGGTTGTCTTCAGCGTGTGATAACTGATAGTGATAATCGCAACAGCCAGTGCCACAAGGCCGGCTATCAGAAAGTCGAAGGATCGTATAGGAACCCGGTATTCAAACGTCAGGAGCCAATCGTTCATGAAGTACCAGGTCACGGGAACGGAGATAAGAAGGGCAACAACGACCATTACCACATACTCTCTGGAGAGCAGCACGAGCAGGGACCGTTCCGTAGCACCAAGCACCTTGCGAATGCTCACTTCCCGGACGCGGTTTTGCATCGTTAATGAGGCGAGGCCATATAAGCCCATCGCGCCAATCACCATGGCCAGTACGGTAGCGATGCCGATGATCTTTCCCAGATTTTGATCGGCACGGTATTGAAACGCGAGCGCCTGATCAACGAACGACAGCGAAAACTCCTCTCCACCTGTAATGGTGTTCCATATTCCTTTCACTTGCTCCACCGCATTTGCCAGGTTGCCAGGACGGAAGCGGATCAATAATTTAGGTATGGGGGAATTGGTGATGTTTATATTTTCGATGCCCGGAAGTATGACCGCCGGATCTTCGACCAGCGCCAGTGGCGCCACCCCCGAGTATAACGACGAATAATTGAAGTCATGAACGACGCCGACGACTTCATTATCGGGAAACCTGGCACCGGGAATTCGCTTGCCTATGGGATCGTCCCATCCAAAAAGCCTGGCGAAAGCTTCATTCACGATTACCGACCGACGTTTGTCGGCGGGAAGTTCATCAGAAAAGTTTCGTCCCGAGACTATATCGATCTGCAGGGTCGGAACGTAATCATCATCAATGACATTGAGATTAAATGTCCGATAGGTGCCTTGCTCATCCGTAAAACCCACATTGACCCAGGCGCCATTCGCAAAATCGTGAGACGATCCGCATGCCGAAATAACGTCCGGCAATTTTGCCAGCTCGATCTTGAACTGCTCAGCAACCTCAAATCCCTTCCTCACGCGTTCCGGCAATGAACCCACACGCGGAACATTCAGCTGGACTACTGCCACCTGTTCCTTGTTAAAGCCAAGATTCTTGTTCTGGAGAAAGGTAAGTTGATTGCGCATGATCAGCGTGCTCGAGATCAGAAAAATAGAGAGCGCCAGTTGAACACCCACCAATATCTTCCGGAGAGATTGTTTATGATTAATTCCTGACGCGGTGCCCTTCAACACCGTAACCGGGCGAAATGCTGACAGCACAAAGGCCGGATAACTTCCGGCGACCAACCCGATCAGGAGCAACAACGACGCGATCACCAACGCCATGAAACCATTAAAGGGAAACATCAGTGACTTGCCTGAAAGCTCATTGAACAGGGAGAGGTTTGCGACCGCGAGCCCTATTCCGATGACCATAGAAATGAATGTGACCAGGATCGCCTCGCCGATGAATTGGGTGATCAGCTGTCTCCTGACAGCACCCACAACCTTTCGGATTCCCACTTCGCGCGCCCGCTTCAGCGACTTGCCGATGGAAAGCGTCACAAAGTTGATGCAGGCGATGGCGAGGATCAAAATGGCCACCGCTGCCAGTATGTATGCGTAGACTGGATTGCTCACGGGCGCAATTCCCGCGGGATAGTCCGTTCCAAGGTGAATGTCAAGAAGGGGTTGTAACCCAGGAGCGTAGTTGCTTTCCTTATAACGCTCCTCCCCGAGGACCGTCTTGAATAATTGCGGAAACTTGGCCGTCACATCAGAAGCATCTACGCCTTCGCGAAGCAACACATACGTTTCAGGATTGATACTGAACCATGCTGACGTAAGCGCCTGCTTACCGAACAGACGCGGAAGATTTTCGTCAGAGATAAGCAATGTAAACTGAATGCTCGAGTTCGTGGGCACATCGGCGATGGCGGATATGACAAAGTCTTCGAATTTATCGCCCATCTGAATCAACATCGTCCTGCCAATGGCCGGCGAGTCACCGAAATATTTTTCCGACGCCGACCGACTGATCACCAATTTTCCAGGATTGTCCAGGCATGTTTCCTTTGCTCCTTCCCTGAGAGGAAAATCGAACATGCTGAAAATCGCTCTGTCGGCAACTGTTATCGTTTCGCTGAACTGGTCCTGCTCCACCCTGGCCTGCGAACCAAATACGACAACGCGTGTGTAATCTTCAACCTCGGGAATGTTTTCCTTTAGCGTCGGTCCCATGGGGAATGGGGTCGTCGTATAAAAGAACTCCTGGTTTTCGCCCCAATTTTCCCTTGCAAACACCCGGTATATTCTGTCCGCTTTGCTGTGGAACCGGTCAAATGTCCATTCATCGAAGACAAAGAGCACAATCAAAATACAGCTGGCTATTCCCAGGCTCAGACCCAGAATATTAATGGCCGAATGGACTTTGTTGCGCGAAATGGCGCGAAAAGCGATGGTCAGATAGTTTCCAAACATAGGGGGAATGGTTTGAAACAATCTGTCACATATTAGCCGCAATTGCAAAAGCATGAAACCCGAACGGGCAAAATGTGTACTGAACAGTTAATATGGTGTACTGAAATTGACGAGCCGACCGGCCCACCCAGGCGTGATTTTTTGATTTAATCACGCCATGAGAACATCAATGAAATACTTTTTGATGCCTTGGGATACCAGGCCGGTTAAGCATTTGATTTTAATGGATAACAAGACTCCTACAAAAACCACCCATCATAGGGGATACGGCCGTGGGGTGACGTTCTCAACGCGATGTCAGTCCTGGACCCGCAATTTTTCATCCGGTGTCCGGCAATTGATCTATTCTACACCCGACCTGAGCTGCTGACGACGTAATATAGTCTGCCGTCCTCAACCCGGGCTGGAGACGTGTAGGGATGTTCCTGACTCTTTCCCACGTCACTGATATGCCATACGGTCCAGCCATGGGCCTTTAGATAATCGGACACCAGGGCTCGGTGACACCTCCACCAAACGGCTTCCGAGCACATGTAACAAGACCGCCTTTGCCCCGCCACCTGTTCAAGCGAAGTGACAGCCTGATTGAACGCCTCTGTTTGCATATAATCGGCGTAACCGCGAAAGGCGGGATGGTGCCACGCTATGTTCATGGAGTTGGGATCCGCCTTCCGTCTCCCACCCAACTCAACCATGTGCTTGTAGTCAATTCCATATTGTTGCAGCGCAGGACCGAGGGTCTCCTTATTAAAGTGTGGGTAGCGTCTTGACCCGGGAAACGAACGAATGTCAACCAGCAGTTCGATTTGAAACGATTGCAATATCTCCACAAATTCCGCAAGCGTGCGGGTTGAATGCCCGATCGTCCAAATCTCCTTGTTCATTTGCGCCACAAGAATTTTCGGCCAAATATAATACCGGCGAGTAGTCGCATTGTACTTCGTCCGGTCGCTTTATCATTCTTGGGGGAATGCTTTTTTAATTCCCGGTCCAAAGTGAACAGCGCTAACCAGCCGTTAAATCAGAGAGGAGAGCAGCGATGGATAAGAATAATTTGATGCGCGTCAGTCCCAGCGGCGTTGAACTCACCGTTCCGGTGCATCGACCGGTGTGGGAGGATGATCCAAAACCAGGGATACATCCCAGGAAGCCTGCCCCGGAGGATGATCCGGGAAAAAAGAAAAAAAGAAATCCTTATGAAATCACCTGTTGATGTAGCCGGGCCCGTCCAACATGTCAATATCCTCCGGCACCTGATTCCGGAGGAGGGCGATTTTCCGAACAACGGATTGTTGCCGCTGATGATCTATCGGAACGCGCTACAGCTTCCGCTGAATGACCGGGACAAGACGGTTATCGAGACCTTTGAAAGCAACGGTTGGATTAACGCGTGGACAAATGGCATCTACAATTACCACCATTATCACAGCAACACCCACGAAGTACTCGGCATCATCCAGGGAAGCGTGCGGGTACAATTTGGCGGGCCCTCTGGAATTTCGTTGCTACTGGAAGAAAAAGATGTGGTAATCATTCCTGCAGGAGTTGCTCACAAGAGTCTCAGCGATGACGACGAGGTGGTTGTGGTAGGAGCTTATCCGGCGGGTCACACCTACGACATGAACTACGGAAAGAAGCATGAACGGCCACGAGCTGACAGCAACATCAGAAATACGCCCTTGCCGGAAACCGATCCGGTATACGGCATCAATGGCCCGCTCATAAAGAACTGGGTCGCCACCCCGGAAAAATACGACGACGATCTTTAACATAAGGCAAAAAAGAAGTCCATCGGCCTGCGATGGACTTCTTTTTTGCCTGGGGTTATTTCACTGCACTACCAGTTTCACATCGTCATAGTCGGTCGCGCCATCATTATCTTCGGCGATGACCCGGAATACGTAGGTTCCCTTCAGCAAGTTGTAGACCCACAACTTCGGCGTTGTCGCGTTCGCCATAGACACCGCGCCGCCAGAGATCTTTTTCCAAAGATAGGAAGCAATCGTGCCATCCTCGTCTGTCGCCTTACTGACTAATGTGAACCCGTTCCTGTCGGTGTACTTGTCGTTGCCCGCATACACTGCCGGCGGCTTGTTGGACGAGGTTGTCGAACTCACAATCAGCTTCATGTCGTCGTATGAAACGGCTCCGTCATTATCCTTTGCGATGAAGCGAAACACATACGTACCGGCGACGAGATTGTAGATCCATGCCTTTAGCGTATTGGCATTCTTCATCGAAATGGAGGGTCCGGAGATCTTGGTCCACGCCACCGAAGCAATGGAACCATCTGAATCGGTCGCTTTGCCGACAAGCGTAAAGCCGTTATTGGTGGTCGTCTTGTCGGTGCCGGCGTAAGCTTCGGGCGGCTTGTTTCCAGAAGTCGGTGTTGTTGATTGTGGTTCATCCACCGGCTCTGTTGACGACGTTGACCCCGTTGTGAATATCATGTCATCGTAGCGAACGCCTCCTTTATTATCAGTAGCGGTGAGCCTAAAGATGTAACTTCCCGAGTAATTCTTGATAAATAGCTTCGGCGTTCCCGCGTTGTACATGGATACCGATCCTCCTGACACCTTCGTCCATTTGTAGGAAACGATGTAGCCATCGGGGTCGGATGCCGAGCCGATGATCGTCCAGCCTGTCATCGAAGTTGTTGATTTGTCGGCACCTGCGCTGACGACCGGCAACTTATTGGTCGTGGTCGTTGACCCGTTCACCGTCACCTTCACATCATCGTACTTAGAGGCCCCATCATTGTCCCTGACGGTAAGCCTGAAGTAATAGGTGCCCTGGACGAGGTTGTACGCTTTTACTTTGGCCGAGGTCGCGCCGCTAAGAGAGGCTGAGCCGCCGGAGAGTTTAGTCCACTGATACGAGGCGATTGATCCGTCGGTATCGCTTGCACTGCCCTGCAGATAGACATAGTTCGTGGGAAGTGTGATCGTCTTGTCACCACCGGCGGACACTGACGGAGGTGCGTTAGTCGGAGTTGTTCCTGTGGAAGTTGTTCCGTTCGTGTAGGTCAGCATCCAGTTGAGCGCGTTTGTTTCTTTATAGACCTTGTCCCAGATGCTGTGATTCAGGCCTGGGAAGATCGTCACTTTCGCCAGCGGGTTTGGCTTGGGCGAGCAGGAGTTTATGGCGTTAACCATTTTGGTAGTCACCGTGTAGGATACCCTGGTGTCTGCGTCGCCATGGAAAGCCCACACGGGCAAGTTTGAGGCCGCGATTTTGCATGCATTGCCAAGGTCATTCCCTCCACTGCAAACTGGTACGATTGCAGCGAAAGCATCAGGATACGCGCCAGCCGTCTTCCAAACACCGTATCCACCGAGACTCAGGCCGGTGAGGTACACTTTCTGATTATTCACCCGCAAATATTTCTTCACGTGATTGATCACTTCCATCACATAAGCCGGGGGCCATGTTCCGTACGACGTTTTCAGCTGAGGTGAAATCACGATGAAAGGATATTCCTGGCCGTATTTGATGTATTTCGCCAGGGAAACGTTGGCTACGCGCCAGACTTCGGAAGCGGTATTTCCCTTCTCCCCGATGCCGTGGAGAGAAATGACAATCGGATATTTGTTCGTGTTGGAGTTGTAGTCTTTCGGCAGATACTCCAGGTAATTCGTTCCGGCTGATGTTACTTTTGCAGTTTGCTGCGCGTTCGCCTGCCAGGCAAACAGAACGGCAACGATTACCGTCAGGGTAAGTTTGGTCAGTTTTCTCATTCTCTAGTGCTGGTTCAATCGCGGTTGAGACGCCCTGTGGGATCCAAC
Source organism: uncultured Roseivirgaceae bacterium (assembly GCA_964563295.1). GTDB lineage: Bacteria > Bacteroidota > Bacteroidia > Cytophagales > Cyclobacteriaceae > Chryseosolibacter. The sequence continues at coordinate 365 of CAZLWX010000045.1, read as the reverse complement.
TTCACGTATCAGGTGGTAAATAGTTAAAAAAATCTGCGTGCACTGATCAGGATAAATGATCTCTGAAAAAATAATTGCGAGCATGCAGCCGTAAAAAATATCCGACCCAATTATCCTGCAGCGTGAATTGTCATCTCCATGGATGACCTCCGGTAACTATGCCTTCGCATTTGCACACGCAAGAAGCATCCAAAAGTGTTGGCTGCCGCCGGAAAAAAGACAAGGTTCCGAATAGTTCGAAGACCGGCTGATATTAGCGTTGACCGTTTGTAATATCATGACCATAGAAAAGAATAAAGGTTGCTTCTTTCCAAAAAACTGTGGCCGCTCGTCACAATGGTATGGCTATACTACGTTCATTTTTT
>CAZLWX010000044.1:0-28189 GCA_964563295.1 uncultured Roseivirgaceae bacterium | reverse complement strand
GGACGTCCAGCCGGTAGCCGTATATTCCGATGTGCTGGTAGAACGTATGGTTGTTTATCCAGTTCTTTTGTTCGATACCCCGCAAGTAGGGTATCGGCTGGCGGCTGAAGTAGAGCGCAAATCCTTCGTCGTTAACGGCTACCTTGGGGCAGCTGGCGCTAAAGAGCACCTCCGGAGATGTGATCTCCCTGATGAGCGTGGCCAGTTCAGTGCGGTCGTCGGAGAAGCACGAGCATACCAGCGATATCTGACCTGGTTCGATGAATGGCTCGTCACCCTGAATATTGACTATGGCATCGCAATTGAGCTTTAACTTTTCGACCACCTCTGCGCAGCGATCTGTCCCACTGGGATGTTGTACTGACGTCAGGCATACTTTGCCGCCAAAATCGGCGACAACCTTTTCGATACGCTCGTCGTCGGTGCCTACAATCACTTCTGACAGGTCAGGACACTTCCTTGCTTGTTCATACACACGCTGGATCATTGTCTTGCCGCGGATGTCGATGAGCGGCTTTCCCGGAAAACGGGTAGACCCGAATCGGGCGGGAATAATTCCAATAATCTGTTTATTCATCGCGTGGGGCCGTGCATCATCGCCCAAATTAGCAAGTTTATTAATATGGCCGTGCGGCTTTTTCTTACATTTATTACTCTATGGATGTTGACCTCCTTCGCAGCTATTGCAATGCACTTCCAGCGGTCACCGAAGATATAAAATGGGATAATGACCTTTGTTTCATGGTTGGCGGAAAAATGTTTTGCGTCACCAGCCTGGATGGACCGTCTCGCACATCTTTTAAGGTGACCGATGAGGAGTTCGAGGAACTGTCTACCCGTGAAGGGTTTTCTCCGGCTCCCTACATGGCCCGCGCAAAGTGGGTTCTCGTAACGCCACAAGCACGGCTCCGCAAGAAGGACTGGGAATTTTTTATCAGACAGTCCTACGAACTCGTAAAAACCAGGCTCACCCGGAAGGCCCGCCGCGATCTCGGACTGGATTAATGCATTACAACGGACGCCCGCTGTGCGACCCTTGCGGGCTGCGGGCATGGCCTTTTTACACGATGTCTTCCTATGGACTAATGCGGCAAGGTGTTGCAAAGCATACCTACCTGCAGACCCCAAAAGAAATCGGCAAGGTCCATTTGCCAGGAAACAAAAAGATGTCGGTAACTAAAACGAATCACACTATGGAAAAGAGTAAGAAAACCGCAGCAAAAAAATCTGCCCCGAACCACGAGCATAATCAATCGATGCTCGAAGAACTGTTCCTAAACGAGTTGCGGGATATCTATTGGGCTGAAAAGCATTTGGTCAAGGCCCTGCCCAAGATGGAAAAGGCTGCAAGCTCTGAAGAACTGTCGACGGCCCTGGCTGATCACCTGGCAACTACCGAGGAGCAGGTGACCCGATTGGAGCAAGTGTTCGAAATGTTGGGCGAAAAACCGAGAGGCAAAAAATGTGAAGGCATGGAAGGGCTGGTTAAGGAAGGCGAAACTGTCATCGAGGAAACAGAAAAAGGAACGGCCACACGCGATGCCGGGCTGATTATTTCAGCTCAAAAAGTGGAGCACTATGAAATTGCCGCTTACGGCGGACTGACGCAGCTCGCAAAAACACTCGGCAAAAACGATGTCGCAAACATACTCGGTGAGATCCTCGAGGAGGAAAAAGAGGCCGATGAACTGCTCACCAATATCGCCGAAAGCCACATCAACCAGTCGGCTGAACAGGAAGTTTGATTATGCATACCAGAACATATTTGGAGAGTCAGGTCGATGCCTGACTTTCTTTTTTTAAACAGACATTGAGCCGAAAACTATGAATAAGAAAATCAATGGCGGACGATCCGCAAAAGGCTTTACCAGGATCTGCAACGAAATCACAAAATGGGTTGGGAGACCAGGTGCCCTGATATTGGCGATGGTGTTTGTTGTTGTGTGGGGTGTAACAGGACCGCTATTTGATTTTTCCGATACCTGGCAGCTGGTCATCAACACGTCTACGACCATCATTACTTTCCTGATGGTTTTCATCATTCAACAGACGCAGAATAAAGATACCATGGCCTTGCAGCTTAAGCTCAATGAACTTATCGCTTGCAATGAGCAGGCCAGTAACCGGCTGATTGTGATCGAAGACCTCTCTGAAGAAGAGCTTGAGGTGCTCAAGAAGTTCTATGTCAAGTTGTCGCTACTTGCGGAGAAGGAAAACGATCTCCACAGTTCGCATTCGATTGACGAGGCAGACAAGTATCATAGCAAGAAAAGCCACGTGAGACAACAATTGAAAGATATGTAGGGCCAAAAAAAAAGCCGCTACCAGGACGGTAACGACTTTTAAACCCCACTAGCTAAAACCTGACTATAGAACAACTGCCATATTTCTCTTTAAATTCCGTGCCGGGATGGCCGCTCGCGGCTCACGTCTTTTGCGGTACCCGGTCTTCGCATCAACTGACACTGCCGATCATTCTCATGATGTCCGACCGGCTTTTCTTCAGCTTCTGCTGAAGGCGGCTTATTAAGTCACCTTCGCGTCCCACGCGGAATGTCAAGTCATCATCGGTGAGCATCACATAACGCTGTTTCAGCTCATTTTTGACGACATTCCATCGGCTATTTATATCAAGCTGGTCCATGAGAGCACATTGTCATATTCGTAAAAGTCGTGCCAGTTTTTAATCGGCTGTTTTTGCATCTAACGGCCATTCTTGTTGTAAAGCGGCAAAAAAACGGGGCATTTTATACACAAAATGTGGACGACGGTCGCATGAACGGCAGGTTTTCCGTATTCCGGTTCCGTTTAAGATGGAGATCAATGGCATAAGTATTTGACGTTAGTGGCGGGTCAGGGTTTACGAATATGTTGAAATGGTCAGTGGTCTTCCTCGTGATTGCGATCATTGCTGCGTTATTTGGATTTGGTGATCTTGAGGATCGCGTCACGGTCGTTTCGCAATACGTGTTCTTCTTATTCGCCGCCTTGTTCTTTGTGTCGCTCTTCGCCGTTGAAACGCGCAAACGATAGTTGAGACATCGATATGCGCACCATGTTCACCAACCCTGCCATACAATTGTAGTTGCTCAAATTCTTATATAAAAATAAAATGGAAACCAGGGGAGAAACCGATGATGCTGTTTGGATGAAAAGTCTTTCGTCCTGCGTGAATCAAATGAAAGAACAGGGGTATAAAGAAGATTTTCAGGTGACGGCCAAGGGACTAACGACGTATGACGAAGATAAGCACTATCAACCAGGCCAGCTCCACATCGTCAATTTCTATCGGTTCGAAGGCGAATCCGATCCAGCTGATAATTCTATCCTGTATGTTATTGAAACAGATGATGGTCGCAAGGGGACGCTCGTCGACGCGTATGGAGCCTACTCAGATTCGGCGGTTTCCAAATTCATTGTTGATGTACATGAAATTCAGAAGCAGATCAACCCGGCCCCCGCTTCCCGAAAATAACCGCAAAAAAAAGCGCAGCTTACGGGCTGCGCTTTTTTCACTATCTACATTGAACAATCGCCGCATGAGCGTCAATCGGTTCTTCTAAAAGCTCCCGCAATTAGTGAAATCACCAGGAACGCCAGAAATATGTAGAAAATGATTTTTGCAATTTCAGCTGCGCCTGCGGCGATTCCCGTGAATCCGAACACGGCCGCTATCAGCGCTATCACCAGAAATGTTATCGTCCATCGTAGCATAATAATTAGATTTAGTTGCATACAAGCGCGCTCCAATTATGTGCCAGTTGAGCCTCATGAATGTTATCGTAACGATTAACGATAGGGGATGGTATTGCTCGCCGGTTATTCGTGTAAAATGTTTCTCAAAGTGGCCCGCTGTCTGGGGTTAATAGATTCGATTCGAAGCAGGCATTTCATTTTCATAGATCATTGAAACAGGTGTTCCAGATATGTTTATTCCTGCTATCCGATTGGTGCTGAGTTATGTGTTGGACACGTGGATACTTCCGGGTACTACCGCGGGCTCTGAAATCCTGTGGCTTTATGTGATTGCCTGGAAGAGGAATTTTACCGCCATTAGTACTGCCGAAACTTTTTTGCTTTTTATTCAACGTTATGTCGGCGTGAAGTCGGACGCTGACTTTTCCGGCAACAGGTGAGCGACTCCATTTGGCGTATAGCTATACCGTTAAGTGAAGCGGCGTGTGATAGCTGGCGGAATGGCCCGCCAGGCGGCCTTTTTAAACGGTCGAAACGTGTGGAATTCCTTCCCCATTGACCTATATTTGATAGCAACAATATGGGAATTGATTCTACAGGGTCGCTTAATTAGCGTAGCGAAAAGCCAGCGTTTTTGAAATTTAACAGATTGATATTCAAGTGATTATAGATACAGGTCAGGTTTTCCGATAAAGTGGAGCCAAGCTTGCAAAAGTAGTAGGGTGTAATTAACCGGCCCTAATATGCTTTACCAAAACCTGACACAAAAACAGCAGCTGAAGATACACCCTCAACATCTTCAAATGCTGCAGTTACTGCATCTGAATACTGTGGAGCTTGAACAGCGAATCCAGAATGAATTGGAGGAGAATCCATTGATTGAGGAGAAAGCTGATGAGGATGGTGCATTCGAATCAGGAACGCAAGACGCCCAGGATTACAAAGATTGGGAGGAATATTGCTACGACGACATACCTGACTACAAACTGGAAAACGCACAGCACTTTCAAAGTCAGGCGCCGTTGGAAAAACCAATAATTCAAGTGGAGGATTTTCGACAAGAACTCAAAAATCAATTGGCTCTTCAGAACCTTGCCGAATTGGAGATTGAAGTCGGTAACTTCATCATTGACAGCCTCACGGACGAAGGCTTTCTTGAATTCAGCTGTGAAAACCTCGCTGACGACTACTCCATGAAATTCAGCAAGTGGGTTGAACCCGATGTCGTTCAAAAGGTTGTTGGCGTCATCCAACAGCTCGAACCGGTGGGAGTCGCTTCCGCAAACATCAAAGATTGCCTTTGCCTCCAACTGCGACGACTACAGGCGAGTCCGGATGTGAAACTTGCCGTCCGTATTCTCGAAAACCACTATCATGAGCTCATGCACCGCAACTTTGAAAAGATCATCAACGATCTCAAAATTGAGGAAGATGACCTCAAAGATATTTTCCAACTGCTGGGTACGCTCAAGTTGAAACCTGTGGCAGCTTCCACTACAACACCACAAACAGAAACCATCCTTCCGGATTTTATTCTGATGCAGGATGAGGACGGAACACACGTTTCTCTCGCGCGTGAGCGATCGTCGAAGCTGTGTATCAGCTCATCCTGGAAAAAGATGGTGTACGATACCGAGAAGAGTCATACCGACAATCGCTCGAAGCAATACCTGAAGAGCAAGCTGAATGCTGCCGAATGGTTTGTCAATGCGATCCGCCAGCGGGAAACCACCATGTTGAAAGTGATGGAGGCGATCGTCAGGTTACAACATGAATATTTCCAGGAAGGCGACATTACCAAACTAAAACCAATGATCCTGAAGAACGTTGCCGACATGGTTGGCGTTGACATATCAACGGTGTCGCGCATCACCTGTAATAAGTATGTTCAGACCCACTTTGGCAATGTGTTGTTAAAGTCCTTATTTACGGAAGGCATCGCCAACCACAAGGGAGAAGTCGTGAGCAACAAAGTGATACAAAAAACGATCGAGGAGGTAATTCAGGCGGAGGACAAAAAATGTCCATACTCGGATCAGCAGCTTGTGAAAGTGCTTGCAAAACGTGGGTTTGAAATTGCGCGAAGGACGGTGACCAAGTACCGTGAACAATTGCACATACCAGCTGCTCAGATGCGGGCATTCCTGGCCTGAGAACAGTTGCGCAAAGTCAGTTTACGTTATACTAAAAGCTACTCATGGAAAAAATATTGATCGTCGACGATGATAAGGATTTATGTTTCGTATTAAAACGCTTCTTGTCCAAGCACGGCTTTGAAGTCATGGAGGCCACGAGCGGCCGCGCCGCGTTGGATATTCTGGATGCTGTCGAACCCGACTTAATTCTTTGCGACTTCCGCCTGGAAGACATGAGTGGCAGCTCCATACTGAAGAAGATTAAAGAGAAAAATCCTTCCGTTCCGGTCATTATCATAACCGGGTACAGCAACATCAAGACGGCCGTTGAGGTGATGAAACTCGGCGCGATGGATTATGTAACCAAACCGTTGCTGCCGGACGAAATTTTGCTCACCATTCGCAAGGCGTTGAATAAGCCGGCTGAAGAGAAGCCTTCCGACTCAACAAACGAACAGGACGCCACGCTCCGGGAACAGGAAAAACTCGCTCTCCTGAATGCCAAGAAGTACCAGGAGACCAGTTACATCTTCGGCGACAGTCCTGACTTCAAAAACATATTGAACCAAATCGACCTGGTCGCCCCGACGAACTATAGTATCATTATCTATGGTGAAAGCGGAAGTGGAAAAGAAGTGATCGCCCAGGAGATTCATAAGCGGAGCAGGCGCAGCAACAAACCCTTTATCGCCATCGACTGCGGTACCTTGTCGCGCGAGCTGGCCGGAAGTGAATTGTTCGGCCACGAAAAAGGCTCGTTCACTGGCGCTATCGGTCAAAAGATGGGCAGTTTCGAGTTGGCGAATGGCGGAACAATATTCCTCGACGAGATATCCAACCTTCCTTATGATGTCCAGGTCTCCTTGCTACGGGTAACCCAGGAACGGAAGATGCGGCGGGTGGGTGGTACAAAAGATATAGACCTCGATGTGCGTATTATTGTTGCCAGCAACAAAAAACTTTGGGACTCGGCCCGTACAGGGCATTTCCGTGAAGATCTCTATCACCGATTCAATGAGTTTCAAATCAGCGTGCCACCCCTGCGCGAACGCGTCAATGATATCATGGTGTTCGCCAACCACTTCCTCCAACAAACCAATCGGGAGCTGGGCAAGAACGTTAAACGCTTTTCACCCGAGGTGGAGGATGTTTTCAAGAAATACGTGTGGCATGGCAACCTGCGTGAGCTTAAGAACGTGGTGAAACGGGCAACGCTGCTCGCCGACAGCAGTGTGATCGACATTAAGAGCATCCCGTTTGAACTTGTGAATTACAGGAAGCTGCAGTTCGAGGGAGGGGCCGACCAACCGGTCGCCGACAAGGACACAGGCACGGCTACCGTTCAGGCGCCGGCGCGCGAGCCTGGACTAAAGAGCGTGAGCATCGATGCCGAATACGAGTGGATATTGGAGACCCTGAAGAAAGTCGACTTCAACAAAAGCAAGGCCGCGAAGCTCCTGAAAATCGACCGAAAGACACTCTACAATAAGATCAAGCAGTATAAGGACCTCAACAATCAGGAGTTGTAGCATTCAATTTGTTGGTCGAGCTGATTGTGGGCTGGTGTGTCGCTATCTGGTTCATGCGTTTTTCCGCGCAAACACTGTCCTTGTCATTTGAGAAAAAAATTGCGATAATCATGAGGTTTTCGCCCGGCCGTTTCCTTGCCGGATTCCATGAGAAGCATTTACTGCCATGCACGATCCATCCAGGCCGGTTAGAATTCTGATCATCGACGACGATGAGGATGATTTCGTCTTGACGAGCGGGTTCCTGCAGGCCATTGAGGATCGGAACCTTGACATCCAGTGGTGCTATAACTATAAGACTGCGCTCGAACATATCAGCAACCAGGCGTTTGATCTTTACCTGGTCGACTACCGGCTTGGCGCGAAAACGGGTATCGATCTCCTGAAAGAAGCTATGCAGCTGGGCTGCGAAGAACCGATCATTCTGTTAACGGGCAAGGGTAATCCCAACATCGACAAGCAGGCGATGCAAATGGGAGCTGTCGATTACCTGGTCAAAGCGGAGTTGACCACGGAGAAACTCGAACGTTGTATCCGTTATTCGCTTGAACGTGCGGCCTCCACGAAAGCCTTGCGCACCAACGAAAGAAAGTATCGCAATATCTTCGAGAAATCGAAGGAGGCCGTCTTTACCACCGACGAGTCGTTGGCCTTCCGTGACGTCAATTCCGCCATGTCGAGGCTTGCGGGGTGCGATAAGCCGATGTTACTCAGTATGAATCTTTATCAATTGATCGAAAGTGATTCAGTCCGCACGTTGATCGCCGAATCACTGGAGGCGGCTGGCGAGGTCAATGATGTGGAAGTGGAGTTGATGAACACGAAGGGAAAGAAACGCTATTGCATTCTCAACCTCTCCATGGAACGCGATAGCAACAATAACTCCTATGTGCAGGGCATTCTCCACGATATCACCAATCAAAAACGCACGGAACGCGCGACGTTGCTCACGGAAAAACTTGCGGCTACGGGAAGATTAGTGAGGACCCTGGCGCATGAAGTCCGAAATCCACTCAGCAACATTCATATGTCGCTCGAGCAATTGGTGGGACTCACCCGCGAGGAGGATCGCGTGTACCTCGACATCATTGACCGCAACGGCAAGCGTATCAACGACCTGATCACCGAACTGCTCACGTCATCAAAGCCTGCGGAAATGGCATTTGCCCGGGTACCGCTGCAGGCCGTGATCGATGACGCCATAGCTGCAGCCCTCGATCGCCTGACCCTCAAACAGATCAAGCTCAAGCTGTCTTATCCCGATTTTCCCTGCTACGTGCGCTGCGACAAGTCAAAGCTTCAGATTGCATTTCTTAACCTCATCATTAATGCTATTGAAGCCATCAATCACGACCACGGCGAACTTTCCATCGTGTTGGGTACGAGTGAGGAAAACCATTGGGCTGAGATCTCGGATAACGGATGCGGCATTCCGACCGAGAACCTTACGAAATTGTTCGAGCCTTACTTTACATCGAAGCGAAACGGCATTGGACTCGGCCTGGCCTCGACGCTCAATATATTACAGGCACATCACGCAACCATTGAAGTGCGAACGAAGGTCAATGAAGGGACCACGTTTGTGTTGTCGTTTAATCACGGGTGATGCTGTTGGATATTGGCTTTTGGCTATTGGCGATCCATAATTCATGAACGGCAGGTCCGGATTCTGCGATGGCTCACCCTACGGGGGCGAGCGCGGGAAAAACGGTTCCGGGTTCCGGGTTCCTGGTTGAAAAGATTTATGACCTGCCTACCGGCAGGCAGGTTGGCGATTGATGACTTTTGATTTCAGAGGTTCTTAAATCCAAATCGGCAATCATCAATCACAACCCGACTCGAAAAAATTCCAATCCCGATAATTATCGGGATTGGTTATTGGAATTTATTCGGGCTAGTCGCCTTCCATTTCTTGCTCTTCCATTGGACTTTCCGTGTCACCTTTATTCGTCTGCTGCCGCTGGGCGTCCTGATTGGTCACCGGACGTTGCGATCCGGCCTGAGATTCCTGGCCGCGATGCTGACCCGATGTCTGTGATTGCGATCGGCTTTGCTCCCGCTGACTCTGACCCTTGTCTTGATTCTGCTGGCCTGATGGATTATTTCCGGCCACCGGATCATTCCTCCTGTCGTGACGACCCTGATTTTGGTTTTGTTGGCCACCCTTGTGCCCAGGGTTCTGACCACTGTTCTTGTTGTCCATAGCTAAAATATGTTTAATGTTTGTTGACCGCTGTGATCCAGCTGACGGCAAAAAGCTGTCAACATGAAACAGCGTTTCGGGATTGGACGATTGGTTGCTTATCCGGGCTACATACTGTCTGGCGTCTTCGCAAGCGACGAGCCTACGAAACACTTTCTCTGCTTTTCTTGTAGCGGTCTTCGGCTTCTGAGGCGAGGTTGCTTGCCTCGTGCGAAGCCGACTGCTTGAGACTTTCAAGTTGTGCTTTTCCTTTTTCAAGAAGCTGCGATAATTGAGTTGTCCAATCACCGGTCGCGTCTGTGATACGCTTGCGAAGTTCGCTGCCTTTCTCCGGAGCAACGAGCATTCCGATAATCGCACCTGCTGCTGCAGCGCCAATGATTGCCAATACTACTTTGCCTGTTGAATTCATAGTTCTGGATATTTTAAGGTTGTTGTAAACGACCTTGATTATAAAAAAGCTATACCCATCGGTTGACCGACTGTGACGATTTTTCTACAGCATTGGTACAAGAATTTCTTCGCTAAATGAAACATTTACAGTCACTTTGGCGATTAATATACTGTCGATGGGCCGGAAGAAAATTGTGATCATTGATGACGAGGAAGATCTTTGCCGGTTGATGAAGGCCTACCTCGAGGAATTGGATCATGAGGTCTTCCTTGCCAATACACTCAGCACTGGCCTGAACTTGATTAAGTCAGTTACGCCAGACGTAGTGTTTATTGATAATAATCTTCCCGATGGATTGGGCTGGGAGAAAATGAATTACCTCGCCATCCAGTTCCCGGGATGTAAGATCAATCTTATTAGCGCGTATGAGTCAACCCCCGATGTTGTCTCGGGGATGCACCCTTCTGTACGTATTCTTGAAAAGCCGCTGAGCCTGAGTTCGTTGAAAGAGTATCTTTAGTGAATCAGGCTTTCGCCGGAAACCGTGGGCAAACGCTTAACTTATTCCGCTGATGCGAGAATGAAGGCGTCCTTTGTGTTTCGCTCAATGCCCTCGATGGAGGCATTGCGGAATAAATTCCATAGGCGTGGCCAAAACTGCGAAGTCGCTCCCGCGATTTGCCCCTCCAGAGGTACGCGGGTCACCAGGTGAGCGTTCTCTACACGTTCCGCGGAAAGAGCCGGACCGTCGCCCATGAATACCCTGAACGGTTGTGATTTTCCGTTGAACATGAAGTTGTCGAGTTGGGGTTTCACATATCCGTTGATGCGACCGTCCAGGACAGTCACCTCCGAATACAAGTTGAAGTTTCCCTGTAGCACATCAACGTTCGCATGGGCAGTTAAGAATTGACGCAACGGCCGGAGGTTGACATTTTCAAACTTCAGGTCCATGTCCAGGTCGGGATTGTCTTTTCTGGTGTTTATTTTCATAACGACGCTGAGTGCCCCGTCGCCCGATGAATGAGCGCGCGCGTAAAGTCGCGATGGCATTAGTGCGCCATCATGGCGGGCATTGGTCAGGTTCTGAATCTCAAGGTCGATGTTTTGCAGGAAGACGTCAACGGGCGGATCGGTGCTGAAGTCGATGAATGAAACAACTCCATCCTTTAAGCGAACCTGGTTGATTGGAAGAAATGATAATTGCTGAAGGGTTGCTGACCAGTTGGTAGCACCGGGTGATCGACTATTCTTCTCGCTTGCGACGAAATTGATTGTAGGGTTTTGAAAGTATATGGTAGCCACAAGATTTCCGAGCAGGAGCGACTCCCACTGGATTGACACGTCGACTTCCGCGATCGACAGGAAAGGAACTTCACGGCTTTCTCCGGTGGGTGTAATCTTCATGGAGTCGATCGTATAGCCGCCCCTGAGAAAGTTGATCCCTACACCGCTAATTTTCGCGTCATAACCACGGAGTTCCGACAGCGTCTTATTTACGTAATGTGTGAGTAGTGGAGGGATGCTGAAATACATGATGGCGGCGGTGGCAACCAGCATCATGAGTATATTCAGCTTTTGATTTCTTCTCATCACAGCCGTGTAGAACTAAATTCTCGTGCCCCCGGCAAAGCGGCCAGTAGCTAATCTGCCGGTGCAGGTTCTGTGGAGATGTTGTAAGCCGATTTAACTCCGGAGAATACGGACTTCCACCAGTAGTTAAAAATTGAACGGGTTTCATCGCGCTGAAAGTCGATGTCGCCGGTGCGTTTATCACTCGCAACCTTATCCGTCAGGTTCCGCCGGATAACAAAGGCGTTGATGATGAAAGTTTTGAAATTGTCTTTTCGCAACGCTTCAGGATCTTTCTTTCGGGCGCGCTTCTTTAGGTTTTCAATTTTTTCCTCGTCTTTGAACGACACAACCCGGAGATCTCTGTAGTTGAGTTCTGCGGTGCCGCGAGCGCGGATCGTATTGTACGTGAACCTGAAGGTCAAGCTCTCCAGGTTTCCCGACTCGATCTTCATGTTTGCCATAGGTTCGAGTATCGGGTTAAGAGATGGCAGGTCCATGTTGGTCAGCGTACCTTCCGTCAGGCATGGACTGTCGGTCTTCCACGGAAATACGGAGTGCATCCGAACATGGCCGGCGCCCATAAAGCGGGCTTTTGCGTCGACAGTTGTCGTGCCGTCCGTCAGACGACTGTCACTATTGATATTGGCGATCACACCATAAAGGTCATCGAAGTAAACGCGGCCGCTGACTTCGCTGTCTTCGGGAAACTCTTCGTATTCAATGTAGCTCTTTTCTATTTTCAGCGTGTCGATGACAATGCCGAACGGTAGGCTCCGGAGTTGCGCATGGGGTAATGGCTTGTAAACTTTCTTGCGTAACAGTCGCTTGTCGCGAAAGAATTTCACAAAGCCTTGTATGTTCCCTTCAGCCGCGCGAAAAAAGATTGAGTCACGGAGGGACAGGTCAACGTCATTGAATCGGACGTAGGGGATGACGCCATCGACGCGATCGATCTCCCGCCCAACCTGCTGGCCAAATGCCACTTTGGATAGCTGGGGGATGACCCGGAAGGTATCGATCACAATGGAGCGCTTTGAAAAATCCAGGCTCGCCTTCCGGACATTAAGGTTGTAATAATGCCGTGGCAACTGAATAGTGGTATTGTACACGCTTACCAGGTCAGTTTTGAAGGTCGACTTTTCTCCGCCATGCATGGACACCTGGCTGGCGAAAATATCGGTCTGGATATTGGTCAGCAGGTTACACGATCCGCTGTCGTAATAGTCTATGCGAACAGCATTCAAACGCAACTCATGCACATGCAGGTCAAGGCCTCCATTTTCCGCGGACTCCCCTGAGTCGGGCAGTAGGGAAGAATGCCGCCGGATCGTCAAATGGGGGTCGTTAATGACCAGCGACTTAAAGCTTACCAGTTTTTTAAAAAGAAGGCTAAACAGGCCCAGGCCTTTGAGTCTTACTTCACCTGCCGAGAGAAATTCAGGCTGGAGGCAGGTTGTATCAAATGAATTCCGTTGAATTACAAACTTCTCTATGACAAGAAGGTTTCTCCTCCAATCCAGGTAGATTGTATCGTAACTAATAACATAGCCCTTGTCGTGAATGTCGGCCAGCTCTTCTTGTATCGTTGAGCGCACTTTTCGAAGGATTACAGCGCGCCCGATAAGTGCGGCGGTGATCAGGAACAAGATGGTCAGGACAGCCCATATTGAACGTTTGAGACGGTAATCCATGGCTGATTATGAATAAAAAGAGTATGCCTTCTGCCGGTGAAGGTGTTTCCGTTGAAAGTTAATGCAACCCGGGTTCAATAATTTTTGCAAGATTTTTCGGGTTCAGAAGGTAACATCGTACCTTGTCAGTCATGGCCCAGGGCTCTTACAAGAAGCTGTTAATCATCGACGATGACATAGAAGACCACGAGATCTTCGAGGAGGCCATCCACGATATCGACGACACGATTCTTTGCTATAGCGCGATGAGTGGCGACGAGGCGCTTGACATGCTGGAGAAGGATTTGACCGTGCTTCCGGATTTGATTTTCCTCGACCTGAACATGCCCAAACTCAATGGCAAGCAGGTGCTCCGCGAGATCAAAAGCCGTGAGTCGTTGCGGCCGATTCCGGTAATCATGTACTCCACGTCATTCGCCCCTCATGACATTGAGGAGGTCACTGGCCTTGGTGCAGCATTTCATTTACTGAAGCCATCAAAGTTTGAAGACCTGGTTAAGGCATTGACTGTTGTTCTTTCCAAGGACTGGTCCTGGCCGCGTGAGGGCCGCAGGCTTGGCTAGTCAAACGAGTCGGGAACTGAAACCGATTCCGCTTCCCGCTCAATGGGTATCGAGATGATAAAGGTTGACCCCTCATTCAGCTTGCTGCGCGCCGAAATGTAGCCCTTGTGCTGCTCCACGATTTTCTTGCATAATGCCAGCCCGATACCGGTGCCTTCGAATTCGGTGTTATGATGCAAGCGTTTAAACATCCCAAAAATCTCTTCCGCGTACTTTTGTTCAAAGCCGATCCCGTTGTCTTCAATAAAGATTCGGCAATATTTTTGGTTGGCGAGCTTCCCGGTCCGGCCATTTGACGACGGGGCGCTCACATCCGACGTGATCCGTACCTTTGGTGCGATGTCTTTTTTGCTGTATTTAATGGCATTCCCGATCAGGTTGTGAAACAGTGGTTTCATCAGGCTTGGATTCACACAAAGTGAAGGAAGCTTGTCGACCATTACTGTCGCTTTCTTTTCCTTTAGATCTTCCTCCATCTCAACCAGCACGTCAGACAACAACATATTCAGGTCGCTCTCGACAAAGGCGGGTCTGTCAATGGAGATCTTCGAGAATGTGAGAATATCCGTAATCAGTGTCTGCATTCTCTCGGCCGCTTTCTGTATCCTTTGAATGTTGGTATGTCCGTCTTCGTCGAGCATGCTTTTGTATTTGTGCGCAAGACGATCGCTGAACATGCGGATCTTACGAAGGGGTTCCTGGAGATCGTGCGAAGCCATGAACGCAAACCGGTCAAGATCCTTGTTCGCTGACTCCAGGCTGGCGATGTTTTCAAGCAGCTGCCGGTTGAGGTGTTTTACCTTTTCCTCATTGGCTTTTCTCTCTTTTATTTCGATCTCCAAACTCTTATTTATCGCGACCAGCCGTTGCTCCTGTGCCAGCAATTGGCGGTTCTTTCGATACAAATCGATCAGCACCGAAACTTTTGCCCTGAGCACGTCGGGATTGATCGGCTTGTAGATGTAGTCAACGGCACCCGACTGGTATCCCCGATAAATGTTTTCATCCCCGAAGTTGTTGGCCGTAATAAAAATGATGGGAATATGCTTGAGCTTTTCCCGTTCATAAATGAGAGAAGCCGTCTCAAAGCCGTTGAGATTAGGCATCTTCACATCCATTAGAATGAGTGCAAAGTCAAATTCGTTGAGCAGAATCTTCAGCGCCTGTCTTCCGGAATTCGCCTTGACCAGGTTGTATCCGTCCGGTTGAAAGATGGTTTCAATAGACAAGAGGTTGTCTTCCCGGTCGTCAACTAACAGGATCTTAGGTTGCATGGGCTATTTTCTAATTACTATTTACAGAACCAAAGTCTCATAAGTGAGAGCAACTGGTCGATCTTCACTGGTTTTGTTATATAATCAGAAGCGCCTGCTTCAATACATTTCTGGCGGTCTCCCTTCATGGCTTTTGCCGTGACGGCGATAATCGGCAATGTATTGTTCTGAT
Source organism: uncultured Roseivirgaceae bacterium (assembly GCA_964563295.1). Lineage (GTDB taxonomy): Bacteria > Bacteroidota > Bacteroidia > Cytophagales > Cyclobacteriaceae > Chryseosolibacter. The sequence goes on along the minus strand of CAZLWX010000044.1, from coordinate 12,957 downwards.
GTTCGCGCCTGATTTTTTGTGTGGTTTCATAGCCGTCCATTTCGGGCATCATGATATCCATCAAAACCATTTCGATGTTCGTGTTCTCATTGAGGATCTGTATGGCCTCCTTCCCACTTTCCGCGGTGATCACATTGATATTGAATCGCTCGAACACAGTAGTGAGCGCAAACAGGTTGCGGACGTCGTCGTCGACAACAAGCACCGTTTTTCCCGTCAGGATGTCTTCTTTACTGCGGATATTCTCGATGATCCTGCGTTTTTCCTGCGGCAATTCTTTGTGGGAAATGTGCAGGTGGGTGACGACTTCTTCAAGCAGGTTTTCGATGGAGTTTACACCCTTGAGCAGGACCGCATTCGAGTTTGGAGTGATTTGGGCGAGTTCCTGGCGGTCGAACTCCTTGGCGCTGTAAACGATCACCGGCGTCAGTTTTCCTTTCGTTTCGCCGACTTGTTGTACAAGGTCGGGCCCGGCGATATCCGGAAGCGTGTAATCCAGGATAATACAGTCGAAGTCCTTCTTTTTCAGTTGCTGCAGCGCTTTTTGTCCGGTGGAAGCAATATTCACCTGGATGGTATCCTCTTTCAGGATCTTGGCGATCTGCGATGAGTCGATCTCATTGTCTTCAACCACCAGTACGCGGCGCGTCTCCTGCTTGCTGAATTTTACGATGTCGGCAAAGAGTTCGTCGAGTTTATCGTTATCAAGCGGTTTCAGCATAAAGCTGCGGGCGCCGCGCTTCATCGCCAACACACGATTCTCCTCGCCGGAGATCACATGGATGGGGATATGTCGATAGTTGAGATCGTTCCGCAGCAGGTCGATCACTTTCCAGCCGCTGGTATCCGGCAATTTCACATCAAGCGTGATCGCGATCGGGTTGAAACGATTGATGAAGTCGAAAACTTCGAGATAATTGGTCGCTACAATCGCTTTCAGGTTATCGGCGTGGGCGCGTTCGATCACGATCTTTCCAAAACGGAGGTCGTCTTCCACGATTAGCACGACATTCTCGCCCGGCTGGATGTTGTTCCGGTCGTCGCCGGCTTCATTGATCAGCTCGCTGACGATTTCAAGATTCCTGTTTTCGACACCCTCGCTGGTGATGCGAAGGTTCGTAAGCAGTGAGCTTATTTCCTGGTCGTCGGGTTCCTGCAGCTGCTGCTCGATAACCATCATATTTTCGGGAGTCCTTTTTGCTGCTGTTACGGAGCTACTTTCGCTGGGCACGTAGAGAGTGAACGTGCTGCCCCGTCCCGGCGCACTTTCGAGTTCGATGGTGCCGCCCAACAAATCTGCTAGACCGCGACTGATGGAAAGGCCAAGGCCGGTACCGCCATATTTACGGCTTGTCGATCCTTCTGCTTGCTGGAAGGCTTCGAAGATGATCATCTGCTTATCCTGAGGGATACCAATACCGGTGTCGGTGATCGAGAAGCCGATGACTTTCTTTGCCTGGTCAAGCGTCGGCGTCGACTTCCATGAACCTTTTTTCGCTTCGAATATGCGCAAGCTCACGCCGCCTTTTTCTGTAAACTTGAACGCGTTGGAAAGCAGATTCTTGAGGATCTGGTTCAAACGCTGAATGTCGGTTTCGAATTGCGGCGGCAGATCCTGCGAGGGCTGTACACTGAACCGGAGGTTTCGGGCTTCTGAGATGGGCCGGAACGTCGTTTCCACGAAGGCCGCGATCTCTGAAATATGCACGGGCGAAATGTTCGTAGAGATAAATCCAGACTCGATCTTGGAGAGGTCGAGTATGTCGTTGATCAGCTGTATCAAGTCGTCGCCGCAGGAGTGTATAGTCTTGGCGTAACGCACCTGCTTTTCGTTCAGGTTACCTTCAGCATTTTCATACAGCTGTTGTGCCAGGATAAGGAGAGAGTTGAGTGGCGTGCGCAGCTCGTGCGACATATTCGCGAGAAATTCCGACTTATACTTGGAGGTCAGCTGCAGCTGCTCAGCCTTTTCTTCCAGCGAGCGCCGGGCTTCTTCCACTTCTTTGTTCTTGGCCTCGACTTCTTCCTTTTGTTTCACCAGCAGGAGTGCTTTGTCCTGTAATTCGTCATTGGTTCGACGCAGCTCTTCCTGTTGAACTTTCAACTCGCTGGCAAGGGATTGGGATTGCGCCAATAGTTCTTCGGTCCGTGTATTCGCTTCGATGGTGTTGAGGACGATCCCAATGGACTCGGTCAGCTGGCTCAGGAAGTTCTGGTGGGTTTGGCTAAAGGCGTCGAGCGATGCAAGCTCGATGACCGCCTTCACGCTATTCTCGAACAACACGGGGAGGATAATCAGATTCGACGGTTTTACTTTTCCGAGTCCCGAAGAGATCTTGATATAATTCGACGGCACATTCGTGAGTAATATCTTTTCTTTCTCCAGAGCACATTGCCCTACCAGGCCTTCGCCGATCGAAAGCTCCCTCGGTATATTCTTGTCTTCTTTGTAAGCATACCCGGCGTAGAGCGACAGTTTCACATTGCTGGTTTCCTCATCCTGTTTCAATACATAGAACGCACCGTAATGGGCATTGACCACTTGAGCCAGTTCGGACAGGATCCGCTTCGACACCGTGTTGAGATCTTTTTGTCCCTGGAGCATTTGCGTGAACTTGGCGAGGTTGGATTTCAGCCAGTCTGTCTCCTGATTTCGCAGGGTTGTTGCGCGGAGGTTGGCGATCATCTGGTTGATCGTATCTTTCAACGCCTCCACTTCTCCCTTGGCGTCGACGCGAATCATCCGGGTCAGGTCGCCCTTGGTAACCGCTGACGCCACTTCCGATATCGAACGTACCTGTGTCGTCAGGTTTTGCGCCAGCTGGTTCACGTTTTCGGTGAGGTTCTTCCAGATCCCGGAAGCGCCCGGTACGTTGGCCTGACCTCCCAGGCGGCCTTCCACACCGACTTCCCGGGCAACAGTTGTTACCTGGTCGGCAAACACGGCCAGTGTTTCGATCATCTCATTGATGGTCTCGGTGAGTTGCGCTACCTCGCCCTTGGCGTTGATGGAGAGTTTTTGTCTCAAGTTTCCGGTGGCCACGGAAGTCACCACTTTCGCGATACCCCGAACCTGAGACGTCAGGTTGGAAGCCATCATATTCACAGAGTCGGTGAGGTCTTTCCATGTACCGGCGACACCTTTTACTTCGGCCTGACCACCAAGTTTACCTTCGGTTCCTACCTCGCGCGCAACGCGGGTTACTTCGAACGCGAACGAGTTGAGCTGTTCGACCATCGTATTGATCGTGTTCTTGAGGTCGAGGATCTCGCCTTTGACGTCGATGGCGACGGTCTTCGACAGGTCACCCGATGCCACCGCCTTTGTTACCTGCGCGATATTTCGAACCTGGTCGGTGAGGTTACCTGTCATCTTGTTCACTGAGTCGGTAAGATCTTTCCAAGTTCCGGCGACGCCAGGAACAAACGCCTGACCACCGAGTTTTCCATCGGTTCCCACCTCTCGCGCCACCCTGGTAACTTCGGATGCAAATGCCCGAAGCTGGTCGACCATGGTGTTGAGTGTTTCTTTTAATTGAAGGATCTCGCCGCGTACATCGACGGTGATTTTTTTCGAGAGGTCACCGTTGGCGACAGCGAATGCCACATCGGCGATGTTTCGAACCTGTGCGGTGAGATTTCCAGCCATCTGGTTGACAGAATCGGTGAGGTCTTTCCATGTTCCGGCTACACCCGGCACGTTGGCCTGGCCGCCGAGTTTTCCTTCGGTTCCCACCTCGCGTGCAACGCGCGTTACTTCGGACGCGAAGCCGCGAAGCTGATCCACCATGGTGTTGATGGTATTCTTTAGTTCAAGGATTTCGCCTTGCACATCCACTGTGATCTTCCTCGACAGGTCGCCGTTGGCCACTGCTGTAGTTACTTCCGCAATGTTGCGCACCTGCGATGTCAGGTTAGACGCCATCTTGTTCACCGAATCGGTAAGATCTTTCCAGGTTCCGCCGACACCCTGCACATCGGCCTGACCGCCGAGTTTTCCTTCAGATCCTACTTCACGTGCCACGCGCGTCACCTCCGAACCGAACGAGTTCAGCTGGTCGACCATGGTGTTGATGGTATTCTTAAGCTCGAGAATCTCGCCTTTGACGTCGACAGTAATCTTGCGGGATAGGTCGCCATTGGCCACCGCCGTGGTCACCTCAGCGATGTTGCGCACCTGGTTTGTCAGGTTGGATGCCATTTGATTCACGGAGTCGGTAAGGCCTTTCCACACACCGCCGACACCAATCACGGTAGCCTGGCCGCCCAGCTGGCCTTCGGATCCCACTTCAACGGCAACACGGGTTACCTCCGAGGCAAACGAGTTGAGCTGGTCGACCATCGTGTTGATGGTGTTCTTCAGCTCGAGGATCTCGCCTTTTACGTCGACAGTGATCTTGCGAGACAAGTCACCGTTGGCAACGGCGGTTGTTACTTCCGCGATATTGCGCACCTGTGACGTCAGGTTACCTGCCATTTTGTTGACGGAGTCGGTGAGGTCTTTCCAGGTTCCGCCAACGCCGGGTACATCGGCCTGGCCGCCAAGTTTTCCTTCGGAGCCTACTTCACGCGCAACACGTGTTACCTCCGATGCAAATGAGTTCAATTGATCCACCATGGTGTTGATGGTATCTTTCAATTCGGCGATTTCGCCTTTCACATCCATGGTGATCTTGCGGGAAAGGTCGCCCTTTGCGACAGCGGTCGTCACTTGAGCGATGTTGCGCACTTGCCCTGTGAGGTTGGAGGCCATTTGATTCACCGAATCGGTAAGGTCTTTCCACACGCCGCCGACACCTTTCACCGTAGCCTGTCCACCGAGTTTCCCTTCGGATCCCACTTCGCGTGCAACACGAGTTACCTCGGAAGCGAAGGAGTTCAGCTGGTCGACCATCGTGTTGATGGTATCTTTCAATTCAAGGATTTCGCCTTTAACGTCGACGGTAATTTTTCTTGAGAGGTCGCCCCGAGCCATCGCTGTCGTCACCTGGGCGATGTTTCGCACCTGGTCGGTGAGGTTGGAAGCCATTTGGTTAACGGAATCCGTCAGGTCTTTCCAAACACCGCCTACTCCTTTTACGGTTGCCTGGCCGCCGAGCATTCCTTCGGAACCAACTTCTACAGCCACGCGCGTCACCTCCACCGAGAATGAGTTCAGCTGGTCCACCATCGTGTTAATAGTGTTCTTGAGCTCGAGGATTTCTCCTTTCACGTCAACCGTGATTTTTTTGGAGAGGTCGCCCTTAGCAACCGCAGTTGTGACCTCCGCGATGTTACGAACCTGGCCGGTGAGGTTTGACGCCATTTGGTTAACCGAGTCAGTCAAATCTTTCCACGTTCCGGCAACCCCCTTCACCTGTGCTTGACCGCCGAGCTTACCTTCGGTTCCTACTTCAAGAGCAACGCGTGTTACTTCAGATGAGAACGAGTTTAGCTGGTCCACCATGGTGTTGATGGTGTTCTTGAGTTCGAGGATTTCGCCTTTTACGTCAACGGTAATCTTTTTGGAGAGGTCGCCTTTCGCTACCGCGGTTGTTACTTCGGCGATGTTTCGCACCTGTGCGGTCAGGTTACTACCCATCTGGTTCACCGAGTCGGTCAGGTCTTTCCATACGCCGGCAACGCCTTTGACTTTAGCCTGTCCACCGAGTTTACCTTCCGATCCCACTTCGCGAGCCACGCGGGTCACTTCCATGGAGAACAGGTTCAGCTGCTTCACCATGTCGTTCACTTCTTTGGCGATCTGCGCAAACTCCCCTTGCAGTGTATGGCCACCGATTTCGAGTGGCATTTCAAGGGACAGATTACCCTTGGCCACTGAACTGATAACGCGCGCAATTTCAATGGTGGGATGCACCAGGTCCGAGATCAGGCCGTTAATCGAGTCGACGCCGGCTCCCCAGGAACCCTTTGCTTGTGGTACGTCTATCCGTTGATTGAGTTTACCCTGCTTACCGATGATTTGGCCGGCGCGGGTGAACTCGTACATCATGCGTTCATTCAGTGAAATAACATCATTCAGTGTGTCGCACACTTTTCCGCTCAATCCAACCTGGTCGAAGGGCATGCGTGCGGAAAAATTTCCATTCTTGACTTCGGTGAGCACGCGAAGTAGTTCACGAGAGTCGAGCACACCGGTGAGCTGGTCGTATGGTGGCGTGTCGACGTTTGCAACCAGCACTTCGGATTTTTTTCTCCGGCCGTGATTCGTGATTGGAGCAATCGTGTCCGTTCCATTAGAATGGCCGCCGTTCTTCGCCGCCGCCGGCTGACTACGCTTTTTTCTCATGGGGAGGGGATTGAGTTATTTAAAAATAGCAGAATTAGAGGGTAAGGTAAATGTTTGCATGCACTTTCAGAACTTTTGTTAGGGATTGGTTCATCCGGTGGAAAAATGTCCACACAACCTCAGAGTTTGATAAACCTTTTGATGGTAAAAAAATCATGCCATCGTAAGAAACGGTAGGCTGGCGGGATCATAACGAAAGGGAAATGACAGCGTGGAATAGTTCTTCAGATTGCACCCATTTCCTTCAGGAATGCGACCCACCGTTCATATCCTTTCCGGTGCAGATGCAGACCATCATGGGTAAGATCCTTGCTCAGCCGTTGCTGTTCATCGATGAAGAGCGGATAGAGATTGATAAAGTGGCACTGCACATCGTTCGCCACCTCACGCAACAAGCGGTTAACATTGACGACATGGTCTTCCTTGTCGTAATGTTGAGGAAAACCTTTGACTGATGGATTGACAGGAAGAACGCTCTGCAAGTAGATTACGGTGCCCGGACTTCCAGCCTGAACATTTTTGATTATACGACGGACATTGTCAGCGATCACCGCATCGGGAATATCTTTTCCAATGTCGTTGATGCCGATCAGGATGAAGAGTTTGGAAGGTTGCCTGCCGATGATGTCATCAAGGCGCTGGAGTACGCCGAATGTAATGTCACCACCGATGCCGCGGTTGACGATCTCGTTATTGCCAGTCAGTTCGCGCCAGGGACCACCTTCCGTAATACTGTTACCCAGGAAGATGATCTTTCCTTTCACGACCGGTTCATTTCTAAACTCTTTCACTTTCCTGGTGTAATGGTCCGCAATAAAAGGGATTGTATCAAATAGTCGCTGGTTCGTTACTTGCGCGCCGACATCGTGGCCGGCGAATACCAGGAGGAGTATGGCGAATGCTCGTGTTATCATCGTCGGGTGTATAGGCATGCTGAAGTTTGGGCCGGCGTCCCTTCTCCAATAATCGCTTTTTTGTTTATATTGTGAAACAAAATTTCCACATCTATGGCTAAAGGTCAGGATAAAAGAAAGGAAGAAAAGAAGAAGCCCTTGAAAACTCTCAAGGAGAAGCGTCTTGAAAAGAAGATGAAGAAAGCTAATCGCTCTTGATTCCGTGAAAGTTCAGTTCCGCACGTGAGCTGAACTTTCTTTATCGACTTTCACGCGTCCTTTCTTCACTATCAATATTGTCCTACGGATGAAAAGAAGATTTTTTATCAAGCAGGTCTCCCTGGGATCGCTGGTGTTGCCTGCACTCATTACCGAATCCTGCAATCCGAGATTAGCTGGTGACAATGGGCCGGCCAGCGACTACAATGCGTTCGAGCTGAACGAGTTGACGATCGATGACCTTCAACGCGGGATGGAAGACGGCACTTATACTTCCCGCTCTATCGTAGAGCTGTATCTTAAACGCATCGACGAGGTCGATCGCCATGGGCCGTTGTTGCGTTCCGTGATCGAGCTCAATCCCGATGCCCTGGCGATTGCCGATGAGCTGGACAAGGAGAGGAGAGATGGTACGGTGCGCGGTCCTATGCACGGCATCCCGGTGTTGATCAAGGATAATATTGATACCGCAGACAAGATGATGACAACGGCGGGATCACTCGCACTCGAAGGTCATCATGCCACCAAAGATGCCTTCATCGTTCAACGGCTCCGGAAAGCCGGTGCAGTGATCATAGGCAAAACAAATCTCAGCGAATGGGCGAATTTCAGATCGACGAGGTCATCGAGCGGGTGGAGTAGTCGTGGAGGTCAAACCAGGAACCCTTATGCGCTCGATCGAAACCCATGTGGTTCGAGTTCAGGTTCGGGGACTGCCGTGGCGGCCAATCTTTGCGCTGTCGCGATCGGCACGGAGACGAACGGATCGATCGGGTGTCCTTCGTCCATCAACGGCGTGGTAGGCGTGAAACCGACGGTAGGACTACTTAGCAGGTCGGGCATCATTCCTATTTCGCACACACAGGATACAGCTGGTCCCATGGCCCGCACGGTGCGCGATGCGGCCATCGCACTCGGAGCTCTTGCCGGCATGGACCCTGACGATACAGCTACCCGCACTAGTGAAGGCAAGGCTCATTCAGACTATACTCGTTTTCTCGATGTTGACGGGTTGAAAGGGAAGCGCATAGGGGTGGAGAAAACGCTGCGCAAGGTTCACGAGGGCGTTGACACCCTGCTTGAAGAGGCCCTCGATACGATGAAACAAAAGGGGGCCGAGATTATCGAGGTGGAGTTGCTCGCCAGGGTGGAAGGAATTTCAAACGAAGAATATGAAGTCCTGAAGTTTGAATTTAAGGATGGACTGAACAGGTACTTGTCCAGGGTGAGCGGACCAGTCAAATCGCTCAAGGACGTCATCAACTTCAATTCCACGAATCAGGAGAGGGCGATGCCATTTTTCGGTCAGGAGATATTAGAGAGCTCTGAAGAAAAAGGATCACTGGAAACGCCAGCCTATAAGCAAGCGTTGGAAAAAATTCTGTCGGTCACACGAACTGGAATCGATGGTGTTTTGAAGGAGCATCAGCTGGACGCGATCTGCGGCCCGATGAATGGCCCGAGTTGGTGCACTGACCTCATCAATGGAGATTACTTCACCGGCTACGGGTTCTATTCTACGCCTGCGATTGCCGGCTATCCACACATCAATGTTCCTATGGGACTGGTCTACGGTCTTCCGGTTGGATTGCTTTTCATGGGCACGGCGTACAGCGAGCCGCAACTGCTCACCCTTGCCTATGCCTACGAGCAAGCTTCGCAGAAAAGAGTTCCGCCCCAATTTCTCGCCACAGCACCTTTGGAAGCTTCAGGCCAACAGAAGAATTAACAGGACGATCAGGATAATTGCACCTACGCTGAGGTAAACACCCCCGCTGATCTCTGCCATTTCCTTCTTTATGGCGCGCACCTCACCTCGAAGTGCTTTCTTTTCGCTGCGCGTAAGGGAATTAATATCCATTCCGCGAATTTCTTCCATTCGCTGTTGCAGTTGACTTGCTCGCAACTGGTCGTGCGAGGTACTATTCGGTGGAATGGCAGCTTCGGATAGTGCTGGTGTGGCGATCGCCAAGGGCATCACAGCAAGGACGATTCGTAGGAACTTTCTCATTGTTGTACTGTTTCAAGCCTCTTCAAAAAAACCTATGCCCCTGTCCGGCCGATGATTTAGCGCATTCATTGGCGTGCATCTTTGGCGTCTTCCATGGTGTTGACGTCTGCGCCGCGTTCGTGGGTTACAGGCTTTTGGCCCTTCTGCTCTTCATCGGGTTTATCGGGACGTGAATCGCCATCCGAGACGTTGGCCCGTTTCTTCTCCTCGAGTTTATCGCGATGTTTCTTCATGCCTCCTTAAGTTCTTTTTCAACTTCATGCTCACCCATAGCCTCGCCGTTGCTGGCTCCTTTCCTGATCCATCGTCCCACAGTCACCGCCCGCCGAGCCTGGTGGAAAACTGCTTCGCGCACATTGTCCTTCATATTTCCTTTTTCGTCCACGGCCGTGCTTGTGCCGTACGGATTACCGCCGGCGGAGAAGAGCACTTTGTTGGTATATCCGGGAGCGACAACAATGGCACCCCAATGAAACATGGTCGTATATAAATGCAGGATAGTCGCTTCCTGGCCCCCATGAGTATTCATCGCGCTTGACATCGCGGTCACAACCTTGTTCACGAGCTTGCCTTCGGCCCACAATTGCCCTGTTGAATCCAGAAATTGCTTCATTTGAGCGGGAAGGTTTCCAAACCGCGTAGGAGCGCTGAAGACGATGACATCCGCCCATTCAAGATCGGCGGTTGTTGCCACAGGGACATCGCGCGTTTGTTCGAGATGTTTTTTCCATGCGGGATTGGAATTTATCGCGGATTCGGGCGCAATCTCCTGTGCGCGACACAGGCGGGTCTCCGCTCCAAGACGACGGGCAGCTTCTTCCGCCCATTGGGCTAGTTGGTGATTGGCGCCCGTTGAGCTGTAATATATAATGGCGACGTTGATCTTTTCCATAATGGTTTTTGCCAGAAATCGAAAAAACCATTCCCGTGAGTAGCGAACAGTCGGCGAGCACATTTTATTTAACAGAGGTGTGATAGATGATATGGTTTGTATGAGTAGCTTAGACCAGCGACCGCGGTGCCGGACTGCTATCGGGACCAGCAGCCAACAGCCAACAGCCAATACCCAATAGCCAACAGCCAATCACCAATACCCGGTTGGCATTGATTTAACAAACATCCCGTGCAATGAAGACCAGCAACATACACTTACTGTTGATTGAAGACGACGCAGAGGATGCCGAACTGACTATTCACGCCTTGAAGAAGCCAGGACTTGACGGCAACCTGGTCCATATTGACGACGGGTCGAAGGCATTGAATTTCCTTTTTGATGAAAATAATACACGGCCAACGCTGATCCTGCTTGACCTCAGAATGCCGCGGGTGGATGGTATCCAAATCCTGCGAAGATTAAAATCAGACGAATCACGGCGGACTATTCCTGTCATCGCGTTCATTTCTTCGCCTGAAGGTCAGCAATACGTGGAATCGTTCAACGTGCAGGCCGACGGATATCTGCAGAAACCCCTCGACCCGGAAAGGTTGCTTGCGATTATGGACAAACTGGGCCTATCGCATGACGGGAAATGACCGGACGTCGGGCGGACAGTTCAGACGGATTCCAGCAACTCGTTTCTATAACGGCTCAAGATGCTGGACTTGGAAAGGAACCCAACATATCGGCCACCTTCGATTACGGGGAGATTCCATTGCCGCGTCTCCTCGAATTTCTGCAAGGCGCTGTGAAGGCTTTCTCCAACACCGATCGTGGCGGCGGGCTGGGTCATCAGGTCAGCCACGGTCACGCTTTCGTGCTGTTGTTGATCAAAGATCAGGGGTCGAATGCTGTCCATATGGACAACGCCTAACAGCTTTTCCTGTTCATCGACAACGGGAAACTGGTTGCGTCGCGAGGCGGACACGGTTCGGATCAGACTTTGCAGGTTCTGCGCCGGATGCACGGTCGAGAAATTCTTTTCTATGAGATCGGTGATGTCGAGCCTACTCAACAAGAATTGGTCGCGATTGGTGATGCTGAGGTTTAGCTTCGTCGAGAGCCGGCGTCCTTCCATCGAAAGAGGCTCGAACAAGTGTACGATAGTCAGACTCAGGGATGAAACGATCATCAGGGGAATCATCAGCTCGTAGCCGCCCGTAATCTCGGCGATGAGGAAGATGGCGGTAAGGGGAGCGTAAAATACTCCGCTCAAAATGCCCGCCATGGCAACCAGTGTCAGGTTGGTCACTGGTGCAGTATCGAATCCCACCATGCGCAACAGTCGCGCGAACACGAAGCCCAGATAAGCTCCTACGAAGAGCGCTGGACCGAAATTTCCTCCATTGCCTCCGCTTGAGAGCGTAATGGCTGCCGCGATCGTTTTGAGAAATATGAGCGCGCCAAGGAAAATAAGCAAGTGACCTTCCGTTTGAACCAACGACTTCAGCATCGTGGCATGAGTGAGCCGCCCGGGGTCGAGCGTAGCTAGCGCAATAATAGTGTCGTATCCCTCGCCGAACAGCGGTGGAAACAGTGAGATCAGTATGAACATTAACAGCCCGCCAATGGCGGCGCGTTTCCACATGTTGTCTACCCGCATCATGGTGTGATCCATCCACCGGAACGCACGAGCGTAGTACAGGGAAACGAGTCCCGCCAGGATGCCGAGGACGATATAGAAGGGAACATTGTGATAATCGAATGGTTGCTGAAGGGAGAATGAGAGGATCACTCCCTCTTCGAGGATGATCCTGGTGAGCAAGGCCCCGGACGCCGCCGAAATGATGAGCGGAATGAACGCCGACGCGCTGACGTCCGCCAGCAAGACCTCGACGGCGAACAGTACCCCTGCGATCGGCGCATTGAAGGCGGCGGCGATTCCCGCGGCAGCTCCGCTGGCCAGCAGGATAGTTCTGTCCTTGTAAGACAGTCGATACGCATGGCCGTAATTCGATCCGATCGCCGCGCCCGTACTTGCCATCGGCGACTCCAGTCCGACTGACCCGCCGAAGCCCACCGTAATCCCGCTGCTGATTACGTGGGAGTACATCTGGTCGCCGGGGATCTCGCTCGATTTCTTAGTGATGGAATAAACAATCTCCGAGCTGCCCTTCGGAATGTCCTTTTTGAGGAGGCGATGGGAATAGACGACAGTGAATATTAATCCGAGGAGAGGCAAGAGGGCGAAAATGAAGAACTCGTTGTAGTCGGTCGTGTAATTGGCGATTTGGGTACCGATGGTGTGGACGCAGTACTTGAGAATGACCGCAGCCAGGCCGGAGCTCAGTCCGACCAGCACGCTGGAAAAGATCAGGAACTGGCGCTCAGACAGCTTATGCTGGAGGTACAGGATGGGCTTTTGCAGGACTCCGTGAATTCGGGCGATCATCGGTATAAGGTCGAAATATAATAATCATCCTCATCCCGCGCACGCCCTTGCGTCCCTAAAGGGATCCACCGCGCTTAGTTCGAATTACGAATTTATGAATTTGCATCGCTTGGAACTTGAACCCGGAACCAGGAACCCGGAACTGGGAACCTATTGTCCCGCGCACGCCCTTGCGTCCCTAAAGGGAGCCACCGCGCTTGATCTCGAATTACGAAT
>CAZLWX010000043.1:0-28193 GCA_964563295.1 uncultured Roseivirgaceae bacterium | reverse complement strand
GCACCTAAATCTATCCATTTGAAACGGAGCACCACAATGAAGTAAGCGATGGCAAACGATACGATCGTGGCCATAGCGATGTATTTTTCGTCAAGCTGGAGCAAAGCAAACGAGATTGCTGCGACCAGCAGAACAGTTTTTATGATTGCGGTGAGGTCTGGCTGAAAGAGGGCCATCCGGTATGCAAAGAACGAAAAGATCAGATACTGGACGGTAAACGTAATGAACGTGGACAGCGCTGCGCCCTCGATGCCGAATTTAGGTATGAGTAAGAAGTTGATAACTACATTGGTGAGTGCCGACAATGAAAATAACATCGGCAGTATCCTGGTTTTCCGATAGAGATGAAAGATGTTTCGCAAGAACTGGTCGGTTCCTACCAGCAGACACCCGGAGGTAATCAGGAACACTGCCGTTCTGGATACGGCGAATTCGGTTGTGCCGACAAATTCGATCAGTGCCCCACCTGCAACGGTAAATAAGCCGACGATAAAAATGCCCGTGATCAGGTACAGGTTCTGAAGCAGGCGAAGAAAATGGAATGCTGCATATTTTTGATTGGCCTCCCATAACCTGATAGCTTCGGGCAATACGACGAAATTGAGGGCGACCTGAAAAACAATAAGCATATTGCCAAATAAATAAGCAGCGTTGTAGATTCCGGCGGTCTCAATATTGCGGTAGTGAACAAGAAAAAACCGATCGCTGAGATTCAACACCCAAAAAAGGAACATATGGGGCACCAGAGGCAGAGAGTAATGAATGAATTGCATCACAGCCTTCATCTTGGTGATATTCCTCCAGCCGGCACTCCGTTTGATTAACGTCATCCAAATAATAAGAATGAAGACAATCACGGCGTCGATGATGACAAACGAGTACACTACCCCTTCGATCTCCATGTGAACGCCGACCACCAACAACAACAGCAGGAGAATTTGGATTGCCGACTCTGCAATCAAGATATTTGAATAAAGGTTAGTCTGCCCTGACGCCCTGAAGTAGGCCATGAGCATTTGGAGGTTGCATTTAAAGAATACATACAAGAGCAGAAGTGTAAGCAGCCGGACCAGCGAGCGGTCGCCGAATATCAAATCTGCAAAGGCCTCATCGAAGATGTAAAACAGGAGAGCGATCAATCCAAAAATGACCCAGTTGACGATGAGGAAGGGGCCCATCGATTTCTCGGACGGATATTTACTTGACTGATAAAAGCGTAGGTAGGCAATCGGTAACTGAACAAGAACTATGGGTATAAGCAGGTTAGAGCTTGAACTGATTTGGGCCCAGTATCCATATTGCGCCGTTCCTAGAAAGTTCGCGATTACATTGAAGCTGACAAACGAACCAATCACCGTGATAAACTTCGCAATGACGTGATAGATCAGACTGAAATAAGTTATCTTTTTCATGATCCGGTCAGAGTCCGTTTAGGATTGGCGTTTTCGCTGCAGTGAGTCGAAGAGAAAAATGGTATATGCGATCAGGCAAGTGATTCCGCTGTTTGGATTAGACATTTACTTACGATCCAAAAACTCGCGGTAGGTCATTTGCAAACCCTGATCTAAATCAATTTTGTGCTTCCAGCCGAGTGCGTTGATCCGACTTACATCCAACAATTTTTTTGGAGTTCCGTCGGGCTTACTGGTGTCCCAAACTACGTTCCCCTGGAAGCCAACCACATTTCTTATCTTTTCTGCAAGATTTTTGATGGATAGATCGTCACCTGTGCCAATGTTCATGAAGCCGGGTTCATCGTACTTTTCCATCAAAAAGTAACAAGCATCGGCCAGATCGTCGGCGTGCAGGAATTCGCGCTCCGGTTTTCCGGTGCCCCATAGTTCGACGCTCGGGAGGTTCTTAATCTTTGCTTCGTGAAATTTTCGTATCAGGGCTGGCAATACGTGTGATGTCTGCAAATCGTAGTTGTCGTTCGGTCCATACAGGTTGGTCGGCATGACTGAGATAAAATTGCATCCGTATTGACTTCTGTAAGCGTCGCACATCTTGATCCCGGCTATTTTGGCAATGGCGTAGGGCTCATTTGTCGGCTCGAGAAGTCCGGTAAGCAGTGCATCCTCCTTCAGAGGTTGTGGCGCAAATTTCGGATAGATACAGGACGAGCCAAGGAACAGCAATTTCTTTACACCATTCACATAACTCCAGTGAATGACGTTGGATTGGATCATCAGGTTGTCATAGAGAAACTCGGCGCGGTAGGTGTTGTTTGCAACAATGCCACCGACTTTGGCAGCGGCCATGAAAACGTAATCGGGCTTGTTCTTATCGAAGAATTCGCTTACAGCGCGCTGGTCTTTCAGGTCGAGTTCTTTCGAAGTACTCAATACAAAATTCGAATAGCCTGCCGCTTTAAGCCTCCTGAATATAGCAGAGCCAACCATCCCAGTGTGTCCGGCGATGTAGATCTTTGCCTGCTTATCCATTATTCGTGATAATTAAAGACCTTGTGACCTCCCTCTTTTAGAAATTTGTCCCTGTTAAACAGGTCGAGGTCTGATTGAACCATGTCTTTGATGAGCCCGTCAAGATCATATTTTGGCGTCCAGCCAAGACGTTCCCTTGCCTTGGTTGCGTCACCGATCAGCAGATCGACTTCGGTTGGGCGGTAATAGCGCTTATCGATCCTGACAATTTCGGTTCCTTCGCGCAATTTCCACTCCGGGTTGTTAACTTTTTTAATGGAAATGACCTCGTCGGGGCCGGAGCCAGAAGACTGCAATTCGACGCCGAGGCAATGGAATACACGCTCAACAACTTCTCGTACAGTATGAGTTTCTCCGGTAGCGATTACAAAATCTTCAGGTTTATCCTGCTGCAGCATAAGCCACATAGCTTCGACATAATCCTTGGCATGCCCCCAATCGCGTTTAGCTTCGAGATTTCCAAGAAATAGTCGTTCCTGGAGGCCGAGCACGATTCGACAAGCCGCCCGGGTTATTTTCCGTGTGACAAACGTTTCGCCGCGCACTGGAGATTCGTGA
Source organism: uncultured Roseivirgaceae bacterium (assembly GCA_964563295.1). Classification (GTDB taxonomy): domain Bacteria; phylum Bacteroidota; class Bacteroidia; order Cytophagales; family Cyclobacteriaceae; genus Chryseosolibacter. The sequence continues at coordinate 25,191 of CAZLWX010000043.1, read as the reverse complement.
TTGAACAAAATGCCGTTGCATGCGTACATGTCGTACGCCTCGCGATAATTTACAGTGATCCAGTAGCTGTACAATTTAGCCACCGCATATGGCGAGCGAGGATAGAAGGGAGTTGTCTCCGACTGCGGAACCTGTTGCACTTTTCCGTAGAGTTCCGACGAGGAAGCCTGGTAAATCCTGGTCTTTTTCACCAGTCCGAGGAGCCTAACGGCCTCCAATATGCGCAGTGTCCCAATGCCATCGACGTTGGCGGTATATTCAGGGGTATCGAAACTAACGCGTACGTGCGACATGGCGCCCAGATTGTAGATCTCGTCCGGTTGAACCTCTTGAATGATCCGAATAAGATTGGTGGAGTCGCTGAGGTCGCCATAATGAAGTTTAAGTTTAACCAGCGGCTCATGTGGATCTTGATAAAGATGATCTATGCGATCGGTATTGAAGAGTGAACTCCTTCGCTTAATTCCATGAACCTCATACCCCTTATTGAGTAGCAGTTCCGCCAAATATGATCCATCCTGACCGGTGATTCCAGTTATTAATGCTTTTTTCATTCGTTTTTTCTAAGGGTCACAAAAATAGCGATTTTAATCATTTATGCGGGATGCCCCCCACGCGAGTTTGAGGGCTTGACTTCCATCTATCGGAAGGCTTAAGGCCGTCGGTAAAAAACGTCGATCCCTTGACCAACTCCGTGGCGGTCAGTCGGCCTTGAAATACCAGTCGTCAGCGTAAAGACCATACACATAATCCATCTCATTGAGCACAACATAGGCTTCATCCTTCCCGGGATCGTAGTTGACGTGGTATACATATGTCTTTATTCCGCTTCGGTGCAACTGTTCGTATAATGGAATGTCCGAAGCGACGATTCTGCGCGAAACAGCCACATGAGTCACACCGTGATCTTTAAAAAACTTCAGCTTGTCGCCATTTACCTGGCTGTAAACAGAGTAGGATGCAATGGCGGCCCGGAGCCCAAGTTGCTGCGCTGCTCTTAATGAATCCAGGGTAAAGATTTCCATCATAAGACGGCGCTTATCAACGAACTGTCGCGAAAATTTCTTAGGCTCATTTACTTTGTCGGTAACAAGAATTGCATCGGGATGGTCTCGGAACCATTTGTTGATCGTTTTCATATCCAGAGGTGTTAAGCGGCCCCTGATCTTGGTTTTCATGAACTCCGCATGTGTAGGCGGTATTGAACCCTTGTAAGAAGATTGTCTGGCCCACATTGCCCAGTCGTGCGAGGCGACATACACCCCGTCCGACGTAGTGATCATATCCAATTCGAATAATTTGAATCCTTTTTTGTAAGATTCGTTCAGCGCCTCGAGAGAATTGGTGTAAACCAGCTCGTCAACCTTACCACCCGCATGAGCGATAAACCGCATGGGATCCTTGGCATTGCGCTGGATCTCCGCGTCGGACCGTGAGAATACCGGCATGCGCTCCGGGAAACTCAGCGAAATCGTTCTGCGATTTTTGTACTCGCCAATCACTCCCTTGTATGAAAAAGCGATGTACGCTTCCTGAGGTCGCAACGTAGTCAGTTGATCGAAGCCCAGTTTGAGCAACTCTTTTTGATGTCCCCTCAATTGCTTTTCACCACTGTCATGCACGACCAGGGCATAAAAGCCCATATCCTTGCTCAAGCGATTCAACCGGTTTATAAGTTTAATCGCTGCGATGGAATCTCCATGCGTATCGAAATTTTCGACCGTGTATCTATCGCTGTTGCGGAAAAGGACGTTTACCCCTCGACTGTGCTTAAATTTCCTCGAATCGACCCTGATCTCCGTGGGAGTTTCCTGCATCTGAGGACCATTCCCGGTACTGGTGAGGTAAATCATGGTTCCTTCAAAGGGATTTGCATACGGGTATGGAGGCTTGGGTAGTTTCTTGTCAACTTCCCAGTCGGTAAACAATCGAAGGTCGTCGTGGCTGTAGGCTACTTCGGCGCCTTGTTTGGCTATGCCCAATGACTTTCCCTTCTTCAGGTAGGTGAACATCTTCCCGTCTCTGACCTGGATGAAGAGTTTCGCTTCATCGGACTCGTTCTTAAACTCGGCGAAGTTCCGCGAGACCGATCGGGATGTCAATGCCATGTTCTTGTCAAACGACAGTACCAGGAACGTGTCCTTTTTATTTAAGACTTGAAGGGTATCGGTGTGTTCGGAGGAGCTTATCAGTGCTGTCGTGTCATCAACCAACCGAAGATGCATGCCTTCCTTGAAGGTTTCGGTTTTGACTGAAGCCTCATTCAATGCCAATAAGCCGGTCTTTTCTGCCTTGATAAAAGCTTCGGGATCATCGATGAAGTCGGTCAGGAATTTAACATTATGTTTGACGCCAGCGCCTTCGAGGATGATCTTGGGGATATCGATCTGGTAGATCGCTTCCTTCGTGTCGTAGGTGAACTTGTTCTCCTTTACATTGGTGATTAAATACATTCCGCGGGGATCCGAAAATTCATTGAGTACCCGTGCACGGGCACCCATCAGCAAATGATCGGGGAACAGGTAGACCGCCGTACTGGACAAAATTCCTTCCTTCGACAAGAATTCGAAGAAGTCGTTGATCAGGTAGTCAAGTGATGCAACCGTAAATTCCAGTTCAGTGGGTTGAGGTTGAATGTATTTCTCCATCCGGCTGTCATACACGCCGTCCGGTACATGGGTATCAACAGTTGAAAGGAAGAGTGCATAAGGTTGATTGGACTGCTTGGCGGCCAGCAGCGCCTTCTTCGCTTCATTAAAGAGATCCTTGTCGTGCAATCCCCATCTTGATGGTGGATATTTTTCAGTGAAGTCCGCTTCGGATTTGACGTCAAATTGATATGCCGTCAACATATCGTTCACGCCGGCAAACTCTTTCTTGCCCATCAGATACGTGACATCGTAACCTGCGTTTTTCAAGATGTGACTGATCCCCGGGATCTTTACATCGAAAATGGTTTTGAAACTTTCGTTGGCCTGTCCCTTGAAGAAGCTCGGCATCCCTGTCACCGTCGTGTAAATGGAACCTGCCGTCCAGCTGCTGCCAGTTGTGGGAATCATGTCGAAATATGTCATCTCATGCGCAAGCTTCCGGAGGTTTGGGGTTAAATGCTCAAGGGATTTTTCAAAATACCCTTTCTCCAGGGATTCCATTGAAATAACGATGATATTCTTTCCACGTGAGGCTTTGATGTCACGGGTGAGCGTGTACTGTTTGGGTGGGATGCCCAGTTGTACTAGTCCGGCGTTGAAAGATCGGTCTCCGACCAGGGCCAGACGAGTAATGTCATATAGATTTCGTATGACCCCGTCTGAAAAGCTCATCAGGATCAGGCCTAGCCCCACAATTGTCAGGCTGATTTTTGGATTGAGTGTCTTGTACCGCTTCAGCCTCGTCGCACTCTGGAAAACCATCACGGGGGCAACAAGTAATATCGACAAAGTAATGCCCGTTTCGACCAGAAAAGAACCAATCACTTCCCACGCTTCTACGACGTCAAAATGGAGAAAAAACTTATAGTCGATCAGGTTGCCCGCTACGAGCACGGAAATCATTTGCAGCGTGAAGAAAAATCCCAGTACGATGGCAAGGAAAATTGCCCAACCTTTTCTCTTGACCAGGGTTGTGAGAACGACCGAGACAATGACGAGAACAAAGAGCTGAAAAAAAATAAACATAGCTTGAGGTTTGAGATTGGCCGACAGACCAAGCCAAAATGATGTTGAACCGTAAAATTAAGAAAACTTTGGCACCGGCATGAACGGCTCGCTCCCGAACGTGACTTTATTGCAGTTTTTGCACCTTCCCGTCGACGAGTCGATAACGGTCTCCGGTGCCCGAACAAACAGCTATTCCGTTCTTATCAAACTGGAGTTTTTCACCGAACTCGCTCATCCAGCCGGTTTGCCGGGCAGGATTGCCAAACACCAGGGCATAGGGAGCAACCGATCTGGTTACGACCGCGCCCGCCCCGACAAAGGCATACTCGCCTACGGTTATGCCGCACAGCACAGTGGCATTGGCTCCTATAGTTGCCCCTTTTCTAACAAGCGTCTTCACATACTCCTGCCTTCGATTAACAGCACTTCTGGGGTTGACCACGTTCGTGAAAACCATCGAGGGACCGAGGAATACATCGTCCTCGCAATAGACACCCGTATAAATCGAAACATTATTTTGGACCTTGACATTGTTCCCGAGTGTCACACCTGGTGAAACAACGACATTCTGACCAATGTTGCAGTTTTCGCCCATCCGGCAACCCGACATAATGTGCGAGAAGTGCCAGATTCGGGTCCCCGCACCAATCTGGCAATTATCATCAATGATTGCGCTCGGGTGTGCAAAAAAAGAACGCTCGTCATTCATTTCTCAAAAGTTCGAATGGTGTCGCAAATGAAAGCCAGTTCTGTCGGGCTAAGTTCGGTATGCATGGGAAGGGAAATTACGGTTTTTGCCAGCATTTCGGCAACCGGAAAGGATCCTTGACCGGCCGCGCTTCCCATAAAGGCTTGTTGCATGTGAACTGGTAAAGGGTAATAGATCATGGACGGAATACCGTGTGCATCGAGGTGTTGCGCTAACCTGTCGCGATTCTTGTCGGATACCTGAAGCGTATACTGATGGAATGTGTGCGACGATTGCTTCGACCGCGATGGCCTTTTGAGCCAGGAAATGTCTTTCAGTCGTCGATCATACTCCGCTGCCGCCTGCTGACGACGCGCGATAAATTGGTCCAGGTATTTCAGTTTGACAAGTAAGACAGCGGCCTGGACAGTGTCTAGCCTACTATTAAGGCCGATGATCTCGTGATAATATTTCTTTCGTTGGCCGTGATTGGCAATCATGGTGATTTTTGCAGCCAAGGTTTCATCCGAAGTAAAAATTGCACCGCCGTCACCATAACAACCGAGATTCTTAGAGGGAAAGAAAGACGTAATGCCGATGAAACCCATGCAGCCGGCGCTTTTTTTTAACCCCGAGGCAAAGGTGTAATTTGTCCCCATCGACTGTGCCGCGTCTTCGATGACAGGGATTTGCCGTCGGGCAGCAATGCCGAGAATTTCCTCCATATCGGCACATTGGCCGTAAAGATGCACTGGGATGATCGCCTTTGTGCGCCGGGTGATTTTAGTCTCGACTTGCGCCGGGTCAAGGTTGAAGGAATCTTTCGAAACATCCGCGAACACAGGGGTAAGGCCCAGCAAGGCTACCGCCTCCGCCGGGGCTACGTATGTAAATGCCGGTACAATTACTTCATCGCCGGGTTTAAGATCCAGAGCCATTAGCGCGATCTGCAAGGCATCAGTACCGTTTGCCACCGGAATCACGAACGGGACGCCGAGATAATGCGCGAGCTGGTCGCTGAATTGCCTGACCTGCGGCCCCTGGATGAATGCCGCCGTGTTCAACACTTCGGAAATAGCCTGATCGATCTCAGCCTTGAGATTAATGTACTGCCCCTGGAGGTCGACCATTTTTATTGGTTTCATAGTCAGGGAGATGACTCAAGTAAAATTTGCCTATTTGATGTTTCTTATTCGTTTTTCCCACTGCCAGGCGTGAATCAGGCTATCGCGAATTGAGAATGCGGTTCTCCAGTTAAGCACGTCGTTGGCCTTCTGAGCCGCTGCATAGACCTTCTCAACGTCTCCCGGCCGGCGTGGACCGATTGAGAACGGAACTTTGACATGCGTCGCATCCATGAATTCTTGCACGAGCTGCATAACCGATACACCTACCCCGGTGCCAAGATTGAAGACGTCGAACATAGAGGGCCCGGTCCGTCGCGATAAATACTCCATCGCGGCGACATGCGCTCTGGCTACGTCGACGACGTGAATAAAATCCCGAATGCATGTCCCGTCGGGAGTATCATAGTCGTTGCCAAATATGGTGAGCTTGTCCCTGACTCCGGCGGCCGTTTGGGTGATAAAGGGCACCAGGTTGTTGGGTGTGCCAATGGGTAATTCGCCCAGCATTCCGCTTGGGTGGGCCCCGATCGGGTTGAAGTATCTTAGCGAAATTATGCGATAGCGTTCGGGAAAACTGTCTTCAAGGATCCGTTCGCACATTTGCTTGGTTGCGCCATAGGGCGACTCAGCGCGTTTGAATGGTGCAGACTCGTCAACTGGAATCCGATCGGGCTGACCGTAGACGGTGCATGACGATGAAAAAATCATATCCGTGACGCCGTGTTCGTTCATCAACTCAAGCAGCGTCATTAAGGAACCAAGATTATTGCGGTAATACATGAGGGGTTGCGCCACCGATTCGCCCACGGACTTGAAGGCGGCAAAATGCAGGATGCAACGGAAGGGGCCATGCTCTTTAAGTACCGAAGTCATAAAGGATTTGTCCGCGCAATCACCTTGTTCGAATGGAATGCGCTTGTTGGTGAGCTTATCCAGTCCCAATAATAGGGTCCGGTCGGCTTTTGCCAGACTGTCTACAATAACCGGTTGGTAGCCTGCTTCGATCAATTCAAGAACGGTGTGGGCTCCAATGTAACCGGCTCCGCCTGTCACTAAGACTTTATGGTTCGTCATCAGAGTCGCGCGGTGACAAGCGATTTATTGAGGAAACCCTTAACATCATACACAACCGTCTTTCCATGCCTGAGCACACTCCAGTTCAGATCGAGGAACTCCTGGTGACTGACGGCAAGGATGATAGCGTCATAAGCCGTCGCCGGTTTGGTAATCAGCGAAAGGCCGTACTCGTGCGCGACCTCGGTGGTACTCGCGTGAGGATCATAGATATCTACAGAGGTGCCAAAGCTTTTCAATTCGCGGACGACATCGACTACGCGACTATTGCGTATGTCGGGACAGTTCTCCTTAAAGGTAATGCCAAGCACAAGGACCCTGGCTTTGTTAATCGGCAGATCATTCCGGGCCATGAGCTTGATCACGGTGTTGGCAATGTGGATGCCCATGTTATCGTTAATCTTTCGGCCCGACAATATCACTTCAGGGTGGTACCCCAGGCTCTCGGCCTTGTGGGTCAAATAATACGGATCGACGCCAATACAATGGCCACCCACCAGGCCGGGTCTGAAGGGTAGAAAGTTCCATTTTGTCCCCGCAGCTTCGAGCACCTCATGGGTGTCGATATTCATTCGTTCGAAGATGAGCGAGAGTTCGTTGACAAAGGCTATGTTGATATCGCGCTGTGAATTCTCAATGACTTTGGCGGCCTCGGCAACCTTAATGGAAGAGGCCTTATGCGTTCCGGCCTTGATGATTTTCTGATACAGACGGTCGACTTTATCGGCGGTTTCAGGCGTGCTGCCGCTCGTCACCTTGAGTATGGTGGTAACGCGATGAAGCTGGTCTCCCGGATTAATTCGCTCAGGGGAATATCCAATATGGAAATCCACGTTGCATTGCAGGCTGCTTTCCGATTCGAGTATCGGGACGCAAATCTCTTCCGTGCAGCCCGGATAGACCGTTGATTCATAAATGACAATGTCCCCTTTTTTCAAGACTCTTCCAACGGTACGGCTAGCGCCTTCCAACGGCCCAAGGTCGGGCTTCTTAAACTCGTCTACAGGCGTCGGGACGGTGACGATAAAGTAATTGGCGTTTGTCAGGTCGTTCTCGCTGGATGTAAACTTTAGACGGGTTGCTTTCTGCAATTCGTCGGACCCGACTTCGCGTGTCCTGTCAATGCCTTTGCTGAGCTGTTCAATGCGGGCCGTATCGATATCGAAACCGATGACGTCAAGCACTTTGCCGAATTCTACCGCCAGAGGCAATCCAACGTAGCCCAGACCTATTATTCCTATTTTTTCCACTCCGTGTTTTTGTAATTCGAAAGTAATTGGCCTTGATAGCCCGAACTTTGCACTATAAGTAAACTGGTGGCTTCATGATCATGACGAGAGGCATCAAAGAACGCCAAAAATATAAAGATTAGTGTTAATTTGCGCCCCTGTATTAAAAGAATGATACATGGACCAGGTTGAGAACACCCCCAGGAAATCCGACGAAATCGACTTGACCCAGTTTTTCAGGTGGGTTGGACGTGGATTTACCCGGGTCGGGAATTCAATATTTTTTTTCATTGCGACCTTACGCAACCTCTTTTTTGAAAACCGCCTTTTCTTCGCGGGTATCCTCGTGCTCGGCGTCGGACTCGGCGCCCTTTACTCCATATTGCTCAAGAAGGATTATTATAAGTCGAGCATGGTGTTGAGCTGCGATTACCTCAACACACAGATATTGGAAAACACTTTTGAAAAACTTAACCTGCTCGCCTCCGAGGAGCAGCGGGAAGGCCTTCAATTAGAGTTAAATATCGACTCAGCCATTGCCTATAATATCCAGGAATTTGATTTTGAGCCCTTTGTCTCGGAGGACGAGGTGGTGGAGATGGAAGTTCTACGTGAACAGCTTAACAACGTCGATGTTGAAAAAAAATCTGTAGTCGACAAAGTACTCAGTAAGCTGGTCGTGACTAATAAAAATGCGTACATGATCAGTGCATATGTTTACGACCCGAGTATTGTGAAACCGCTCGAGCAGGCATTGATCCGGTATCTGAGCGCAAATCCCTACGTCAGTCGTCGAATCGAAATTAACAAAGTGAACCTCCAGAGCCGAAAAGACAAGCTTCTGGTAGAGTCGCACAAACTTGACAGCTTGAAGCGGGTTATCTTCGAGAGCTATCAAGCCCTCGGAAAAACCTCGCGGGGATCCAATAATGTCATCCTCGGCGATGAAAAACTGGCAAACCCCCTCGATGTTTTCACGAAAGACCTGGAATTGAATGCTACCATCCTTGAGATTGAACGCGACCTGTTCCTTAACAAGGACTTTGAAGTAGTCGACGGATTTACAACGTTCCGGGAACCCGACAGCCTCAGTTTGTTCCAGGTACTTATAATTTCTTTCTTCTTGTCGTGGGTGATGGGCTACATCATTATTGGCGCCTGGACACTCGATCAGAAGTTATCGAAAGTGCCTACTGCGAAGATCATTGTTGCAAAGCATTAACATACTGATCGCCAAAGAATTTCAGCTTGAGCTGAGACGAAAATCGGTGATTTCAGGTCTCGCTCTTTACCTGCTAAGCCTCGTCTTTATCTGTTACCTGACGTTTAGGCTGCGCCAATCAGCTATTGCAGCGACGACCTGGTCAGCGCTCTTCTGGCTGACTATCTTGTTTTCCGTAATCACCACGGTAGCCAAAAGCTTCATCAGCGAAAGCCCTGGGCTAACTCTTTATTATTACTCCATTGTGCCCCCGCAGGCCATTATCGTCTCGAAGATTGTCTATAACACCGTGCTTTGTTTTATTCTCTCCCTGGCGGGATATGTCTTGTTCAACGTTTTTATTGGCGAGGCGGTGGAAGATCAATTAACCTTCCTGGCAACTCTACTCTTGACATCCTTCGGGTTCTCGGCGGCACTAAGCCTGATGTCGGGAATTTCAGCGCGGACAAACAACAGCAATATACTGATGGCGGTGCTAAGCTTTCCTACGCTGATCAGCATATTGCTTATGGCTATTCGGATAACCGGCAATGTCATCGACGGGCTCGACCCGTCGACTAACTACGACGAGCTCGCCAACCTGGTCGCAATAAATTGTATTGTGGGAGCCCTCGCATACCTGTTGTTCCCGTATATTTGGCGCAGTTAAGCCAGCCAGCCCTCTCTGCGCGCTGGCTATTCCGTTGATCATGAAATTCTGGCTGAAAATTGTCGCTATCCTTCTCCTGATTTATGTGCATACCGCTGGATTGCTGATGGATGTGCCACGGCTGAATATCCTCAATGAAACCATTCGTGCCCTGTACTTCCATGTGCCCATGTGGTTCGGTATGTGCGTCCTTTTCTCGTTCTCGATTTATTACGCCATCCGATACCTCAGAAACCCCTCGATAGAACTTGACCTGAAATCGTCGGTGTATGCCAACGTCGGACTGCTTTTCGGCATTATTGGTATCGTGACCGGCATGTTGTGGGCCAACTACGCCTGGGGTTCTCCATGGCATGGCGATCCAAAACAAAACGGGGCAGCGATCGCCCTGCTTGTGTACCTCGCGTATTTTGTTCTGCGTGGATCGGTTGAGAACCGGGAACAACGGGCCCGATTGAGTGCCGTCTACAACATCTTCGCTTTTGCCGCGATGATACCATTGCTTTTTATCATTCCAAGAATGACCAGTTCGATGCATCCCGGCAACGGCGGTAACCCGGGATTTAACGCCTACGACCTCGACAGCCGGATGCGGCTCGTATTCTATCCCGCTGTGATCGGATGGATCCTCATAGGGCTCTGGATCGCCGACCAGCGCATTAAATTCAGGAATTTGGAAGAAAAAATAGCCGAACTTGAAAATGAAAAAATCAATTGAAACTGCCCTTGTGTTGGTGATCCTTCTGCTCGCCGGCGGACCGCTGTCGGCTCAGCAGGTGGAGATGGCCGACACCATGCGCTCGGAGGGAAAAATCTACGTTGTGGTTGCCATGATTTTGATCGTATTGGCGGGACTGATCGTCTACCTCTTGCTGATGGACAGAAAGCTGTCGAGATTGGAGAAAATGATTGACGAACGGCAGAAAACCAATTCCCGTTAGAGGATGTTTATTATAGGCTTGGCTATCTTTGTACCCATTCATTGACCATGAAAAAGTCGCACATCCTGGTTCTAGTCGTCATTGCCGCGGCCGTGGGCATCCTGATCTCTACATCGGGCGATGCCAGCAGTTATGTGACATTTTCAGAGGCCTATCGGCTGGCATCGGCTGGGAATAGCAAGAACATCCACGTGGTGGGAGAACTTAAGAAGGATGCCGCGGGTCATGTCATCGGCATTGAAGAAGGATTAGACAAGGTTTCCTTTTCATTTATCATGATTGATGACAACGGAAAGGAGCAGAAAGTCCTGTACAAGGAACCGATGCCCGCCGATTTTATGAAATCGGAAAAGGTTGTGGTCATCGGCACCTACGAAGGCGAAATCTTCCACGCCTCCCGTATCCTGTTGAAGTGCCCGTCGAAATACCAGGAGGAAAAGGTAAATGTGTGACGCCGCCGTAGCCTGGTGGCTCGTAAACCCGGTTGCTCATGATCCATTATTTTGTCGGTGATCTTGGACATCTTTTTGTAATCACCGCCTTTGTTTCGTCCCTTGCCTGCGCGTTCTCGTATTTCCGGGCAACTATCGCAAAAGACCTGCCGCAGAAATCTTCGTGGTTGAAGAATGGCAGAGTGTCGTTTTATGTCCACGGTCTTTCGGTGTTAGGTATTTGCGTCACGCTCTTTATAATCATCGCCAATCACTACTTCGAATACCATTACGCCTACAGCTACTCTGACAGCAAACTACCGCGCCATTATCTGGTATCCACCTTTTGGAATGGCCAGGAAGGTAGTTTCCTCCTTTGGATGTTCTGGCAGGCCGTGCTGGGTATCGTGCTGATCCACACCAACAAGTTCTGGGAAGGCCCGGTGATGACAGTCTTCGCTCTCGTCCAGGCGTTTCTGGCATCGATGATCCTGGGCGTCGTGCTGCCAGTTATTGATTTCAAGATCGGCAGCTCGCCGTTTATCCTGCTGAGGGAGGCGATGCAGAACGCGCCAATTTTCCGCACGAATCCCGACTTTGTTCCATCTGATGGCAATGGACTGAATCCTCTGCTTCAAAACTACTGGATGGTCATCCATCCTCCGACCCTTTTCCTCGGATTCGCTGCGACGCTGGTGCCCTTTTCATTCTGCCTCGCCGGCCTTTGGCTTCGAAAATACCGGGAGTGGGTTCGGCCTGCATTGCCATGGGCCATCTTTGCCGGAGCCGTGCTGGGCTTAGGGATACTGATGGGCGGTTATTGGGCGTACGAGACGCTTAACTTCGGCGGATATTGGAACTGGGATCCGGTTGAGAACGCCGTGTATGTACCCTGGCTGGTGTTGATCGGTGCGATACACACGATGATCACCTATAGGAACAGCGAAACAGCGCTCAAGGCTTCGATCGTGTTAGTGGTAGGCGTATTTGTGTTGATTCTCTACTCAACATTTCTGACACGCAGCGGAATACTGGGTGATTCTTCTGTCCATTCGTTCACTGACCTCGGTCTTTCCGGACAGCTGTTGTTGTACCTGCTATTCTTCCTGGCAGTGGCTGTCATACTCGCCGCGGTCCGATGGCGCGAAATACCGACATCGGATAAGGAGGTCTCTACTTATTCGCGTGAGTTCTGGATTTTCATCGGTGTCCTCGTTCTTTGCTTTATGGGATTTCATGTGCTTATCCCGACTTCATATCCCGTGTGGAACACCATCGTGAACAACCTGGGTGGAAGTTCAAACCTGGCCGTTCCGGGGGATCCTAACTTCTTCACTAAATTTCAACTCTGGTTCGCTATCGGCGTGGCCTTGTTGTCTGCCATCGGTCAATTTTTTTGGTGGAAGAAAATCGATCGTGGGTTGCTTTGGAAAGAGTTGCTTACTCCATTCCTGGTTACGCTCGTGATCTTCGTTGTGGCTTTGCAGTTCATCAACTTCAACTACGATCCGGACGTGATCCGGAAGCCGCCGTTCATGATCATCCTGTTTGCCGGGACATTCACGGTCATTGCAAATGGCAAAATCCTTATTAAACTGCTCCGAAGCAGCCCGGCTTTATCGGGCGGGGCGGTCGCACACATTGGCGTAGGGATGATGCTCATTGGTGTCATGTTCTCTTCAGGATATTCTAAAGTGGTGTCGCTCAATAACACAGGCTTTTGGTATAACAAGGAGGCAAGCGATGAGTACAATCGTGAAAATCTCTTACTCTTTATCAATGAGCCGGCACAAATGGCGGGTTACCGGATTGAATATCGCGGAGAACGCCTTGAGCCCAGGGGAAAGTCCGGATTTATCAATCCCAACGATGTTGAATTTACAAGTGATCCTTATGTAGTGGTCGCCAGGCGCGACGTGTATTTCAAAGGCGACCAGTTATTCGCGGCAGGGGATACCATCGAGATATTTCCGGAGAACCGCTATTATGAAATCCAACTCGTGGGAACGGGGGGGCGTGCACACCTGCTCTATCCACGCGTTCAAGACAACCCGAACATGGGCATGGCTGCGTCGCCCGACATCAAGCGCGATCTTGGAAAAGACCTGTATGCACACGTGATGGATCTCAACGATCGGACCAAGGCGGAGTGGAGTGAGATGCAAGAGGTGGACGTGTCGGCAAACCAGGAATTTTTTGCCAATGACTACGTCTCCGCCTTGCAGGGGGTCGAAAGAGTGTTCAGCATTGGCGGGGTCGAACTCGACTCGGCCGATGTTGCTGTCAAGGCTCTGATTCGCGTAAAAGGAGAATACCAGGACTACATTGCGGAGCCGATCTTTGTGATTCGGGATCGATTAGTCGGCCGTATACCCTATGAAATTAACGATCTCGGCGTTGAGTTCACACTCCTTAATATCCATCCTGACCGCGGTCAGTTTACAGTCGGCGTGAGATCCCGCCAGAAGGACTGGATCGTGATTAAGGCCCTGGAGAAACCTCTCATCAACATACTTTGGGTGGGTACGCTGGTGCTTATGACAGGATTTGGAATCGCGATGGTCAGAAGATTCAAGGAATTCATCAAGATGAAACAAAAAGGGCTCGAGTAAGGGAGCCCTTTTTTTATTACCGTTGACAGCTAAGTTCTGCCAGCTAGTAGCGTGCGTGATCCTTACCGTAGAAGAAGTAGATCAGCAAGCCGATCACCAGCCAGATACCGCAGACGACGAATGTAAGCGGGTTGAGGAATAGCATGACGCCAGTGCAGCTGATTACACCCAATATTGGTACTATAGGAAACAGCGGAGTCTTGAATGGCCTCGGCAACTTGGGCTCCTTGTACCGAAGGATCAGTACACCCAGGCAAACTACGATAAAGGCGAAGAGTGTTCCGATCGACACCAGTTCTGCCAGTATGGAAATTGGGAGAAGTCCGGCGGCAATCATGGCAACCAAACCAGTTATGATCGTCGAGGTGTAAGGTGTTCCGAATTTCGGATGAATGTTAGCGAACGGCTTGAAGAACAAGCCATCCTTCGACATCGAGTAGAATATCCTGGTTTGTCCCATCAGCATCACAAGGATTACGGATGTCAGACCAGCAATGGCGCCGATCTTAATGAATGGGCTTAGCCATGCAAGTCCTTGGCCAGCTTTGTCAATTGCAACTGCTATTGGCGCGGCGGTGTTGAGTTCAGTGTAATTGGCTATTCCCGTCATGACCAGCGAAACGAGGATGTATACGATCGTGCAGATTAATAGCGAACCCAGAATTCCCCACGGCATGTCCTTCTGTGGATTCTTCGACTCCTGAGCTGCAGTTGAAACTGCGTCGAAACCGATGTAGGCAAAAAAGATTACCGATGCCGCACGTAGTATTCCTGTGACACCATATTCGCCAAAGTTGCCTGTATTTTCGGGTATAAATGGAACCCAGTTCTCACCGTTGATATATCGCCAGCCGAAGAGAACAAACAAAAGCACGACGGACAGCTTAACGAAAACGATGATGTTATTAAAGATCGCCGACTCTTTGATCCCTCTCATTAAAAATATCATGATGATAAAGACGACGATCACGGCCGGAAGATTGATCACAGTGGTCGTAGTGGCGAGCGAGGCGACATCGACACCACTGGCCGACAGCGTCTGAGCCAGCTCGTCGGTGTACGTCATCCAACCATCGGGAGTCTGAATAAGCTTGGTGCCTGCGGCTGCAGTAATCTCAGGTGCAATGGGTATTCCCAGATTATTTTCGAGGAAACTCACAACGTAGCCCGACCATCCCACAGCAACTGTCGACCCGGCAAAAAGGTATTCGAGGATAAGTGCCCATCCGATGATCCATGCAACAATCCGCCCCATCGTAGCGTAGGCGTAGGTATATGCGCTTCCGGCGATAGGGATCATCGAAGCGAATTCGGCATAACAAAGACCTGCGAATCCACAGGCAAGCGCGGAGACAACGAATGACAAGACCACCGCGGGACCGGCGTATGTCGCCGCGGCCTGTCCGGTGATGACGAAAATACCAGCTCCAATCACCGCGCCGATGCCGAGGGCTATCAAGTTCCATTTACCAAGGGTTCTTTTCAAGCCATGACTCGAGCTTCCGGATTCTTCCATCAAGACCGTCATTGGCTTCTTTGCAAATAAGGGGTTTGCCATGTAGATGAAGGTTAGTCGTTAGGTATTTTTTGGTGCCTAAAAGTAACAAGAATAATGAATTTGGCTAACGTGGCCCGATTTCTAAGCCGAAATAGTTGAAAGCCGGATTCAACTCGCTTTTTCCGGCGCGTCGTTCTCAGGCTCGCGACCAGCATCAAAGCCTGGCGTGACCGGCCCTTCTACCGGCCTGTTTTGTTCGGCGGATTCCGTCCGCACGTGGCCGTGCCGCGATCTCTCCTTGAAGA
Source organism: uncultured Roseivirgaceae bacterium (assembly GCA_964563295.1). GTDB lineage: Bacteria > Bacteroidota > Bacteroidia > Cytophagales > Cyclobacteriaceae > Chryseosolibacter. The sequence goes on along the minus strand of CAZLWX010000043.1, from coordinate 9,756 downwards.
ATTTGCGTTGGAAGATCAGGATAGCCACTACACCGACAAAAATTGACGAATCAGCAATGTTGAAAACCGGGCTGAAGAAAAGGAAGTATTCACCTCCCTTGAGCGGAACCCATTCGGGAACATAGAACTCCACGATGGGAAAAAAAAGCATGTCGATCACCTGCCCATGAAACCAGGGTGTCGGCGAGCCGGGAGGATGGTTGTTCAGCAGCACCCCGTAAAATGTACTGTCAATTACGTTCCCCACCGCTCCCCCAAGGATCAATGCCATGCATATCAGGAATCCGTAGTGCGCCTGCTTGCGCGCCGCCTTGAACAAGTAGTAACCGATGCCAAGCATGGCGGCAATCCTGAACGATGTCAAAGCCAGCTTGCCGAACTCATTGTTCCATCGGATACCGAACGCCATTCCCGGATTCAACAGGTAATGGAGCCTGAACCAGTCACCAATGACGTTTATTTCCTGATGCAGATACATATACTCGTGAACCAGCAGCTTGGAGGTCTGGTCGATAATGATTACGCCCAGCGCGATCAGGAAAAACCTATAAACTTTCATTGATAAGAAATTTGGGCGTTTACCCCCGGGCGAATCTTCATTTCTTTAGACTGATCTTGACCTTTACCATGAATTCATCGACATCAACTGGAGTGACTTCGGGCAGTTTGTCCTTCAGCTCCAGGGAAATGGCCTGTGTTTCAATCCGGATATATTCGTTATGCTCCGTCAGCGCGGCGGTTAGCATTTCTCCATCCTTTTCAACCTCAATACCGATCTTGTCGAGCACCTTGAAGCCCAAATCCTTTCTCATGTTCTGAACCCTGTTGACGAAATCGCGCGCGATTCCTTCTTTTTTGAGAGACTCGGTAACCTGTATATCGAGGGCAACAGTGATGCCGCCCTCGGTGGCCACCGACCACCCCGGCACATCTTCCGAGAGAATGATGACGTCATCCGGCACAAGGTCAAAGCCACCCTTCGATAGCTTTTGATTTTTTTCCAGCAACGCAATTTCTTCGTTGGTGAGGCCATTGATCACAGTGGAAACATCTTTCACCTTTGCGCCATACAATTTGCCCAATCTCGCAAAGTTGGGTTTTGCTTTTCTGATCAACAGTCCTGAGGCATCGTCAATGTATTCAATGTTCTTGACGTTGACTTCGGCCAGTATGATATCCTCGACTACTTGCACTCGGCGGGCATAAGCGCTATCGAGCACCGGTAGCAGTATCTTATGCAAGGGCGTCCTTACCTTGATCTTGCTGTTTTTGCGTATGGAATGCACCAGGGAACAAATGCGTTGAGCATAATCCATGGATTGCTCCAACTCAGCATCAATCCGGCCGGTTATCGCCTGCGAAAGGTCTGTCAGGTGAACAGATTCCCGCCTTGAGGGATCGGATAATCTCTTTCCGTCACTGGTCAGGTTCCGATAGAGCCATTCGCTGAAAAACGGAGCAATGGGCGACATCAGCTGTGCTGTTACACACAGGCATTCATACAACGTTTCGTAGGCGGCCTGTTTATCTCCGCTGATCGTCGTTTTGTCTTCGTTTGTTTCTGCTGGCTTCCAGAATCGTTTCCGGTTCAGGCGCACATACCAATTCGAAAGATGATCATTGACAAAGTCCTGTATGGCCCGAGCCGCGCGCGTTGGTTCATAGGCCTCATAAGCCCGTGTCACATCCATGATCAACGTTTGAAGCCTGGAGATAATCCACCGGTCGAGGCTGGTGAGGTGCTCTTCGCTCAAGCGCCTGTCGCCCGCTTCGAATCCATCGATGTTTGCGTACAACGCGAAGAAAGAATATGTGTTGAACAGCGTGCCGAAGAACCTGCGCTGCACTTCGACAATCCCGTCGAAATCGAATTTCAGGTTTTCCCAGGGCGGCGCATTCTCGATCATGTACCAGCGAACAAGGTCAGGGCCGTATTTGCTGAGCGCATCAAACGGATTGACAACGTTGCCAATTCGCTTTGACATCTTGTTTCCATTCTTGTCGAGGACAAAGCCATTGGAGATCACGTTTTTGAACGCGATGCCCGGATTGCCGACTTTCTCATTGACGGCTTGTATGTCAGGGCTGCTCTCCGACATCATGACGGCGATAGCGTGCAGTGTGAAGAACCATCCCCTTGTCTGATCAACTCCCTCCGCAATAAAGTCGGCGGGATAGCTTTGCTCGAATATCCCCCGGTTTTCGAACGGATAATGCCACTGCGCATAGGGCATCGCCCCTGAATCAAACCAGACGTCGATAAGGTCCGGTTCTCTGAACATCTTCTGGCCTGACGGACTAACGAGGATCACCTGATCAACATAAGGTCTGTGAAGGTCTCCTGCCTTCAACGGAGATTCACCCATGAATCCAGCCTTGATCGATTTTGCAATTTCCCCATCGAGTTCTTCGATTGAGCCGATGCAAACTTCTTCCTTTCCATCAGCGGTACGCCATATCGGGAGAGGAGTACCCCAGTAACGCGATCTCGACAAGTTCCAGTCAACCAGGTTCTCCAGCCAGTTCCCAAACCTGCCGGTGCCGGTGGATTCAGGTTTCCAGTTGATAGACTGATTCAGCTTGACCATCTTATCCTTGAGGGCTGTCGTCCTGATAAACCAGGAATCCAGAGGATAGTACAGTACCGGTTTGTCGGTACGCCAACAGTGCGGATAGGTGTGTACATATTTCTCAACCCGAAAGGCTTTATTTTCTTCCTTCAGGATAATCGAAATAATCACGTCCGTTGTCTTATAGTCGGGGTGAGACTCGTCTTCGTTTGTGTAATTCTTAACGTAAAATTCGTCGGGCCCAAGCGGCTTATGAGTCTTGATATTATAGCGCTGAACTCCTTCCCGCAAGTGTTTTCCGATCTTCGCGATGAATTTGCCCTTCCTGTCTACGGTTGGGACTTCGTTGCCGGCTTCATCGCGGACAGTCAATGGTGGGATGCCGTACTGTCGGGCCACGCGAAAATCGTCGGCGCCGAAAGTCGGTGAGGTATGAACAACACCGGTACCGTCTTCCGTCGTGACAAAATCTCCGGCGACGACCTGGAACGCCTTGTCCTGATCATACAATGGCTCGAGGTAAGGCATCAGTTGCTCATACCGGATTCCGACAAGCTTCTTGCCGGAAAATTCCTGGACGATCTGAAATGGGATCACCTTGTCTCCGGCCTTATAGCTGTCGATTCTTAGATCCCTGTGCTTCTGCGGGAAATACCTCTCAACGAGATCTTTCGCTAATACGACACTTACGGGCTGATGCGTATATTGATTGAAAGTGTCTACCTGCACATAGGTAATCTTTTCACCAACCGCGAGGGCGGTATTTGAAGGAAGCGTCCAGGGTGTCGTAGTCCAGGCGAGAATAAATACATCTCGATCCGTCCTTTCCATAAGGAATGCCGATCCCTTTTCTTTGCGGACCTTAAACTGTGCGACGATGGACGTGTCTTTTACTTCGCGGTAGCACCCCGGCAAATTCAGCTCATGTGAGCTCAGTCCTGTTCCTGCGCCAGGGGAGTATGGCTGTATGGTAAATCCTTTGTACAACAACTTGCTGTTGTGTAACTGCTTTAGCAGCCACCACAAGGTCTCGATGTATTCTTTCTGATAGGTGATGTATGGATTTTGGAGGTCAACCCAATAACCCATCTTTCGGGTCAGGTCGTCCCACTGATCTTTGTACATCATCACCGTTTCACGGCACTTTTTGTTATATTCTTCGATGGATATTTTTTTCCCGATGTCGTCCTTGGTGATACCGAGCGCTTTCTCGACCTGGAGCTCGACCGGGAGACCATGGGTATCCCAGCCGCTCTTTCGTTTGACCTGAAACCCTTGTAGTGTTTTGAATCGACAGAATATGTCTTTTACCGTGCGCGCCATCACGTGGTGAATGCCAGGCGTGCCGTTGGCGGATGGAGGGCCCTCATAGAAGGTAAAGGTATCGGCGCCCTCGCGGTTTTGAACTGATTTCTCGAAGATCGCTTCGGCACTCCAGAAGTCGAGCACTTCCCGGGCTATCCCAGCATAGTCAACATCCTTAAATTCCCTGTATTTCATCGACATGGCCTCCATTCGCCAGTATAAGAGCGCAAAGATATTTCTTAAAGCCGCAAGGTCCAAAAATCAGCCAGTAGGAGGATTCAATGTTGGCTGATCGGGAAAGGGGGGAAACAGCCGGCTACCGCGATAAGGCCTGCTACTCTGCCGCGGAGTGACGATTGTGTATCCTGATCTTGTTCAGGTCGATCTCTTCATCCTCTGTCTCGGTATAGAACGAGGAGCTGACCTCATCGATCAACAGGTGCCCTGCCTTGCGTTTCGGTCGGTCGAATGTCATGATCAACGCGGGCAGCAGGATCAGATTGGTGAACATCGAGATAACCAGGGTTGTAGAGGTGAGCAGCCCAAGAGCGATGGTGCCTCCAAATGTGGAGAATGCGAAGATGATAAATCCGGCGAACAGTACAATCGACGTGTACATGATGCTTTTTCCCGTTTCGAGAATGCTTTCGCTGACAGCGACAGGGATAAAAAAGTTGTTGCTCAGTATCTCCTGCCGGTACTTAGCCAGGAAACGGATCGAATTGTCGACCGAAATACCGAAGGTGATGCTGAAGATCAGCGCAGTGCTTGCCTTTAGCGGGATGTTTAAGTAGCCCATGATACCCGCCGTGATCATCAGGGCCAGCAGGTTTGGAATCAGTGAAATGATAATCATCCTCACGTTTGCAAACAGCAGCGCCATCGAAACGGTGATCAGCAAAAAAGCGAGGGAAAGACTCTCCTGCAAATTTGCGATAAGGAACTTGTTTCCCTTGATAAAGATCTTGGTGGATCCCGTAATGGCTGTGGCTACTGAATCTCGTCCCTCGCTTTGAAACAACGATCGCATTTTGGGCTCAATGACAAAGTTGACCAGTGAGTCCATCTTCACCGATCCAATGTCGGCCATTTGCGACGAGATGCGCATCTTCGTCAAGGTCGAGTCAACGAATGATTTAAATAGCCCACTGTTGTCACTTTGATTCTTGAGGTAGGGGAGGATAAAATTCGCCTCCCGGGCAGACGGAAGAGAGTATCGCTCCGGGTTATTGCTGTAGAAAGCTTGCTTGGCCGCCTTGACAAAACTGACCAGCGACAACGGTTTGGAAATCTCAGGCAGCGAATCAAGGAACGTTTCAAATTCCTCGATCTTGCGGAGGTTGCGCACGTCGAGAAGGGGCCGCCTTTTCTTAGTGATGAACTCCACGACAATTTCCAGCGGCATGATACCGCTGAAGTTTTGCTCGAAAAATGCGAGATCGCGTTTTACCTTGCTGTCGTCCGGAAGGTCGTCGACCATGAATGAAACGGAGCGCAAATGCCAAATTCCGTACGCCGACAACAGCGCCAAGCTGAGCGATACTACGTAGATCCCCAACCGGTGGCGGTGAACAACCAGATCCACGGCCGTCAGGAATTGATTCATCCCCCGAAAGTTGAGGTGTCGTAGATGACGTTCCGTGGGCATCGGCAGCCATGAGAAGATGCTGGGTATCATGACCAGGCTGACAAAGAATAACGCCATGATGTTGATGCCGGCAACGATGCCGAACTCCCGCAGGATGGTGATGTCGGTAGCGAGTAGTGTCAGAAAACCGATCGCCACCGTGAGATTGGTTAGGAACGTCGCTAACCCCATTTTCTTCACTACTATGGTGATCGCCTGAAACTTGTCGTTTGTCTTTACAAATTCAAGGTGATACTTGTTAAGCAGGTAGATGGCATTTGTAATACCGATGGTGACGATCACAGGAGGGATAAGTCCGCTCAAGAGCGTGATCTTATAGCCAAAAAGTGCCAGGGTGCCAAGCGTCCAGACCACCACGATCGCGATGATGATCATAGAGAACATTACCGCTCGTATGGACCGGAAAAACAGGAACATGATCAGTCCTGTGATGATCGCGGATGCGTAGAGAAAGAGTTGCATCTCCTTTCGCACCTGTGCCGCGACGACTGTTCTGATAAATGGAAGTCCCGCATAGTGAAGTTCAATTCCGGTTTGCCGGGTGAATTTCTCTCCCTCTTTTAACAACGCAGCGGTCAACGGCTCGCGCAAGGCACTGTTCATGACATCCTTGTTCATGGTAACGACGGTCATCGTCGCGCCATTTTCAGTGTTCACGAGCTGGCCCATGTAAAACTTCTGATCGAAGGCCAATGCAAGCAAGCTGTCGAACTGCGTCTCGGACGTTATGCGATCAGGAAAAATATTAGCGAGGTAGAATCTGGAGTTTTCCGCATCCTTCAGGATCGTTTTCATCACGGGCAGTGAGATCACCTCGCTCACGCCACTAATCTGTTTTAGGTTTCTGGCAAGCGTACGGTAAGCCTCAAAATTTGCCTGCTCGTAGATCGCGCTGTCGCGAAGGCCAATAGCGATAATGTTGCCATCCTCTCCGAACTGCTCGCGGAACTGCTTCAGCAAGACCATGTCGGGATCATTTGGAGGAACTGTCCGGGCAAAGTCATAGCTCAACTGCACCTTCGACGCATAATATCCCATGATAATGGTGATCAGTCCGATTACCAGGATCAGCGACAAGCGATAATGGATGATGAATCGAGCAATCTTATTCCACATGCGGCGGCCGGAATTACAGGGTCCAAAGCTAGTGAATTCAAGCTAAAAAACAGGAATGCCGTGAACACCGGTCATTAAAAATTAGTTAACGTTGATTCGATCGTGCAATGTCGAGACCCTGCCTGTCGGGCCGCGTGTTGTGAAGAGAAAGGAATTTAGTCGGCACTGCCTAGTTTCAGCGGGTCCTGCGCGAGAAGTCGCGAAAGGACGTCATACAAGTCAGGCAACTCCTTTTGGAACTGATCACTTCGCTCGAAGAAATTTTCTACCGCAACACTAAAAAATTCATGTTCATTCGTGCAAGCGTACGGCCGGAAAAACTGTCGTGCATGAAATGCAGGATCATTGCACGCCTTGTGCGCATAATCATCGAACTGCTGAAGCAGTTCCTCGTCAAAGGGAGGATAGTCCTGGCTGCGAATCAATTGCTCCAGCCTCAACGCGTGTGCCATTTCGTGCAGGCCCAGGTTCCTGGAATCGTCGGAATTGAGATAGCCATCGATGAAACTCTGCCACGAGAGCACGATTATTCCAAACCGCGGATTCACTTCGCCCTTGTGAAAGCGCTTGGTGATCGAAGAGTAGTAGTCGTTTGGATAAACCAGGATCTTGCTGAAGAAGCCGAGATAGTCCTGCGGAAGGCCAAAGGTGAGTTGAACAGCGCACGCGGCGATCAAGACCTTGGCCTCCACCGTGACGACGTCAACTTGCCTTGGGATAAAGCGCTTGCCATAAATGAACCGTGAGACTCGTTGTTCAAAACGTTTGCGGTTGTCATGTGACAAGCGGCTGTAATACGGAAAATACTTGAGGAGGATCCGCCGATACGATCGCGGAAATGGCAATATCCTGCTTCTGACCGGAGCTGCCCTCCGCCCGGCATAGCGGTAACTTTCCCCAACTTGCCGCTGAAAGCGAAAGACGAGTAACGTAAAGGCGGCCACGCATATCAATACGGCAAGCATGACTCAGATCTTGCGCAACAAGCTGTTGATCGCGCACGCGTCAATCATTTTCCCTCTGACGTCAGCGACCTTCACGCGTTCTTGTTTCATGCTATCGCGATCGCGAATTGTTACCGTGTCATCCTGCAAAGTCTGGTGATCAACGGTAACGCAGTACGGAGTTCCGATCGCATCCTGGCGACGGTACCTTTTTCCAATGGCATCCTTCTCTTCGTAGAAGCATCGAAGATCGTACTTCAATTCATTCATCACAGCCATTGCCTTTTCCGGCAGGCCGTCCTTTCTGACGAGGGGAAGTATGGCTACCTTATTGGGCGCCAGCGGCGGAGGGATGCGCAGGACGACACGTTCACTGCCGTCATCAAGTTTTTCTTCCTGGTAGGATTGCGAGAGCACGGCCAAAAAACAACGGTCAAGTCCGATCGACGTCTCGACAACATAAGGGATATAGCTTTGGTTGGTGTCGGAATCAAAATACTGAAGCTTCTTTCCCGAGTACTTCTCATGATTTTTGAGATCAAAATCCGTCCTCGAATGAATACCTTCAAGTTCCTTGAAGCCCATTGGAAAATTGAATTGTATATCACACGCTGCGTTCGCGTAATGCGCGAGGTTCAGGTGGTCATGGAAGCGGTAGTTTTCCTGACCAAGGCCAAGAGCGAGGTGCCATTTGAGCCGCCGATCCTTCCAGAATTCATACCACTTCATCTCTTCCCCGGGCTTCACAAAAAATTGCATCTCCATTTGCTCAAACTCCCGCATCCGGAATATGAATTGCCGCGCAACGATCTCGTTTCTGAATGCTTTGCCTATTTGTGCAATCCCGAAAGGAAGTTTCATTCTTCCCGTTTTCTGCACGTTGAGGAAGTTGACAAAGATGCCCTGAGCAGTTTCCGGTCTAAGAAAAATCGTGTTCGCTTCCTCCGCTAATGAGCCGATCTCTGTGGAAAACATCAGGTTGAATTGGCGCACATCAGTCCAGTTACGGGATCCGGAGATAGGATCGGCGATCTCCAAATCTTCGATCAGTTTTTTCATGGCTGCCATGTCGCCGGAGCCCATAGCTGATTTGAGCCGCTCGTTGATATCGTCGATTTTTTTCTGGTACTCGACTACCCGTGGATTTGTTGTGCGGAACATCTCCGCATTGAAAGCGTCGCCGAACCGTTTGGACGCTTTCTCAACTTCTTTTTCGATTTTCTCCTCGAGTTTGTCGATGACGTCCTCCACCAGTACGTCCGCCCGGTATCGTTTTTTGGAGTCGCGGTTGTCGATCATAGGATCATTGAACGCGTCCACATGACCGGATGCTTTCCAGGTGGTGGGATGCATGAAGATCGCCGCGTCAATACCGACGATATTCTCGTGAAGGAGGGTCATGAACTTCCACCAGTAATCCTTGATGTTGTTCTTCAGTTCGGCACCATTTTGCCCGTAATCGTAAACCGCGCTTAACCCGTCGTAGATCTCACTTGAAGGGAAAATGAACCCATATTCCTTTGCGTGGGAAATAACATTTTTAAGAAGGTTGTCCTCTTGAAGCGCCATAAGGGGGCAAATATAGACTAGTAATTACTGGTAGTAAAGCCAGGTGGACGGGCCTATGAAATATTTTTGGCTGCTCAGCGAAGGTTAGATTGTTTTCGCCTTGTTCCAATACTTGTCCATCTCTTCCAATGTCATTTCACCTAATTTCTTTCCGTCCCTTGCAGATTCAGTCTCCAGGTATTGAAACCGTTTGATGAATTTCTTGTTCGTTCTTTCCAGGGCCTCTTCAGGATCAATTCCGACGAAACGAGCGTAATTGACGAGGGAAAACAGAAGGTCGCCGAATTCGGCCATCGCACGGCCCTTGTCCGCGCCGGCAACATCGGCAGCCTGAAATTCTTTTTTGAATTCATCCATCTCCTCCTCTACTTTTTCCCACACTTGCTCTTTCCTTTCCCAGTCAAAACCTACTCCCCGTGCCTTGTCCTGAATCCTCATTGCTTTTACCAGCGCTGGCAGTGAAGCCGGGACACCTCCCAAAACCGACTTGTTGCCATGCTTCAATTTCAACTTTTCCCAGTTGGCCTTAACCGTTTCTTCGTCGTTTGCAATCACATCACCATAGATATGCGGATGCCGTTCGATCAGCTTGTCACAAATCCCA
>CAZLWX010000042.1:0-29691 GCA_964563295.1 uncultured Roseivirgaceae bacterium | reverse complement strand
ATTCCCAATAGCGAGAATAATACGGGTAGGTCCGGGAGAAAGAATGAGTTTGGTATCCTTGCCAGCATATTTATCCGTTTCGACGGGAACGCCCTTGCCCAGGTAAGCGATGGGCATCAGGACATCGTTCTCCGGACAGATATCATCGTGCACATTCTGGAGAATATTCTCCAGGTCTTTGCCAAACGTGTCCTGAAAATCATCTTCGAGGTCGTGGAGTTGTTCTTCGAGGTCGTCGTATTTGGGGTTATTATAGTCGAGTTTACCGAGCTCCTCGCGTTTTTTAAGGATTCCCTGCAGAGCCTTGTCCATCGCTTTTATGTCCATAAACACAATTTTGACGTAAAGTTTAAAGAATTCTGCAAAATACAAAAAACCCTCCGCCCGGGTCAAAATGCGTTTTGCCGACGTTGCAACAGCGGGTATAAAATTTTGTTCCGCAATAGACACAGTCGTCTCGAAGCACGCGATTCATTGGTATTCCACGCTAACATGTCATAATTTTACAACTCTAAAGTTCGTGTATATGAGTGAAGATTTTCTCCCCATAAACGGAACCGATCATATCGAGCTCTATGTCGGCAACGCAAAACAGTCCGCCCTCTTCTATCAGCATTGCATGGGATTTGACCTGGTTGCCTATGCAGGGCCGGAGACCGGAGTCCGGGACCGCGCTTCCTATGTGCTCCGGCAAAACAAGGTGCGCTTTGTACTGACCACGTCACTTGACCCTGAATCCGCTATTGCCCGGCACGTGGCGCAACATGGCGACGGCGTCAAGGTTCTGGCCCTTTGGGTCGATGATGCGAGGAAGTCGTTCTACGAAACGACCTCGCGCGGAGCCGAGAGCGCCGGAGAACCACAGGTATTTAAGGATGACTCCGGCGAAGTCGTCGTCTCTTCTATAAAGACCTATGGCGACACCATCCACACATTCGTTGAAAGAAAGAATTATCGCGGCGCGTTTTTGCCGGGTTACAAAGCGGTGAAGTCTGTCATGAAACCAAAACCGATCGGCCTCGAATACGTGGACCACTGTGTCGGTAATGTGGAACTCGGCAAGATGAATGAGTGGGTGCAGTTCTATGAAAATGTGATGGGCTTCAAGCTACTGATTACGTTTGACGACAACGACATCTCTACGGAGTACAGTGCATTGATGTCGAAGGTCGTATCCAATGGCAACGGATACATCAAGTTTCCCATCAACGAACCCGCCGAAGGCAAGAAGAAATCCCAGATCGAAGAATACCTGGATTTTTATCGCGGCCCGGGAGTACAGCACATCGCCATTGCCACCAACGATATCGTCAGGACAGTCGGCGAATTGCGCAGCCGCGGCATGGAGTTTTTGTACGTTCCTGAAACCTATTACGAGGATATTCTCGATCGAGTCGGTAAGATCGACGAAGATATCCGAGACCTCAAAAAACTCAACATCCTGATCGACCGCGATGAAGAGGGCTACCTCCTGCAGATTTTCTCTAAACCCATCCAGGACCGGCCTACCGTGTTCTTTGAGATCATTGAACGCAATGGCGCTAAATCTTTCGGCAAGGGGAACTTCAAGGCATTGTTCGAATCGATCGAGCGCGAGCAGGCACTGCGTGGCAACTTATAGCGAAACATTTTTGCAACGGAGCCAGATCAAGCGATCTGGCTTTTCTATTTTTACAGCTCAAAAGAACGAGAAGAATGGCTGAAGCACTATTGGAGCGGGTTCACTCGCGGGCAAACGAATGGCTCGCCAGCCGCGTCATCGATGACCGGACAAAAGAAATGGTCAGGAACCTGTTGAACAAAGATGACCGGCGCGAACTGATCGACAGTTTTTATAAGGATCTCGAATTCGGCACTGGAGGGCTGCGTGGTGTGATGGGCGCCGGATCGAACTGCATGAACCGGTACACCGTCGGCGTGGCTACGCAAGGGCTCGCCAACTACCTTAACAAGACTTACCCTGGACAAAAGATCAGCGTAGCGATCGCACATGATAGCCGGAATAACAGCTCCTACTTTGCACGTGTGACGGCGGATGTTTTTTCCGCCAATGGCATTCATGTCCACTTGTTTCCTGAACTTCGGCCCACTCCTCTCCTCTCCTTTGCTATCCGGTTTCTCAAATGCCAGTCGGGCGTGGTGATAACGGCCTCCCATAACCCCAAAGAATACAACGGCTACAAGGCGTATTGGAATGACGGCGCCCAGGTGGTACCTCCGCATGACAAGAATATTATTGAAGAAGTCAACCGCATCGGGTCATTCGAGCATGTCAAATTCACCGCGGACAATTCACTGATTCATACAGTGGGACCGGAAGTGGAATCCGCCTATTATGAAAACGTTAGTAAGCTCATTCCAAACAAGCAGGTGATTGATCGTCATCAGGATATCCCGCTGGTGTACTCGAGCCTTCACGGCGCCGGTATCACGATGGTGCCGGAATGCCTGCGACGGATCGGCTTCTCCAATATCCATGTCGTGCAAGAACAGGAAAAGCCCGATGGAAATTTTCCTACCGTTCCTTCCCCTAACCCTGAAGAACATTCGGCGATGGAACTTGTCATCCGCAAGGGCGTGAAAGTTGGCGCCACCATGGTGATGGCCACCGACCCGGATACCGACCGGGTTGGCATTGGGGTGAGAAAGGACAACGGAGAATTCATCCTGTTGAACGGGAACCAGGCGTTCAGTCTGATGATGTATTTCATTCTGAAGAACCTGGAGACCACCTCAAATTCATATGTCGCCAAAACGATCGTGACCACGGAACTCGTTGATACCATGGCCGCGCGATTAGGGGTGGAATGCTACAACACCCTGACCGGCTTCAAGTACATCGCAGCGCTTATGGGCGAGCTCGAAGGAAAAAAGAAATTCATTGCCGCCGGAGAAGAAAGTTACGGCTATATGGTCGGCGACTTCGTCCGCGACAAAGATGCTGTGTCGGCATGCGCATTTTTTGCAGCGATGGCGGCCGACGCCGCGGCTCAGGGACGATCACTTTATGATTGGCTCATCGGCATGTATGTCGAATTCGGATTTTATAAAGAGCACCTCGTGAACCTGGTGCGCAAAGGGCAGCAAGGGGAACAGGAAATAAAATCGATGATGACGAAATTCCGGACGCAACCGCCGAAATCAATCAACGGCAGCGCGGTTGTACGGATACTCGACTACAAGCAACTTAAAGAAAGTAATCTGCAGACCGGAACTGAAACTGCGCTTAATTTCCCAGCCTCCGACGTCCTGCAATTCTATCTCGAAGATGGCAGCAAGGTTTCCGTGCGACCATCCGGTACGGAACCGAAGATCAAGTTTTATATCAGCGTGAACGCCGAACTCAAAACTGCTGCAGAGTTCGACAGGGTTAACGACGAGCTTGATAAAAAAATCGAGGGGATTGAAAAGGACATGATGTCCGTGTAAACAAAGGCCAAAGGCTAAAGGCTAAAGGCCAAAGGCTAAAGGCCAAAGGCTAAAGGCTAAAGGCCAAAGGCCAAAGGCTAAAGGCTAAAGGCCAAAGGGAGCCACCGCGCTCAGTTACGAATCACGAATAAATTACGAATTACGAATCATTACGAATTGGAACGTCAACTGCACAATAGCACACCCCCAACACCCAATAACCAACAGCCAATACCCAACCGCCAACACCCAACAGCCAATACCCAAAAGCCAATAGCCGTTATAGGGAATAATTCCTTACTTTTACCGTTTTACTTAATCTCAACGCATGAGCGAACTCATCAGTCAGGTAGCCACGGCGATCTGGACCCCGGTATTGTTCCTGATCATCTTCGGTGGAATTTTTTTTCTTTTCTATTCTCGATTTGTTCAGTACAAGTATTTTGGCCATGCCATCGATGTATTGCGCGGCAAGTACAATGATCCTAATGATCCCGGACAGATAAAAGCCTACGAAGCTCTCTCGACGAACCTGGCGTCAACGGTTGGGATGGGCAACATTGCAGGCGTTGCGGCAGCCATTACGATCGGCGGTCCTGGCGCGTTGTTCTGGATGTGGGTGACCGCGTTTGTTGGCATGTCGAGCAACTTCTTCACCAGTAGTCTCTCCGTTATGTTCAGAGGCAAGGATTCCGAAGGCCAGGTACAGGGCGGTCCGATGTACGTGATCCGTGAAGCTCTCCCAAGACCATGGTATCCACTTGCTGTACTCTTCTCGATCTGCTGCCTGGTGGGTTGTCTCCCCATATTTCAGGCAAACCAGCTTACGCAGATTATCGTCGATATCGGTATTACCGATCCCGATACAAAAAATGCAACGATGCAACTATTGGGATTCGAGGTTAGTACACCCAAGCTGATCATCGGAACTATCCTGATGCTCGCGTCGGGAACAGTAATCATTGGAGGCATCAAACGGATTGGTGCATGGGCTGGTAAGATGGTTCCGCTGATGATCATCATCTATTTCGGATCGGTTATAACCATCCTCATACTTAACATCACGAGGGTTCCTGAATACCTGATGATGGTGATCACTGACGCATTCGCCGCCAACCACTATCGCGGCGAACCGTTGCTTGGAGGATTGCTGGGCGGATTGATTGTCGCGGGAGTTCGGCGCGCCTCATTTTCGAATGAAGCCGGCGTGGGAACAGCTCCGATGGCGATTGGCGCCTCCAAAACGCGCGAGCCAATCCGCGAAGGACTCGTTTCCATGATGAGCCCGCTGATTGATACCATAATTGTTTGTACACTGACAGCCATGGCCATCCTACTGACGGATGTCTGGAAGACCTCGGACACCAACGGTGTGTCTTTAACCGTCGCGGCCTTTGAAAGCTCACTCGGAGTTACAGGTAAGATATTGTTATTAATTAGTGCGTTCTTTTTTGCTATCACGTCACTATTTGCCTACAGCTACTATGGTAACAAGGCCATGTCCTTTATGCTCGGCGCAAAATCGGGAAAGTACTACGACTACTTCTACCTGTTGACGATCGTAATTGGGGCAATCGCGTCGATGACGGATGTCATTAACATCATTGATATTGCCTTCGCGGTCATGGCCATCCCCACGATGCTGTCGGGCCTTGTGCTTGCACCAAAAGTAATGGAGCGGGCAAAGAGTTACTTTGCGATGCTCGAAGCAGAAAAGAACAAATAGCGACTGGATCAGGCCGCGTTGATCTGCTTGGAGTCCTTCGTGTAGGGATAGTCGAAAAGGCCCTTTTCCTTGATGGCCTCTTCCACTTTATGAGGTACATATTTTTCCCAGCCGGGCTCGCCCTTGCGAATCATGGCCAGCACGTTGTCAGAAATAATATGCAGGTTGCTGCTGTTGGCGTCGTTGATATCCTCCAGCTTGTTATTATCCATCAGGTACCGGAACAGCGGCTTCAGATTGGCGGGAAGATCGTGTTCAAAATCTTTCAGCGTAAAAAGTTCTTCCGAATTCTTGCGCAATGCAGGGTAGATATAAAGCTTGACATTGCTGCCGAAGAGTGAAGCAAAGCATTCGAGGATGCCCCCGCGTAAGTTGGCGTAGGTCTTTTCGTCGAATACTTTTTGCAGTGCATAGATGCCCATCGTGATGCCGATCTTCTTACCGCGCGTTATCCGCGAGAGATAGTCCACCAGGCGATAGTGCTCAAAATAATTCGAGATCAACACGTTTTGTCCGAGCGAACAAATGATGTCCACCCGATGCAGAAAATCGCGTTCGTCAATGCGGCCATCGGGACTCAGGTCGTTGAGTGTGAGTTCCGAGACCAGGACAATGCGCGATCGGTCGACGTCCGTTTCGTGCTTGAAATGGCGCCTCGACGTGAGCAACATGTCGACATTCACGTGAGTCACGGGCCGGAAGCGTCCGCGAAGTACGAGCACATTCTTTTTATACAGTTCGTCGGCCGGCTGCATGACATTGCCCTCCGGATCGAACATCGCCGCTTTGGTTAACCCGTTCTTCACCAGCTTAAGTGCCATCAACCGGTTATCGACATGGGCAAAGTCCGGGCCTGAGATCCGGAACATATCGACCTCGATTCTTCGGGGCGCCAGCCCATCGAGCAGCGACATCAGCAATTCCTCCGGGTCGGTAAGGAACATGCAACCATAAAGCATGTTCACGCCGACAATACCGAGAGCAAGCTGTTGTTGAAGAGGATCGTTGTCGTGCAGCTTGACGTGAATGACACAGTCGTTTGGTTCTGTTTTCGGATTGAGCTGGAACCGTAGGCCCATCCAACCATGCCCCTGGTTTGTACGCTCATAGTTAAGGATCTCGACAGTGTCGGCGAAGGCAAAGAAACGCGTGGTCTCGATCCTGTGCGGCAGCCGCTCGGCGAGCAGAACATATTCGTGATCGAGCATCCCGATGAGGCGGTCTTCACAAACGTAACGATCACAGATGCCGTAAATAGCATCTGAGAACTTCATGTCGTATGCGGAGATCGTCTTGGCTACCGTGCCTGACGCTCCTCCCACCTTAAAAAAGCTCGCCGCTACCTCCTGGCCGGCGCCGATCTCGGCAAACGAGCCGTATATGGCCTTGCTTAAGTTAATCCTCAGCGCCTTCTCCTGGGTAGTCAACTTTCTGAACTCATCCATACACGCAAATGATTCGCGCTTAATTTAGATAATTGCTCTTATTTACGTTTGCAGCCATTCATAAAATCTTTATACGCAGGCCGATAACATCACTGAATAACCCCTTTTTTGTTAATATGGTTTAAAGATTTGCTTTATTGCACATTACTCTGCAAAAATCATGTCAACTCGTGGTAGTTTTTCCGGTCGTGTAGGCTTCATTCTTGCCGCCGCAGGTTCGGCGGTAGGTCTCGGCAACATCTGGCGTTTTCCTTATCTGGCGGGACAAAATGGAGGGGCCGCATTCCTGGTCTTCTACCTTTTGTGTGTCTTCTTGCTCTGTTACCCGGTGATGGTCGGAGAGATCGCGATCGGTCGCGCTACCGGCTCCAACGCGTATGGCGCTTATCGACAACTTGGGGGCAAAAGCTGGGGGCTGCTGGGTGTCTTTGGCATCCTTGCCGGGATTATGATCCTCTCCTTTTATAATGTGGTCGCCGGATGGGCCTTTGGCTACTTTCTTAACATCTCCTTCGGCTCCCTGCTAAACGAAAATGACTTCGCGTCATTCTTCGGGTTCTTTGTCAACGACATCCTCAACCTGGGAAGCTGGCAAGGTTTCATCAACTCCAACCTGTTGTTCTCGTTGATCTTTATGGCCATGACTGCTTATGTCGTTTCCCGGGGCGTTCAGAAAGGAATTGAGCTCGCCAACAAGATCATGATGCCGGCATTATACTTGATCCTCATTTTACTGATCATCTACAGCTTGACGCTCCCGAACGCGATGGCCGGAGTACGCTTTTACCTCATACCCGATTTCAGCGAGATGAATGCTCAAACGGTATTTGACGGACTTCGCCAGGCGTTTTTCTCCCTTTCCCTGGGGATGGGTACGTTGATGACGTACGGGTCATACCTGAGCAAGAAAGAAAACATCGTTTCGTCGGCTGCTGTGATTTCTGTGGCTGACACATCAGTGGCTTTTCTGGCTGGGATGATGGTGTTTCCCCTTGTGTTCTCGCAAAATATGTCCCCAACCGAAGGGCCACCCCTGGTATTCATGGTGCTGCCGAGTGTATTCCATGAGATGGGACCGGTATTGGGCCGAATTGTCGGCGGATCATTCTTCCTGTTGTTGTGTTTCGCGGCACTCACGTCAACGATTTCTCTCCTGGAAGTTCCAGCGGCCTACCTCGTCGACGAAAAGAAAATGAAACGGAGCCATGCAGTCTGGATCCTGGCTGCCCTGGTATTTGTAATCGGCTTGCCCAGTATGATGAGCCAGGGTATGATTGAGGGACTCAACAAACTGGGCTTCTACCAGGGTCGTGACTTTCTCACCTTCGTTTCTGACATGTGCGACCTCAGTCTCACGTTAGGAGGCTGCCTGATGTGTGTGTTCATTGCAACCCGTTGGCGTGTGGAAAGATTGAACGAAGAGTTGGTGCTGGGCAATGAGGGATTTATGAAGTCTGCCCTCCGCAGCTACCTCAACTTCACGATCGTTTATGTAGCCCCTGTCCTGCTGGGCGTTATGTCGCTGCTGATTATTATAGACAAGTTCTGGGGATTAGCCGCTCTATTCTAAGGGCAAAGGCCAAGGGCCAAAGGTCAAAGGCCAAAGGCTAAAGGCTAAAGGCCAAAGTTCAAAGGCCAAAGGCTAAAGGCTAAAGGCCAAAGGCCAAAGGTCAAAGGCTAAAGCCAAGATCCAAAGGCTAAAGGCCAAGGGCCAAAGGTCAAAGGTCAAAGGCTAAAGCCAAGATCCAAGAGCCAACGGCCAAAAGCCAACCGCCAAAAGCTACTGGATCGTGTACTTTTCGAGCGCTTCCTGCTTGATGTCATCCCACTCGTCGGCGGTGGGTCTGTCGTGTTCATCGAAAATGGAAAGCAGCCAGCCCACCATCTCTTTCTTCATGCCGAATTTGAGCACGGCGTCTTCAAAAAACCTGATTTCTCCTTCGTCGACCACTCCATCGGCGTGAATCATCATCAACAGGTCGTAGAGCAGGTTCATCTTGTCGTTGTGGTTGTCGGGGACAATGAGCTCGGGGGACTCCGCGCTATCGATCAACTCGCGAACCTGACGGTCTTTGAGCCCGTAGCGCTTCCCAATCTTATACAGCATCTCGAGTTCCTTCTCGTGCATGTGACCATCCGCTTTCGCTAAGGCGAGGAGGTTACGGATGTGGTTTTTCTTGTAAGAGAGATATTGGTGCTCAAAGAATCCAATCATAAGGCCAAAGGTTAAAGGCCAAAGGTTAAAGGCCAAAGATCAAAGGCCAAAGGTCAAAGGCCAAATACTAAAGGCCAAATATCAAAGACCAAAGGTTAAAGGCCAAAGATCAAAGGCCAAATACTAAAGGCCAAATATCAAAGGCCAAAGGTTAAAGGCCAAAGGTTAAAGGCCAAAGTAATGTAGCTAAAGTTACAAAATGTTTTTCAGCGCAGGCGTTTTAAAGGCCGCGAAATATTTTTCCAAGGATTTTCATGAGCTCGCTGGATTCATTGACGAGGAGGCCGATCTTGCTTTCATCGCCAGCCTTCAGTTCTTGAAATATTCTTAGGAAGAAATTTGACTCGCGCATTTCCTTTAAGGCAATTGCAACCTTCGCTCGTGCGTCCACTTTGGAAGCAGCCCCCTGCGACTCCTCGTAATTGGCACCGGCTGACGTTGAACATCTGACGAGTTGCCGCTTGAGGTCCATCGACTCCATGCTATTTTTTACAGTCCTTAAGAACAAAATCACGTCAATAGAAAACCGGAATAGCCGTTGCGGCAAATCCTTTTTCATACAGAGGGTCTTTTATTTGTTCTTCGTTTGGCCTTTGCCCTTGGGCCTTTGGCCTTTGGTTTTTAGTTTTTGGCCTTTTTTACTCCCAGTCGGCCACGAACAGATTCGTGTTGCGAGTTCCCCCATTGTTCCGGTTGGACGAGAAGACAAGCTTTTTCCCATCATACGAGAACATCGGAAAGGAGTCAAAGACCGCGTCATAAGTGATCTGCTCCAGGCCTGTGCCGTCGGTGTTGATCATGAAGATGTTGAATTGAAAACCGCGCGTGCCATGGTGGTTAGAGGAGAAGAGAATCTTGTCGCCGTCGGGATGGAAGAACGGCGCCCAGTTGGCTTTCCCGAGTTTGGTCAACTGCCGCAAGTTAGACCCATCAGCATCGCAGATAAATATCTCCATGGCCGTCGGGGCCACCAGGCCCTGCTTCAGGAAGCCGAGGTATTCTTCGCGTTCGGCATCCGTTTGAGGCCGTGACGCACGGAACACGATGGAAGATCCATCCGGAGAAAAGAACGCTCCGCCATCGTAACCGAGTGTGTGGGTAATCTGCTTCACATCTGATCCATCCAGGTTCATGGTGTACAGGTCGAGATCGCCGTTCCGCGTGGAGGTGAAAACAATCTTGTCGCCCTTTGGCGAGACAGTGGCTTCGGCATCGTATCCTTTGACATCGGTGAGTTGGTGCAGGATGTTTCCCTTGAGGTCGGCGACAAAGATATCGTAGGTATCATAGATAGGCCACAAGTACTTTCCTCCGGGCACGCGTGCGGGTTCTTCGGGACAGGCCTTTCCGCCAAGGTGAGTGGAGGCATAGACGATGGTTTTATTTCCCGGTAGGAAGTAAGCGCATGTTGTCCGACCATCGCCGGTACTAAGCATCGGCGGTTTCGCATCGCGCAAGTCATCGCTGAGCGTTGTAAAAAAAATCTGGTCGCACGACAAGCCCCACGCGGGGTTGTTCGACTGGAACACGAGCATCTTGTTATCAAAGCTCCAGTAAGCTTCAGCGTTGTCGCCGCCAAACGTGAGCTGACGCATGTTCCGAAAATGCTTTTCCCCGGGGTAGCGCAGTGAGTCCTGCTGCACGGAGCCGAAAGCAGTTAGAAAAAATAAAGCAGTAGCCAGGTAAGAAAAACCCTTCATTGATTAATAGTTAATAAACGATGTTTGAAAAACGGCAGTATGATCACGCGACGACAGGTGATTCCTGCTCCTTGAGTGCCCGCCGCAATATTTTCCCGACATTGGTCTTTGGCAATTCTTTGCGGAATTCCACATGCTTCGGAACTTTGTATTTCGTCAGATTATCGCGGCAATACGAGATTAATTCTTCTTCAGAGAGAGATTGATCGCGCTTCACCACGAATACCTTGATCACTTCACCAGAATGTTCGTCGGGCACACCGATAGCGGCGACCTCGAGGACTTTGGGGTGGCCGGCAACCACGTTCTCGATTTCGTTGGGAAAAACATTGAAGCCCGAGACCTTGATCATGTCTTTCTTCCTGTCGACGATCTTGAAAAATCCGTCAGTGTCCATCACACCGATATCGCCGGTCTTGAACCAGCCACCAGGGAAAAATACGTTGGCGTTATCCTGGTTCCAATACCCGGACATCACTTGCGGACCACGCGCGCAGATTTCTCCTGGCTCGCCCTGGGGCAGCTGGTTGCCTTGCTCATCCATGATCGCAACTTCCGTGCTGGGCATCGGTATTCCGATCGTACCTGGTTTGTGAGTACCATCGAGCGGGTTGCAACACAACACGGGCGACGTTTCGCTGAGCCCATACCCTTCGACCAAATCACTTCCGGTCACGGTCTTCCATTTTTTGGCGACAACATCCTGAATGGCCATCGCTCCTCCGACTCCTCCCTTCAGGCGCGAGAAGTCGACGTCTTTGAAGTCAGGAGTATTCAGCAGGCCGTTGAACAGGGTGTTTACCCCTGTAATGATGCTGAACTTGTGTTTCTTCAGTTCCTTCACGAAGCCTTTCATGTCGCGGGGATTGGTGATCAGCACATTCTTGACGCCCGTGGTCAACATGAGCAGTCCGTTCACCGACAACGCGAAAATGTGATACATGGGAATCGCCGTGATGATCAGGTCCTCCCCTTCTTTTCTCATGTACGGCTTGAACCAATGACGGATCATCGAATTGTGAGCGACCAGGTTGGCGTGTGTGAGCTGCGCGCCCTTTGAAACGCCGGTGGTTCCTCCGGTATATTGAAGGATAGCAAGGTCATCGATTTTGATATCGGGCCTGGTGTAGGTTAGCGACTTCCCTTTCTTCAGCGTGTCATTGAACCGGCTCGCTTGCGGCAGATGATAGGCCGGTACCATCTTCTTGACTCGCTTCACGACGAAATTGACAAGGGCTCCCTTCAGACCGCCGAGCATATCGCCGAGTTCTGTCAGGATCACATGTTTAATGCCCGTTTTAGCAATTATCTTTTCCAGGTTGCTGGCAAAATTGGCGACGATTACGATGGCGACAGCACCGGAGTCGTTGAACTGGTGCTCCATCTCGCGCGGAGTGTACAGCGGGTTGGTGTTGACCACAATGAGCCCTGCGCGAAGTGCGCCGAAAAACGCTACCGGGAACTGAAGCAGGTTCGGCATTTGAATGGCAATGCGTTCGCCTTTTTTCAATTTGAGATCCGATTGCAGGTACGCGGCAAAGTTGCGCGACAGCTCGTCAAGTTGTCCAAACGTGAGACGACCTCCCATATTCTCGTATGCGACTCGTCCGCTGTATTTCTTGCAGCTCTCTTCAAAGATCTCCATCACCGAATTATATTCATACAACCTGACCTCCCGGGGTACACCAGCCGGGTAGCTCTTGAACCATGGAAAATCGTTCATACGGAATGGTTTAGATGAACTCAAAGCAAACGATTGTTTGCCAGCAAATCAATAGACAAATTACCGGCGGCGACAAAAAAGAAAAACCCACCCGGTTCTGGTGAACGCAAGTGGGCGAGCTCTGACTAACTCATTAACCTAAACTGCGATTGGTACGGTCAACGCACGGTATTCCGATATCAGACAGTCGGAAAGCTGTAGAGGGAGGGCTCGAACCTCCACGGGGAAGTTAGCTACAGGACAAATAATGAGTTCCGATTTTGGTCGGAATAGTGGTCAATCCGTTATCCTGCGTTTATCCCTTGATCCCCACCCCCGAGACAGGAGGGTATGTCTGCCAATTTCACCACCCTACAGTATACACAGGCCGTCTGCCTGTTGATTATAAATTATGTAACAAATTAACGCACGTGTTGTGTATGGAGTCAATAATTTTGTAAATTATTGCATAATTTCTAAAATAATTTCCTAATTTTAAAGAACCAACGCAAAACACGATTCACGTATGGCCGAAAATTTCAAAGTTGACAATGTCGATTTGAAAATCCTGGAGATTCTGATGCAGGATGCCAAGAAACCCTACACTGAAGTTGCTAAGCGCGCATTCGTATCCGGAGGTACAGTGCACGTACGGATGAACAAGATGGAAGAAGCAGGCATTGTGGAGAAAACCACCTTAAAGGTAAATTATGCAAAGCTCGGTTACGACATCACCGCGTTCATCGGCATCTTCCTGCAAAAGAGCGCATTCTATGACCAGGTGTTGACAGCTTTCAAGAATATCCCGGAGATAATAAACATCCACTACATCACGGGCAACTACTCCATGTTTGTAAGAATTCATTGTAAGGATACCAATCATCTCAAGCAGGTTTTGCACGATAAAATCCAGCAGGTGGAGGGAATTGAGCGCACAGAAACGATGATTTCGCTGGAAGAAAGCCTTGATCGCAGCCTCAACCTGACTCAAGCCTAGATTTTCGATCGATTTCGGTAATTCAAGGCCTCATTAGAACCTTAAAATCCCCTTTTTGTTATAGATTTGTAGTAATTTAAAATTAGTCTAAATAGGACTCGATGAGCAAGGATAATCAGGTTTTGGAAGAGCTGACCTCCAAGGAATACGAGCACGGCTGGTCGACCAACATTGAGACCGAATCGGCTCCGAAGGGGTTGAATGAGGATATTATCCGTTTCATTTCAGCCAAGAAAAATGAGCCGGGTTGGTTGCTGGAATGGCGCCTGAACGCTTTTCGGCAGTGGACAAAAATGAAGGAGCCGACCTGGCCCAACGTCACTTACCCCGAAATCAACTACCAGGATATCATCTATTATTCGGCGCCGAAACAATCAGCCAAGGCGAGAAGCCTCGACGATGTTGATCCCGAGCTGATCAAGACGTTTGAAAAACTCGGTATCAGTTTGACGGAGCAGAAGCGTCTCACCGGAGTGGCGGTCGACGCCGTGATCGACAGTGTGTCGGTTGCGACAACGTTCAAGGAGAAGCTGGCCGAGTTGGGAATTATTTTCTGTTCGTTCAGCGAAGCGGTTCAAAAACATCCTGACCTGGTACAAAAGTACATGGGTTCGGTAGTTCCAGTGAACGACAACTACTTTGCCGCGCTGAATTCGGCCGTGTTCACGGATGGATCGTTCTGCTACATCCCTAAAGGCGTGCGATGCCCGATGGAATTGTCGACGTATTTCAGAATCAATGCGGCGAATACGGGTCAGTTTGAGCGCACGCTCATAGTTGCCGAAGACGGAGCCTATGTTAGCTACCTGGAAGGCTGCACAGCACCCATGAGAGATGAGAACCAGCTGCACGCCGCGGTGGTGGAGTTATACGCCATGAAGGACGCCCACATCAAATACTCAACGGTGCAAAACTGGTATCCTGGCGACAAGGAGGGTAAAGGCGGCATTTACAACTTCGTGACCAAGCGCGGACTCTGCGCGGGCGACGGCTCAAAGATTTCGTGGACACAGGTGGAAACAGGTTCAGCTATTACCTGGAAGTATCCGTCGTGTGTGCTGAAGGGAGACAACTCAAGCGGTGAATTTTATTCCGTTGCCGTCACCAATAACTTCCAGCAGGCAGATACCGGCACGAAGATGATCCACATCGGAAAGAATACCCGTTCGCGGATCGTATCGAAAGGTATCTCGGCAGGCCATTCACAGAACAGCTATCGGGGCCGTGTCCACATCATGAAACGCGCATCGGGTGCACGCAACTTTTCGCAATGCGATTCCCTGCTGATGGGCGACAAATGCGGAGCGCACACTTTCCCGTATATCGATGTGGAGAACGAAACGGCGCGCGTCGAGCATGAGGCCACCACTTCAAAAATTGGCGAAGACCAGATCTTTTACTGCCTGCAACGCGGCATCGACGAAGAATCCGCTGTAGCCTTGATCGTCAATGGTTATGCCAAGGAAGTGTTAAACCAGTTGCCGATGGAGTTCGCCGTGGAGGCGCAAAAGCTGTTGGCGTTGACACTGGAGGGCAGTGTCGGTTAAAAAAAAGTCAATACAAAAATCAAATAGAACTGATGTTATCGATAAAGAACCTGCAGGCGAAGATTGACGAGAAGGTAATACTAAACGGCATCAATCTCGAAGTCAAGGCGGGCGAAGTGCATGCGATCATGGGACCGAATGGTTCCGGTAAGAGTACGCTGGCATCGGTCCTGGCAGGACGCGAAGAATTCGAGGTACTCAATGGAGAAGTCACATTTGAAGGCAGGAATCTGCTGGACATGTCACCCGAAGACCGGGCGCGCGAGGGAGTATTTCTTGCTTTCCAATATCCCGTTGAAATTCCGGGGGTGAGCACCATCAACTTCATGAAGACGGCCGTCAACCAGATACGCACTCATCGCGGGCAACCCGCTCTCGACGCGGTTTCCTTCCTGAGCGTCATGAAGGAAAAAATGAAGCTCGTTGAAATGGACCAGTCCCTGCTGAACCGTTCACTGAACGAAGGATTTTCGGGTGGCGAGAAAAAGCGCAATGAGATCTTTCAGATGGCCATGCTTGAACCCAAGCTCGCCATCCTCGACGAAACGGATTCGGGTCTCGACATCGACGCACTTAAAGTGGTAGCTAACGGTGTAAACAAACTCAGGTCGAAAGACAATGCGGTGATCGTAGTCACACACTACCAGCGATTGCTCAACTACATTGTTCCTGACTTCGTACATGTCCTCTACCGGGGCAAGATCGTTAAGTCCGGTGGTAAGGAACTTGCTGTCGAACTTGAATCGAAAGGTTACGACTGGATTAAGGATGAAGTGTCGGTCGCTTAAACCTGGAAGAAATGAGTGTTCTATTGACAGAGCTGATAACGGAAAGGATAGCCGCCTCGATCCGGGAAAAAGTCAACGTCGCTGACGACCAGCTCAGGGCCGACGCATTGGCATTCTTCCAACAATCGGGAGTGCCCGGCCTTAAGCATGAAGAATACAAATACACGCCTCTCGTACGCCACCTGGAGAAGAACTTCACGTTTACTCCGTCCGATGCGCCGGGACCGCTGACGAACGTCTCCGACTTCTTTATCCCTGGCGTTGAAGCAAACGTCATCGTTTTTATCGACGGGGTGTATTCCCAAGATCATTCCAGGCTGATATCACCGGATCTGCGGGTCGTTGACCTTCACGATGCCCTCGGCAGAAAAGACCCGGTTGCCACCGCGCATTTCGCGAAGTATGTCGACTACAAGAGCGACAGCCTCACGGCATGGAATACGGCGGCCTGGAACAACGGACTCCTTATTCATGTGCCCACCGGCAAGTCGATCGCCCACCCGGTCGTTATCTACTACGTGAACAATGGTACTGCCGGCGAGATCATTGCCGTTAATCGCAACCTCATCGTAGCCGAAGCGAACAGCGAGGTGACCATCCTGGAAAAGTTCGGTTCGCGCGGGACGGCGAACCACCTTTCCAACATTGTCAACGAAGTCGTCGTTGGTCAAGACGCCCGTGTCGATATCTTTTCCATCCAGGATGATGCCGGCAACCGCGTGCAATACGGACTTACCGAAATACACCAGGACAAATCGAGCCTGGTGAACACGTATACGTTTTCCCTGCGCGGCAAATTGATCAGAAACAATCTTCACCTGCGCCTCAATGGTGAGGGCATAGAGTCGCACCTGTACGGGTTGTATTTGCTTGGACGCGATACGTTGGCGGACAATCATACCGTGGTTGATCATCAGAAGCCCAACTCATTCAGCAATGAGCTTTACAAGGGCGTGATGGACGATCAATCCCGGGGCGTGTTCAACGGAAAGATATTTGTGCGGCCAAAGGCGCAGAAGACGAACGCTTTTCAGTCCAACCGAAACATTCTGCTTTCCGATGCCGCCACGGTCAATACCAAGCCGCAGTTGGAGATTTGGGCTGACGACGTAAAGTGCTCACATGGATGTACAACAGGGCAGCTCGACGAGGAAGCACTATTCTACCTGCGATCCCGCGGCCTGAGCCGGGATACCGCCCGGGCGATGATGTTGTATGCATTCGCCGCGGAGATCCTTGAAAAAGTGAAGCATCCCGCTATTAATCGATATCTGGATTCGATCATCAGCGATCGTCTGCATAAAAATTTCTGATATGGCCGTCTCCTCCGCAGCAGCAAAAACGAAGCCCCTGGATGTTGAAAAGATCCGGGCGGAGTTCCCCATCCTTCACCAACAGGTGAATGGCCGCGACCTGGTTTATTTCGACAATGCCGCGACGAACCAGAAGCCCCAGGTCGTTATCGATGCGCTCGTTGATTATTACAAGGGGTATAATGCCAACATCCATCGCGGTATTCACGCCTTGGCGGAAAAGGCCACCGCTGCATTCGAAGAGACGCGCAAGGTTGCTCAGAAATTTATCAACTCGCCTTCGGCCGAACAGATCATTTTCACGCGGGGCGTAACCGAAGGCATCAACCTGGTAGCTTCGTCGTACGGTCGCGCGTTTATTAAGGAGGGTGATGAGATCATTATCTCCACTGTCGAGCATCACTCGAACATCGTTCCCTGGCAACTGCTCTGTGAGGAGAAAGGTGCAAAGCTTAAGGTGATTCCCGTGAGTTCAGCGGGTGAACTTCTGCTCGATGCCTACCGGGATTTGCTTGGACCTCGAACGAAGATCGTGGCCGTCAACCATGCGTCAAACAGCCTCGGTACCATCAATCCCGTAAAGGAGATTGTACAACTCGCGCACAGCGTCGGAGCCGTAGCGCTTGTCGATGGCGCCCAGGCTGGCGCTCACCTCGAAATTGACGCGCAAGACATCGACTGCGATTTCTACTGCTTGTCGTCGCACAAAATGTATGGACCAACAGGTGCCGGCATACTTTATGGTAAACGGGAGATCCTTGAACGCATGCCACCCTATCACGGAGGCGGTGAAATGATCAAGGAGGTGACTTTTGAAAAGACTACCTATAACGACATTCCATATAAATTCGAAGCGGGCACGCCGAATATCGCCGATGTAGTGGCATACCGGTACGCGATGGAGTTCATCAACCGCGTTGGCCGGGAGGCGATTGCCGCCCACGAGCAGGAGTTGCTTGCTTACGCGACAGAAAAGATTTCAAAACTCAAACACGTCCGGATAATCGGTACCGCACACCGCAAGGTTGGCGTTCTGGCCTTCACCGTCGAAGGCATTCACTTCTTCGACATTGGCCAGATGCTCGATGCGCGTGGGATCGCCGTGCGCACTGGACACCATTGCACGCAGCCGCTGATGGAGTGCTTCGGGATTGAAGGAACTGTACGCGCTTCGTTTTCGGTTTACAATACAAAGAAAGAGGTCGACCAGCTGGTCGATGGATTGGAGAGAATCATTAAATTCATGAAGTAATTTAACCCTCTCTAATGATGAAAAACGAAGACAAAATTATCGAGCTCCTGTCCGAATCCCTTAGGGGACAGGATCGAATTGTGGATCAACTGATTGGTACTAATCAGCGGATCGATCAGACTAATCTGCGTATCGACCAAACTAACCAGCGATTAGACCAAACCAACCAGCGATTGGAACAGACTAACCAGCGGTTGGACCTGACAATCGAGCGGCTGGATCAAACAGTAGGGCGGCTTGACCAGACGGTACAGCGGTTGGACTATACGGTCGAGCGGTTAGACCATACGGTCGAGCGGTTGGACCGTCTGGAAACCCGAACAGGCCGGATCGAGGACCAATTGGTTAAACTCAACTTACAAACTACTGAAAACACCCGGGCGATTTTTGCCCTGGCTGAAAAAGTTGGGACGATTGCTGACTTGCATGATCGGGTTACCAGGTTGGAAAAGACCGTTTACAAATGAGTATTGACCAGGCACAGGACGAAATCATAAAGGAATTTGCGCTGTTGGATGGCGACATGGAAATGACGGTGTTCTATATCATGGAACTCGGTCAAAAACTTCCGGATATGCCGGAATCAGACAAGACGGAGGAAAACATCGTGAAAGGGTGTCAGTCCAAAGTGTGGCTGACAGCAAGCTGCGAAAGTGGTGAAGTCTATTTCACGGCCGACAGCAATACGGCGATCACCAAAGGTCTTGTCAGTCTCCTGATCCGGATATTCAACGGTCACAGGCCTGATGACATTCTGGATGCCGATCTATATTTCATGAACCGCATCGGCATGGAGCGGTTTATTGGCACCCAGCGATCTAACGGTTTTGCCGCCATGATCAAGCAAATGAAACTGTACGCGCTGGCGTTCAAAACGAAAATGGAAGTGAAGTCATGAGTGAGTCAATGGAAAACAAGCAGGCGGACACGTCTACGGAGGCCGCGCCCGACCTTAAGGAAAAAATCATTCAGGCGATCAAGACGGTCTACGATCCTGAGATCCCGGTAGATGTGTTCGAATTGGGCCTCATCTACGAACTTAGTGTGTACCCCGTAAACAATGTGTATGTCTTGATGACCCTGACGTCGCCGTCGTGCCCATCTGCGGAAGTAATTCCCGGAGAGGTGGAGCAGGTGATCAAGGGTGTTGAGGGGGTCAACGACGTGAAGGTCGAGGTCACTTTTGATCCGCCCTACTCATCCGATATGATGAGTGAGGCCGCCAAGCTTGAACTTGGATTCATGTAAAACTGTTGTATAGCCGGCCGGGCTAACCGGTCTACTATTGAGAATTTAAACCTTTTAAAGAATATGTATCCTGAACAATTAGTTGCCCCGATGCGCACCGACCTCACCACGGCCGGATTCACCGAACTCAAGTCCCCGGAAGAGGTAGATTTGGCCCTTCAGAAGAAAGGTACCACGCTGTTAGTGATCAACTCGGTATGCGGTTGCGCTGCCGGAGCGGCCCGCCCTGGTGTCAAATGGGCGTTGCAAAACACTTCCAGGAAGCCGGATAACCTGGCTACCGTCTTCGCCGGCGTCGACAAGGAAGCCGTGAGCCGTGCCAGGGAGTTTACCCAGCCTTATCCACCTTCGTCTCCGTCCATTGCATTGTTCAAGGACGGCGAGTTGGTCCATTTCGTCGAGCGTCATCACATCGAGGGCCGAAATGCGCAAATGATCGGCGCCCACCTCGTGGAAGTTTTTGACGAGTACTGTTAAATGGCAAGAAATTGACAGCTAATAATAAGAAGCTGCTTTTTTCAGGCAGCTTTTTTTGTCATCGGCCGGCGTGGCCCATGTGAGTTGCCTGTATCCTCCAAAATCTGCCAGAATTGTTCAACGCGCGCTTCCCAGGTGTTCTGGCCGGCCACCGACTGACGCGCTTTGATCCGTTCGTCGCTGTTCTCCGCAATGGCCTGATCAATCAACTGAACGAACGAGCCATCATTCTCCGCGATGTAAACCACACGACCGAAACTTTTAATATCCTCGGAAAAGTCTGTCGTCACGACCGGTCTGCCTGCCGCGAGGTACTCATTTATCTTCAGAGGATAGATGCTGCGTGTGAGGGTATTTTTCTTGAAAGGGATAATCGCGCAATCAAAGTACTGGATGTATTGCGGTAGCCTGGTAATATGGCGCGGACCTACCATAACCACATTGGGCATTTGGTCAAGATCGATCGATCGATGGTCGTCGCTGGTGACCGGCCCGACCATCACGACCATTTTTTCGGGATGAGCAAGTACCACCTTTTGAAGCAACTGATAATCAATTCGCGACTCGATGTTACCAACGTAGCCGATAATTTTCTTACCAATAGCCGCACCCAGTTCCGATGGCCTGACAAACCGCTGACTTAGCGCTTTGCCAAAGATGCTGAAATCCGCAGCATTGGGGTGGTAGTAAACACTGGGTGAGATGCGGGATTTGATTCGCCTCAGTTCACGTGACGTGGTCAACGTAACATCGGAGTTCCGGATTATCTCCTTCTCGAGACGTATGCCGTGACGGGCCGTATAATCAACCTGTGACAGGTCGTCCATAGACTGGTAAACTTTCTTCAAGGGCCTGATCTCCGATGGGAACTCCCGGCAAAAGAAAGGGTCAAATGCATTGAAGTAAATGAAGTCCGTTACATGGAAGTCGGCAATGACCTTGCGGATCGCGTCCATAACAATATGGTCGTTGATACGCGACAGCCAGTCGTAGAGCCTACCCTCCGGTAGAAAATTAATTGGAAGCGTCATCCTTGGAGTCACGATCGTCAGGTTCTCCGGTAAGCCAGCCGGCCTGGTGTATACATTCTTGCCGCGAAACAAAGCATTGACGCGCTTCCTGACCTTTTCCGTTTTCCAGCCCGTGATAATATCTTTAAGTGAAAATGGGTGATCGATATAAAATACCCGGTTGCGCCTGGCGAACTCCTTTGCAAGTGAAAATGACGGCGAAGATATTGGCGCATCCCAACGTGAAAGACTCAAAAGGATTATGTCGCTATGTCTTATCATGCTTCCCTCGTCACTTCGCTTTTTTGAAAAAAGCAATGTGCCACAGACGAAACGGACGAGCACAATTCTTCGTTATGATGTTTTTACCGGAGTTAAGTGCATGCCGCTATGATGGTGGTGGTAGCCTGGTGTCGTGGTATCGTTACTGGCGGGTGGCGGGCGCGGGCATCATTGATGGTGGGTTGTAGGTATCGTTGGTGTTGTCATATCCGGGTGTCGTGGGTGTCGTGGTATTGTTGGTGTTCTTCAACAACAATACCCTCATCAGGGGCGGTCGCTTTTTTCAGTATCTTTCGGACGATCAACTGTTCATGAACAATCGACTACTAATCATTTTACTTGCAGTGGCGCCAATTATTGCGCACGCGCAGGCGGGCTATAAAATTGCATTCAAGTTACAAGGCCTCAGTGATACGACGGTTTACCTGGGATATTTTCTTCAGGAAAAGACTTTCATCAGGGATACGGCGACTGTTGATAGTCGCGGTTCCTTTGTCTTCGATGGAACACCTGAACTGGCGCAAGGTATCTACTTCCTGGTACTGGACAAGACACGAATTGTTGACTTTGTCGTTGGCGAAGATCAACAATTTACCCTTTCAACTTCGACCGCGGATTATGTCGGCAATATGAAAGTCGATGGCGATATCGATAACAAGGTGTTCTTCGACAACATGAAGTTCGGTACTGAACTCGGTCGCGAAGCCGAGCCGTTGACGGCGATCCTTCAGGACAGTACTCGCAACGACGATGAAAAACAGTCTGCCAGAGACCACCTGCAGAAAATCAATGAGCGGGCTCATGCCTTCCAGGACGACATCATTGTCAAACATCCCAACACGTTGACTGCGCGCTTGCTGAAAATGAACAAACCGGTTGAAATACCGGATCCGCCGAAAAAACCCGATGGATCCATCGACTCCACCTTCCAGCTGCGCTACTACCGGGCTCACTACTTTGACAATCTGGACCTCGCCGATCCGGCAATGCTTCGTGTTCCAAAGGTTTTCTACTGGGATAAGGTCCAGGATTATCTTACCAGGCTGTATGTTCAGCATCCCGATACGATCGCGTCGGCGCTCAATAGCCTCATCGCGAAAGCAAAAACAAACAGAGAGACCTATCGCTACCTGGTATGGAATGCCGTGGTCAACTACTTCAATCCCGAAATCATGGGCCTCGACCAGGTTTTCGTTCAACTTGTTGACCGTTACATCACGTCCGGCGAGATGGACTATTGGATTGACAAGAAAACGGTTCAGAACCTGAAGGACGAAGCCGATAAGAGGCGCAGAGCAAAGATCGGGTCCATCGCTCCCGACCTCATCATGCAGGATCAGGATTTGCAGCGGCGGGCTCTGTACGACTTCAAGACCCGATACACGATCATCTTCTTCTTCAAACCGACATGCTCTCACTGCCGTGAAGAAACGCCGAAGCTCGTCGACTTTTACAACGCCAACCGTTCAAAATACGACCTGGGTGTTTTCGCGGTAGCCACCGATACCTCGATGCGGGAAATGCGGGAGTTCATCAAGCAATTCAAGACTCCCTGGACGACCGTCAATGGTCCCCGCTCCTACCTCAACACTCACTTTTCAAATCTCTATTACGCCGATCAGACGCCGATGGTGTACATTCTGGACAAGGACAAGAAAATTATTGCCCGGAAAATTCCAGTGGAGCAGATTGGAGAGTTCCTGGAGAATTATGACCGTTTTCACAAGAAGGGATCGGGATGAGGGAGACTGGTGTTGCTAATTAAGTCAGTGCTTATTGTCCTGTGTTGTTCGAAAAAGATTGTGGGGTCGCCGGCAGCCCGGCCATGAGTTGGTCTGATTAGATTCTGACGTTTGGAATTTGAATACTGGTCATTGGAATTTAATTGGTCCCGATAGGTATCGGGATTGGTGCTTTTGTCGTTGGTGAGGGCACCAACGATCAGGTGGTGGGGGTTGAGTGTTTTAAAAAGCGGCTAGTCAAAAACCAAAGTACAGGTGGAACACCCGCGCTTAGGAGAATGGCCATGGTCGGATTGTCGACGCCGGAATAGCCAATTAACGCATAAACAAATCCAAGGGGCAGAGACCCGGCAAGTAAGGCGAGATGAAAGGTCATCACGCGCATGCGGGTCAATCCCGCCATGCAAGCAATGACTTCAGGGAATACCGGGAGCCATCGCGAAAGAGCCACCACCCACGGTCCGATCGTGTCGGCTAGTTTTCTTCCTTTTTCAAAGTCGCGCTGACCCAGCAATCGATGGGCGACGCCCTCCCCCATCAGCCGGCACAGCCAGTAGCCTGTCGAGCCCGCAAGGAAAGAACCCAAAACGCTGATAAGTCCTCCGGCAATGGGTCCATAAATAAATCCCAATGCTGACATGATCAGCGTCGCCGGCAGTGGCAGCACGAGATCGGAAACAAGGAGAACAATTCCCGCAGCCCAGGCCCAATCACCGTACTGCGTCAGCCACGCGATGGAGCCCGATTCCGAAAAGGTCGTCATCAAGGAGTCTTCCAACAGCAGAAAAACAACGATTACGATGATCGCGAGCGCGAGGAACAAGTACAAGAGTCGCATTTAAGTATTTGAATAATCATGAATATAGTTTTTTTATTAGCTTTCGCATTGTTCAAAATACGATGAGCAAGCCAGAACCAAAGCGGGTTGATGCCGCGAGCGTGCCAGCGATGGCCAGGGACATTGTAAGGAAGGTTCGCTTTCCGATGCTGGCCACCGTCGATGACGATCAGCCCCGGCTACGGCCCGTTTCGCCGGTAAAGACCGATGGCTTTGTTGTGTATGTCGCGAACCTGAAAAGTTACGGAAAGACTCGTGAGTTGTCGGTCAACGATAAAGTTGAACTTTGCTACCTCGACGACGATCACAACCAGGTGCGGATTACCGGCACAGCCGAGGTGGTCAATGATCGTGGGGTGCTTGAAGAGATCTGGAACGCCAATCGGCTACTACAGCACTATCTCGGTACCATCGACAATCCGGCCCTAATCGTCTACCGGATAAAGCCGAACCGCGTTCGGTTCATGCTGGAGTGGGCGCTTGAATATTACGAAGTCCCTCTTTGACGATTATTCCGACCGCAAGCTGTTGACGGGATTTGTCAATGCCGCTTTTGTCGTTTGATAACTCACGGTCGACAGCGTGATCAAAAGCACTGAAACTGCACTTCCCGCAACAACCCACCACGGTATCCCGGTGTGATAAGAATAGTTCTGCAGCCAGGATCGCATTACCGCAAACGCAAGGGGAATCGCCAACACGCTGGAGATCATGACCAGCACAACAAAGTCTTTCGACAGCATTGTCCAAAGGTCGACGGGCGCGGCGCCAAGCACTTTGCGGATCCCCAATTCGCGAGTCCGCTGTTCCGCTACGAAGGATGCCAATCCAAAGATACCCAGGCAGCTGACGACCAAAGGGAAGTCCACCGAACTTCTTACGTGGACCTTTTGAGCAGAATGAGTTGCCCGATATGATATGCCTGGTGCGATGTGCGATGCAGCACAACGTTCAGCTTGTTGCGATGGGGCTCGCGCGCAAAATCCTCCGGCGTTATCGCATTGTGTCGGGAAAGCCACTCCTCTGGCGTCATCGCATTGAAACGTGAAAGAAGCTTTTCATTTACTTCGCGCCATATGCGTGTCAACTCCGCCATAGACGGATATGCCGCGCTCGCCTTATCGGGATTGTCGTGAAAAAGGGAGTAGAACTCCTTGTACTGGCGCTCACCGACTCCGAGCAGGGAAAATAAATTATCGTTAACCGCAATAAGGTGGCCGAGCAAATAGCGACCGCTGTTACGGCCGGGAGCTACGTCTTTCAACCATTGTTCCTCCGGCATTTCTTCCAACAACTTATCCACCTGCTTGTTTTGCGATTGCCATGCCCGTAATGCCATGTTGATTACCAAATCCAGTGATTCCGATGCTTTGCTGTTACTCATATCATTATCATTTATTGTTACTTTTCTCCAGGATCAATCGCGTGTCTTCCAGGTCGAGTTCATACTCGATCTTGCGCAGAACTTCATCGCTGACCGTTCCTTGCCGGCGAAAGACAAGCAGCTGATTTCGTTCGAGGGCAATCAGCTTTCCCTGCATGTCGTGATATTGTTCAATCTGTTCACGGGTCAGTCGAGCTTCACCCGGTTCAACCCGCAATTGCTGTATCCTCATTTCGTATTTGGTCTTGACCAGGTTCAACACATCATCCGGAAGCCCCAGAGAATAATTCCCTTCTATTTCCTCGATAATCGAAGTGGCGATGCGCATCCTCACCGCCTGTTCCTGGACGTGGGCCTGATCATCGGGTTTAATCCGCAGAAGCCTGATCAGGGGTCGCAGGGTGAGCCCCTGGAAAACCAATGTCGCGAGGATCGTGCAGAACGTCAGGAAGATTATCAGATCGCGTGCGGGAAAGCGATCAACACCGTTTGTCGTCAGCGGTATCGCCAGTGCTGCTGCGAGCGAGACCACTCCCCTCATCCCCGACCAGGCCACAATGGTGGCCAGTCTGACATTGGTCTGCGTCTCGCGCTCGCGGATCGACTTGCTCAGCCATCGCGGAATGTAAGTTCCCGGATACACCCAGATCATCCGCCCGATGATCACGGCGGCGCTGACGATAAGACCGTATTTAAGCAACGTTGCGGTCTGAATGTCGTCGTTGATCCTGGCCCATATTTCCGGCAGGTGAAGTCCAATCAGGATAAAGATGATTCCATTGAGGATGAAAATCACGGTATCCCACGTTCTGTAAACCTGAAGCCGCCCCTGCTGGGAGAATATCTCGGATGAATGACGCCCGACGGACAGCCCGCACACAACTACTGCGAGGACACCCGACACATGCAGGCTTTCCGCAAAGAGAAACGCGATGTATGGTGTGATGAACGTAAATGTTGTATCGGTCGTCGGGTTGTCCGGAGTGATCGCATGAATCCAGCGGAACATATAGCCCAGCGCCAGACCCAGGAGTACGCCTCCAACAGCCACAAAAACGAACTGATAACTCGCCTCCCACAGACTGAATCCGCCTGTGATGACCGCCGCAAGGGCAAAACGGTATGCAATCAGGCCAGTGGCATCGTTCACCAGACTCTCCCCCTCCAGAATAGTGGTCAGTCGTTTAGGAAGGTTGAGTCCCTTGGTGGCGGCAGCGGCAGCCACAGCATCGGGTGGCGAAACGATCGCTCCAAGCACGAATGCCTCCGCCCATCCCAGCTCCGGAATAAGTTCTTGCGCTACCCAGGCGACGGCACAAGTACTAAAGATGACGCAGCCGATCGCGAGCAATATGATCGGTCTTTTTGCAGCCTTGAAGTCCGGCCAGGAAGTCGTCCACGCGGCCTGGTAAAGTATTGGCGGTAAAAAGACCAGGAAGACTACGTCGGGAGAGAGCCTGACTACGGGCAGACCGGGGACCAGCCCGATCCCCACACCGGCGATCACCAGCAGGATCGGATAAGGAATACGAATCCGTTCCGTGATCTCGGCCAGCGCCGTTACAACTGCCAGAAGGATGATGACGGTTGCGATGTTGGGCATCGATACTAGAAGCTAAACTTGGTCAGAAACTCTGCCAACTCCTCCTTCAGCGTACGTTGATTCCGGATTTGCAGGGTGTCTGTTATGAGCGGATTGGGCTTGACATTCAGTTCATGGAGACGCAGATGCTGATTGATAAATATAAACTCGAGGTCGGGGATTAACCCCTTCAGCACGTCAAGAATGTCGATGACTTTAAGGTTCCGGTCCACCACGTTATACAGGTCGCTGGGTAAGTCGGCGGTAAGCATAGCGCCGAGGGCCTTCGAGAGCATGTCGATATGGATGAAGGTGCGCGACTGCTTCCCGTCGCCCTGTATGGAAATCATCCTATTGAAGTTAGCCTCAAAGACAAATTTGTTGATAACGGCATCGAACCGCATGCTCTTGCTGTATCCATAAACGTTGCCGCAGCGGAGAATGAACGCTTCCATTTTTCCAGCCTTTATCAGTCGCCTGACATGCTCCTCACCGCGCAACTTCGACGCGGCATAAAACGTCTGAGGATCCGGTGGCGTGTCTTCGTGAGCAGGTATCCTGGAAGATCCGTAGACGCCTGTGCTGCTGGTGTAGATAAAACGACGGACATCACTGTTCTCGACAGCATACACCATCTCTGCTGTTCCCCAATGGTTAACTTGTTCGTATCCATGTGCGTCAGCATTGGCAAAAGGAGTGGTAACCTTGGCAGCCAGGTGATATACAACATCTACTCCTTTCAGAGCCTTCTTGAGCGCGCGGGAATCGAGCAATTCACCCTTGACAAATCTGAGTTTCTGATGCTTTTGAAGGCGAAGGCCAAGGAACAAATTGTAATTGGGCCGGCTCAGGTTGTCATAAACAATCACCTGATCAACCGCGGGAGCAGTAATCAGGTGATTAACCAACTCGGTGCCGATATAGCCTGCTCCACCGGTAACAAGTACTTTCATCTACTTCGACGGGATATCATTATTTATTGATGAGATCGGTGTGCAAACCGCACTCCACTTTATTCAGACCGAACCAGCGGGCCTCCCTTTCCATCATCTCGGGGTCTGATTTCCTCGTGCAGGGTTCACAGCCAATACTGATGTAGCCTTTTTCCTCAAGTGGATGCCTGGGCAAGTTGTGCTCCTTTTGATATTCCCAGACCATCTTCGCATTCCAGTCAAGCATCGGATGGAACCGGATGCAACCGTGCCGGGCGGGTTGTTCTAGTTTCATGGCGGCGCGAACGGCGCTTTGGTCGGCGCGGACGCCATTGATCCAAACATCGTGCGCAAGCAAGATCGCCTCCATCGGCTGTGTCTTGTTTAGGTAACAGCAATGATCGGGGTCTGACGTGAACAATAGCCTTCCATCGGCATCGCGCTGCATAAACTTGGGGACCTCCGATTTTAAATCGATGGTGTTAAGTCCGAAAAGCGCCGTAATGTGGTCGCGGAACTGAACGGTCTCGGGGAAATGGTAGCCTGTGTTGATAAAGAACACCGGTATCGTCTTGTCGATCCTGCTCAGCATGTGAAGAAGCACAAGGCTGTGGGACTGAAATGACGACGTAGTAAAAAGTCGTTTTCCCTCACTTTTGTAACGCTCGATCTGCGCCTTTATCCCGTCAAAATCCATCCTGATTAAAAAATTAAATATCAGAAACTTACCTGAAATTTGTGAATAATCACTTGACTATTATATATTCGACCGCCATAACCTAAACCAATTACAGCTTGAGCCTCAAATACCGTTTACTCCTGGCCTTCCTCCTTACCCTGATCATCTTCTGCTCCGCCACCATCCTGTCCTGAAATCAGCTGGACATTGGTTGAGCTTGCCCGGAAGAAGCTGCGTGGATCCGCAAATTAATGGGTTTCAGTGGAATTAAGTTCCCCCTCTTTGGTGTGATCCGCGAAATCGTTTGAAATGAACCGATGGCCGGATCAACCCGGGCGGGCGCGCGATTGCCCCGCGCACAGGGATTAATGCGATCGCCTGTAGTATCTCGAAATGAACAACGACGTCGGTAGGGCGATGGCAATAATCAGGATCGCCATTCCTATCGCCGCGGACTTTACGGTATGTGGTCCACGCGAGACACTCGACAGGGGCACGACGATCAGGTTCATGACAATCCAAATAACAGCGCCGTATAAAATTGCATTGACGATTCGGTTGGACGAAATCGTTGCAATTCGGGGATACAGCAAAAAGAAAAGCAGCACCCAGGAGAAAGCGATGAAGTAGTGAAAGAATACACCCCAAAAAACCATCGGTAGCCCACCGGTCAATGCTGCCTGACCGAACACGCCACTCGCGATGTATCGGAAAATATTCATCGCTGGAATTTGATAGACAATGATCGCAGACAAGGCATCAGCCGTGCCTGCCAATAGCCAGGTGAGAATTACTGTCTTTACAGGGCTATCAAACAATTTCTCTTTGGACATAGGGGTATTATGAGCATCAATAAAAATCAGCACGGCCTGGAACAGTTCTCTCAATCCATCGTGCCGGGTTAGCATAAGGTACACAACCACTTTTGTCTGTGCAAATTCGGGTTCATTCAATTTCGTGCAGTAAGTCAGCGAACGTCATCAAACCACTATTGTCGTAGGAGAACTCCGATCTCTAACGACAATTGCGAGGCACGAAATCCATTTTGTAAGTCCTGCGTTCACCGTGTGAAATCGATAGAAAAAATCCTACCATATGGGTGATAAATCTTAGCGGTTTCATGACTTATTTTAAGTAGAGAGAAATTAAGAAAAATTCCTAAACCTAATGGAAAAAGTGAAGAAGAGGATCCTCATCGTCGAGGACGACGGAGAGATCAGTCACACCTATT
This sequence comes from uncultured Roseivirgaceae bacterium, assembly GCA_964563295.1. Taxonomy (GTDB): domain Bacteria; phylum Bacteroidota; class Bacteroidia; order Cytophagales; family Cyclobacteriaceae; genus Chryseosolibacter. Next base: position 193 of record CAZLWX010000042.1, on the reverse strand, counting down.
CAGTCATCATAAACGGTTCGGAGAAATTTGCGGTGGTCGGCACCTGCGCCAATTGCAGCGACGCGATGCGCAACTGTCTGATACACGAGCCCGACATTGTGCTGATGGACATTGAGCTACCCGGAATCAACGGTATTCAGGGCACCCGGATGATCAAGGAGAAGTTTCCGAACATTGAAGTCATCATGGTCAC
>CAZLWX010000041.1:0-29736 GCA_964563295.1 uncultured Roseivirgaceae bacterium | reverse complement strand
ACAGCACGGAAGCATCGGTGTGCAGCGATGAGGCGTTCAGTTATAATCCTCAGACGCGGATCACCAACGGCATGACGGGCAACACGTTTGCGTGGACGGCGGCATATGATCCGGGCCTGACAGGTGGACTGGCCAACGGCACAGGCAATATCAGTGGTTCATTGACTAATCTGACGGGTGGAATACTCAATGCGGTGTTCACCGTCACCCCTACGGGCAGCAACGGATGCACAGGCAACAGCTTCACCATGACAGTGCCGGTGAGACCGGAGCCGGTGGGAGTGAATGCCACGAAGGCTACGGCGTGCAGCGATGTACCGTTTGTCTTCAATCCGCAGAATGATATTACCAATGGTGTGGCCAGTACCTTCACATGGACTGCGGTTTATAACGGACTCACAGGAGGTGCGGGAACTGGTACCGGTTCAATCAGTGAGACATTGAATAATGTGACCGGTGCAACTGTCAATGCAGAGTACACGGTGACACCGACGAGCACGACGGGCTGCCAGGGATCGACCTTCACGATCACCGTCCCTGTTGGCAGCGAGCCTGTGGGCCTCGAAGCAAGCAAGACGATCTGCAGCAACGCATCCGTGAACTATAACCTTCAGGCGAATGTGACGGCTCAGAACGGACAGGCCTCGACCTTTACGTGGTTGGCGACGGGCAATCCTAATGTCACCGGGGAGAGCACGACCGCCCAGAGCGGATCCGAAATCACCGATGTGTTGAAAAATGTATCAGGTTCAAATCAGATGGTGACCTATACGGTCACGCCGACGGGAGTGAACGGGTGCGTTGGCGATAATTTCACTGTCAGGGTGACCGTGCGCAGCGAGCCGGTAGGCGTCAACACCACGTCAACGCCGGTTTGCAGTGATGTGGCGTTCAGTTTCGATCCTCAGACGAATGTTGACACGGGAAATGGCATTGCCAGCTCATTTACCTGGACAGCGGTATACGCCACCGGGATAACCGGCGGCTCCGGAGCCGGCACAGGCAATGTTGCCGAGACATTGAGAAATGTGACCACCGGCACGTTAAACGTAGTATATACAGTGATACCGACGTCCGGGACGGGTTCATGCTCCGGTAGTTCGTTCACGATCACAGTTCCGGTAAATCCTGAACCCGCAGGCACGAACTCTCTCGAGGCTTCAGTGTGTAGCGACGTCGCTTTCAGCATCGATCCCCAATCAAACGTCGGTAATGTCTCAAGCACGTTCACCTGGACGGCTGCGTATGAGGCCGGATTGACCGGTGGTGACCCATCGGGATCAGGTGATGTGACCGGCGTACTAAATAACGTCACGGATGGACTATTGAATGCAGTCTTCACCGTGACGCCGTCGGCGACATCCACGGGCTGCGTGGGTAAAACCTTCACAATTACAGTACCGATTCGTCCTGAGCCTGTGGGCATGGCGGACGCGAACACCGTGTGCAGCGATGTGGCGGTCGACTACAATCTTATCAACAACATTGCAATTTCCGGCAACAACGTGGGTAGTTCCTTTGCCTGGGTTGCAGCTAATAACGCCAACGTTAGCGGTGAAAGTCTTACCAGCAAGTCCGGTGGCACGATTACCGATGTGTTGAACAACGTCACCAACGCGGCTGAGATGGTTGCCTACACAGTGACGCCAACGAGCGTTTCGGGTTGCTTGGGCGATCCGTTTGTAGTCACGATCACTGTCAACCCAGAACCTGTCGGGTTGACTTCAACAACGGTTATCTGCAGTGACCTTGAAGTCGATTACGACCTCCAGAGTAACATCAATTCACTCGGTAACAATCTCCCCGCAATTTTCAACTGGAGCGCTACCTCCAACGCCAATGTCGATGGCGAAAGCAATCTGGTTAAGACGGCTCCGCTGATTGATGATCAACTTTTCAACAGGACTAACGGTGTCGAGCATATTGTGTACACCATCAACCCAAGTGCTCAAGTGACTGGTTGTGTTGGTAACACGTTCACCGTTGATGTGGCGGTTAACCCGAGAGCGAAGATCGATGCGGGACCGAACCTCGCCGTTTGCGAAGACAAGCCTTCGATAAAACTTGAGGGTTCAGTCAACTACGCCCCCAATGGCATTCAGTGGTCCGGTGGGACAGGAACCTTCTCCTCGGTGTCGAATCCGACAGCAACCTATTCCTTTGCTAAGCCTGGTGAAGTCAATACAACTGTTACGTTGACCATCACCGCGAATGACCCGGATGGTGGTGGACCTTGCCCGTTGGAAACAGACCAGATGACGGTGAGGGTCAATCCACTACCAGCCGTTGTGTTCACAGGCCTGCCTTCGCCGCCGCAGATGGCTGAAAACCAATTGCCAATCCAACTGACGGGTAACCAGGCAGGAGGAGTGTTCACCATTTTCCCGGAAACGTCCAACATCGGTAGCACAACCATTGTAACTGTTGACCGCGCGATGTTTGACCCGGATGCTGCCGAATTGGGATCCAATCTGATCACATATACGTACACCAACGGCAATGGATGTACGAACTCCAATACACAGGAAGTTATCATTAACCCGATAACCGATGTTGACTTTACTGTGCAAGGGGCTATATTGAATGACGCCGGACAATACGAAATTTGTAACCAGCTGGGACTCGTCAAACTTGTTGGCTTCCCGGCGGCGTCGACGGGTAAGAGTCCGGAAACGAAATTCACTAGTATACCTGCCTACACCGGAGGTCCTCTGGCGACGATCGTGTTTGATGGGGTGGATTATTTCATCCAGACAAATGGCCTGACGTCGGATACCTACCGCGTCCAGTATACCTATCGGAACGCGTTTGATGCCATCACCTTCAAGATCCGGGATGTGAGGATTTTTGCAAGCCCGGTGGCCACCTTCACTTCATCCAACAACTGTATCGCCAGCGATGTGCTCTTCTCAGACCAGTCGCAAGTCAGTGCAAACTCGCCATTCCCAACTATCATAGACAAGTGGGCCTGGTCATTTGGAGACGGTCAGATTAGTGATGTTCAAAATCCGGCACACTCTTATACAACGGCCAACACCTACTTTGTTACACTTAAAGTAACTACTCAACAAGGGTGTTCAAACACGACAACACCTCAGGAACTCCGCGTGGGTGCTGTACCACTTCCGGATTTCAAATGGTCTGCTATCTGCAATAATGACTTTACTGTCTTCGAAGACCTTTCAGACCCGGGTGCAATCAGCGTGATTACTGATTACGTTTGGGATTTTGGCGACGGCAATATTCTATCCGGGCCTAAGGATGGAGTTATCCCTCCCGGAGAGCATGCGCCCGATACGACTAAGAACCTCTACAACGCTCCTCATCATAAGTACGCCTCAAACGGTACTTACAGCGTGGTCCTGCAGGTTACAACCAACGACGGATGCTCGGCAACCAAGACGAGGGAAGTCTTTATTCTTCCTTCGCCGCCTACGATCGTTCCTGACGCGACAACGGGATATTTTGCCGATTTCGAAGCGGACGACGGCGGATGGATCGCCGAGGCATTTGAAGCGAAAAACTCAACACCGCTGATTCCGATCATGAGCGATACAAGCTGGATTTGGGGCATGCCTTCCGGACAGCATATCAATTCCGGGTCGGGATCGTTACGCGCGTGGTGGACCGGTAAGAACCAGGATCCTGAAACCTCATACTCGGCCAACGAAAACTCGGTCGTCAATGGACCTTGTTTCGACCTCAGCCAACTGAGCCGTCCAATGATATCGATTGATTACATCTCGGATGCAGATGTCACCGATGGCGCCGTGTTGGAATATTCAATTAACGGCGGCAACGACTGGGAAACCATTGGCCAGGCGGCGACGGCCTCCGAAAAACCTGGCATTAACTGGTACAACGCGGTCGGATTGTTCTCGCAGCCGGGCGATCAAACGATTGGATATGGCTGGACAGGGACCGCGCAAGAGGGGCAAGGGCAATGGAAAACAGCCCGATATAACCTTGATATGATCCCCGTGGCCGAGCGCGACCAGGTGCGGCTGAGGATTGCGTTTGCCAGCAACGATGGAAATGCAACTGATGGGCCTTATAATGGATTCGCGTTTGATAACGTGTTTGTTGGGGAAAAGAAGAGGACCGTGTTGGTTGAACACTTTACCAATGCTACCAATCCACCTTCGATCGCAGCTAACGTCTACCTCGACAAACTTTACACCGACCAGTCCTCGGTGCGTGAACCTGATTTCTTTAAGATTCAGTACCATTTAAGTGTGCCGCAAGCGGATCCTTTCAACCAGCAGAACCCTTCAGACCCGGGAGCCCGCGCTCTTTGGTACAATGTGACGACGCCGCCCTACACGATCATGGACGGCATTCGTGGAGACTACTATGGAATTTCGCTGAATGGTGGATATGCGCAAATCACGCTCGAGGAATTGGATCGTCGGGCTATGGAGGATCCTGAATTCGTGATCACGTCGCTCGTGTTTGACGCCGCGGCACCATCCGATGTGCTGCGCGGAACAGTCAACTTTGAATACATCGGAGCTAATGGTGCGCTGACCGATCCAGTCGTATTCCAGCTCGCGCTTCTGGAAACAGACCTGGTTCAGGGCAGCAATACGTATAGGAATGTTGTCAGGAAGCTGTTGCTGCAGCGAGATGGCCAGTCCGTTTCCCACCCATGGATCAACGGAGATACGTATTCAATCAACTTTGACTACACGATGGACGTCCAAATTGAAGATCCGGACAATCTCTCCGTGGCGGTATTTGTTCAAAACAAGAATTCAAAACGCGTCCTTCAATCTGGTTTATACAAAGCACCATCGAAAGTGGGCGTGCCTCCTGTGGGAATTTCTGACAATCCTTTGACGGCGGAGATTGAGAACATCAGCGTTTATCCCAACCCAGCGTCTAAGTATGTCAACTTCTACCTGGAGAATACGCTTTCGACGGTGTATGATTGGCACATCGTTGATCAGCGCGGTATCACGGTGCTTGAAGGCAAGCTGAATCAGGATCTAACGACTCCGCAGCAGGTTGCCATTCACGACCTTGCCAACGGGATTTACTTTGTCAGGATTACGTTGGCTGACAGAACCATGGTCTACAGGAAGATTGCAATCCTCAATAGCCACTAGGAAACAGTCAACTCACGATTAAACTCCTTCAGGACCGTCTTCGTAGCCTGGATAAAATCGTTTGTCGTCCGTCTTAGTCTGGCAAGTTCCCTCGCTGCTTTGCCGTTCTCTTCGATGAATAATATCGCGGAGCGCAGGTGCGTAATGCCAAGTAGCATGAACGATGGCTTGATCTGGTGAGCAAGCTTGCCGAGGCGCTCCCAGTTCCCGTTTTCGGCAGCAATCCTCATTTCATTAAGAACTGCAGGAACCGTCTGAACAAATGTCTGCATCATTTCGCGGACAAAACCCTCGTCATTGTTCGACATCGAACGCAGATACGCCAGGTCAAACGTCGTTTTTTCGCCGTTCGTCCCAGGTACAGGGGTTGGGTTGGCCGAGCGCGCACTATCGCGGCTGATCTTGCTCATTAGTTCGTCTGGAGTAAAAGGCTTGGCCAGGTAATCGTTCATGCCGGCCTGCAAACACTTTTCAATGTCGCTTGGTGTGGCATTGGCCGTTAGCGCAATCACTTTGACATTTCGCTTTTCGCTATTGAGCTGCCGGATAGCTTTCGTCGCTTCATAGCCATCCATGACAGGCATCTGTACGTCCATCAAAACCAGGTCGTAATCGTTGTTCTTGATTTTTTCAACTGCCACCAGCCCATTCTCGGCCGTGTCCACCCGGCAATGCCACTTTTTTAATATGCTCCCGGCATACAATCGGTTGATGTCGTTATCCTCCACAAGAAGAACGTAAGCAGGCTGACTGAAGTCATGCACCAGTGTCTCATGCGACGACTCTGCAGGAATGGCTTTATGCCTGGCTACCTGGTAAGGGATAGTGACTGTAAAAGTTGATCCGTGATCCTCCTTGCTTCTTACCTGGATGGTTCCGCGCTGAAGCTCCACCAGCTGTCTGACAATCGTGAGACCAAGACCGCTGCCTCCATATTTTCTTGTGAACGTTTCGTCAGCTTGACTGAAGCTGTCAAAAATTGTGTCCAACTTGTCAGATGGAATTCCAATGCCTGTATCGGTCACCTCAAACTGTATCCACCAGGTGTTCTTATGCTTGCGTTGCAACGCGCACGTGACATGAATGGAGCCTTTGAAGGTAAACTTAACCGCATTCCCCACCAGGTTGATGAGGATCTGGTTGAGCCGGACCGGGTCACCTAGAAAGAGCCGGCTAAGCGACTTGTCGATAGTATAATCGAGCTGCAGTCTTTTTTCGCGGGCCTGATAGGTAAATGTCCCGACAAGCGCGGGTACCAGGTCGGAGAGGTTGAATGCAATTTTCTCAAACCGCAGCTTTCCCGATTCGATGGCTGCCAGGTCCAGAATGTCGTTAATAATGACTTTCAGGTTCTCGGCTGAATGCCGGATGGCATTGAGGTAGGTGTTGCGTTCCTCGTCGCTTGTATTGTGACCGAGTAGATCGGCCATGCCTGCAATCCCGTTTATCGGCGTCCGAATCTCGTGACTGATGTTGGCGAGGAACTGTTCTTTGGCCTTCTGTAAACGAACCAGTTCCTCGGCATTGCGTTTTCTTTCAGTGATATCGCGGCAGTCGAGGATAAAACCTTTTACGTTCTCCCGATGCTTGAGATTGATTGCATTAAATTCGAGGAAACGATAAGAGTGGTCTGCGGCCAGGAACTGAAACTCTACATTCTGTGTAAATGGCTTTTTTGCGCTCTCTTGAAATTTGCCGCGCAACTCGTCGACCGTTTCAGGAAGAATAAAGTCAAAGAAATTCTTGCCGACGAGGCTCCTTGAACGATATCCGAGCGTGCCTCTGACAGAACCGTTGTGATAGGAAATTTTGCCTTTATAGTCGACAACGAAGATCAGGTCAGATCCGTCTTCAACCACAGTTTTGTAAAAAGATCCCTTCCTGACGTACTGCTCTAAGGTCATAAGTCAGATTCCGGCAGCATTCATTTCCTTCAGATAACGGTATAACGACGATTTACCGATATCCAGTTTCCTGGAGACTTCGATCACGTTGTTGTCATATTTATTCAGGAAATGCCGGATGATCCGGTACATGTACTGCTCCATTGTCAGTTCCTGTTGAAGGAACGACTCAAGCCTCGTGGTGTTGGTGAAGGTGATATCCTGGGCTTTGATCTCATTTTCAGAAGCCATCACTGCCGCCAGTTCAATGACCGATTTAAGTTCGCGAATGTTTCCCGGGTAAGGATACTGTAGCAGCTTTTGCTGGGCTTCTTCAGCAATCTTGAACCTCGGAAGTTGGTTTTCCTTTGCAAACTTATCGAGGATGTCTTTAGCAATCAGGATGATGTCGTTGCCGCGTTCGCGCAGGGGGGGAAGATGAATAGGCAAACCCAGAAGCCGGTAGTAGAGGTCGTCGCGAAATTCGCCAGCCTTGACCAGTTCGGCCAGGTTGCGGTGGGTGGCGGCAATTATTCGAACATCCAGTTTAATCACCTGGTTGCCTCCGATTCTCGTCACTTCTCTTTCTTGTAAGACACGGAGCAGCTTCGATTGAAGGCCGAGATCCATCTCGCCGATTTCGTCCAGGAAAAGGGTGCCACCTTCGGCTTCCTCAAATTTGCCAATGCGCCGCGATGCCGCCCCTGTAAATGCGCCTTTCTCATAGCCGAACAGCTCGCTCTCAATCAGATCTCGCGGAATGGCTGTGATATTGACCGCTATAAAGGGTTTATTCTTTCGTTTGGAATTATAATGTATTGCCTTGGCTATCAGCTCCTTACCGGTCCCTGTTTCACCGGAAATTGAAACCGTGATGTTGGTTGAACAAGCCTTTGTCAGCAATTCGAAGATTTTCTTAATGGCAGGACTGTCCCCAATGATACTTTTTTGAAACTCGTACTTCTGCGAAATCTCCTTTTTCAGAAAATCGATCTCCCGTATCAGCAGGCTCTTGTTTCGGGCGTTGTTGATGGCGTTCAATACCCGGTCTTTCGTATCCTGATCTTTTGTTATGTAATCAAATGCTCCCAGCTTAAGCAAGTTAACAGCGGTGCCGATCTTTTCCTGGGCCGAAATAATAATGACACTTATCTGAGGGTCGTGTGCGCGAATTTCTTCAAGCACCTTTTCACCCGGCATGTCAGGTAACGAATAGTCCAGCGTGATCACAGATGGATTCTTGCTGAGATTATCCAGACATTCCTTGCCGCTGGTAAAAAATTCGTGTTCAAAGTCTGGATTGAGGCCCAGTACATACTTCAGGAACTTTGAATACGCGGGGTCATCTTCCACTACAAAAATCTTCACAGAATCCTTTTCGTACATGTATGGAGCATTTATGGGGTATGTAAATATATAAATTTCGGAATGGAACTCGCACGAATTCCCCTTCCAGAGGGCCAACACGTGCGACTGGGCACTGTAAGCGTGATATCATTTTTGAAAAAATACAATTTTGTCTGATTGACTCTGCCTGCTGATTCGTTTATTTGCGTCTCCAGTCATTACTCATGAGTCAATCGTGGTTCGGAAGTTCAGTTGTCCCGTTTCGCCTGGTGTTCCTGATGTGGGCGGCGTTCTATGTAGAATTCTTTTATGGATGGCCGTTAAGCCAGTTCGGAATTATTCCCTGGACGTTGCAGGGCTTGATCGGTATTTTTACCGGTCCTTTGCTCCATGGAAGCTTGAACCATCTGGTTTCAAACACCGTACCTCTGCTATTCCTGGGAACGGTGTTGTTTTTCTTCTATGAACGAATTGCAGGAACCGTTTTTTTTAGATCGTATTTCTGGACGAATATCCTGGTTTGGTTGTTTGGGCGGCAAAACTCCACGCATATCGGCGCAAGTGGTGTCGTCTATGGATTGGCTTTCTTCCTGATCTTCTTTGGCATTTTTCGACGGGATTTCACTTCGATGGCGATTTCTATCGTGATGATTATACTCTACGGAGGAGTGATTTACGGTATTCTTCCCAGCGATCCGCGCGTGTCGTGGGAATCGCATTTTTCGGGAGCGCTCGTAGGTATCTACACAGCGATTGGTTTAAGTTCAAAGAAAGAAGTCAGCTGACCATGGACGCGAACGCGAGCAGGATCATGAACGAACTCAAGGCGGGTCGATTCGCTCCCGTTTACTTCCTTCAGGGCGAGGAAACGTTCTATATCGATCTGATTGCGGATTATGTTGAGCAAAACGCACTTGCCGAGAATGAAAAAGGCTTCAATCAGGTCATCCTGTATGGGCGTGATGCTCCAATGGTCACCATTCTGACGCATGCACGCCGCTTTCCCATGATGGCCGATCGCCAGGTAGTTATCGTACGCGAAGCTCAGTCCATCCCGGACTTGGGAAAGGAGGGAGGCATTCGGCTCTTGCTCGACTATGTTATGAAGCCGGTGCCGAGCACGATCCTTGTTTTTTGTCACAAGCACAAGACACTCGACAGAAGAAAAGAACTCAGCAAGAAGATCGAGAAGTACGCCGTTACCCTGATCACCAGAAAGCCCTATGATAACGAGCTTCCCGCCTTTGTTACTGAATATGCCGCCGAAAGAAAGATCGCTATTGACGATCGCGCCGTTGCCACCCTGTGCGAATATGTCGGCAATGACCTGCACCGGCTCGCGAATGAGCTCGACAAACTCGCGCTGGCGACAGCGTCAGGCAAGATCATCACCCAGGATCAGGTGATGAACCAGGTGGGGGTGAGCAAGACCTACAACATCTTCGAGTTACAAAAAGCAATCCTGCGCCGCGACCCCCTGCAAGCCACAAGGATTGTCAACTACTTTGAAGCGAACCCTAAACAAAATCCCCCAATCGCGGCAGTGGCTTACCTGTTCTCCTTTTTCAGCAAGGCGCTGGCAGCGGCGGAGTTGGAAGTTCAAAGCGAGAAAGAGTTGGTTAGTAAGCTGAAAATCAGTCCATATAGTGCCAGGGATTATAGTCAGGCATTACGCACGTTCAAGACTGACAAGCTCGTTGAGAACATCGGATTGATAAAAGATGCCGACCTTAAGCTGAAAGGTGTTGATTCAGGCTCGGGTGCCGCTGGGCAGATTGTTCGGGAGCTCGTGTATAGGATCATGCACTGACCGACGCTGAAGCTTGAACACTACCTCATCGCCGGAAACAATACAATTCTGATGGGAATTTTATAGCTTTGAGTCCATGCAATCCCGGCATTGGCCTATTTTTTCGTCTTACATCTTTGGTCTTCAATTTGCAATAAAAGCCGGATATCACTGTTTTAATGGAAAATTCATTCGCGTGAAGCTGCTCTGCTGTTGGTTGTCTTTTGTATTGGTGTTCATGAATGGTGCCCTGGCTCAGGATCAACTTTCAAGGACAAAAGCCGAACGATTGTATGAGAAAGGTACAGAGCTTGCAGCCAATTCGAATTTTGGAGCTGCCCGAAAAGTATTCTCGGAGTTTCTCGAGACGGCATCGCCAACCGACCCAAGGCTGAGTGAAGCTGAATACTACGTCGCGCTGAGCGCGTTGACCCTCAGGCATGCTGACGCAGAGAAACTCGTCGAAGATTTCATTGCTCATTATCCATCAAGCCCGAAGGCGGCGACGGCTTATTTTGATCTGGCGAATTTCTTTTACCAGGAAAAGAACTACAGCAAGGCCGTTCAATATTACAAGAAGGTCAATTTCCCTGCCCTGACTCAGGATCAGCAAAACGAGGCACACTTCAACTGGGGATATAGCTACTTCAATCTTAAGAAACTCGATGAGGCACTCGAGCAATTCAACTTTGTAAAAGATCTCCGCACGCCATACTCGCCCGCGGCCAACTATTATGCGGGCTTTGTTGAATACACCAACGGACTGTATGACCAGGCGCTTACGGACCTCCGGAGAGCTGAAGTCAATGCGTCTTACGCAACGGTGGTCCCATACCTGATCGCTAATGTGTATTACCATCAGAAGCAATACGATGACTTGATCACCTACGTGACCGGTGCCCTGGAACGCGACGGAATTCAAAATAAAGACGAACTGTCGATGCTAATCGGAGAGGCGTACTATTTTAAACAGGATTTCCAAAAGGCGGCAGAATATTACGAGGCATACCTTGGCGACAGGCCCGAGAAAGCGGCAAGCCCCATACTTTTCCGAGCCGGTTTTGCCAACTACTCGCTCAGCCGGAATGAAAAAGCGATTTCATACCTGAGCAAATCGGCCTCGTCAAAAGACTCCGTCAGCTATTACGCATCGTACTATCTGGGTATCCTGTACCTGAAGCAGGGGGATAAGAATCTGGCGGTAAATGCTTTCCATGTGGCCAGCAAGGTTCCGGCTGACCGCAAGCTCGCTGAAGAGTCGACATTTCAATTCGCCAAGGTGACTTACGATGCCGGGAGCGCTGAACGGGCAATTGAAGAATTCGAAAAATTTTTGAAAGAGTTTCCGGCCAGCACGCATGTCCAGGAAGTGAAGGAACTCCTGGCTCAAGCCTACGTGAACGGGAATAATTATCACAAGGCCATCGCCTATATCGAATCGCTGCCTTCGCGAACAGCTGCAACTGACAGGGCGTACCAAAAAGCTACCTATCTCGCCGGCGCTGAACTTTTCAACAAGAATCAATATCAGGATGCCATAAAGAGCTTTCAAAAGTCTCTCAGGCTTCCGATTGATCCTGCCTACACCGCGCTCGCCAGCTTCTGGGCCGCTGAAGCCTATTCAGTTGGCAGACGGTATGACGAGGCCATCAGGCATTACTCGAAGGTGATCGGGATTCCCGGAACGCCCTCTGACCTCATTCAAAAAACGAAATACGGGCTGGGGTATTCATATTATAATCTAAAACAATATGACAAGGCCCTTGTCAGCTTCCGCGAATTTGTCAACAGCGCAACCCGAACCACGCCTAATTACGCTGATGGATTGATTCGCCTGGCTGACTGTTACTATGTCTCGAAGCAATATTCCGACGCATTGAATACTTATACGCGAGCCCGTAACATTGGCTCTCCGGATAATGATTACGTGCTCCTGCAAACGGGCGTGATCAACGGGATCCAGAAGAATTATGGTGAGTGCCGAAAACTTCTCACCTCGCTTATTCAAAGCTATCCGAAATCACAGTATCGGGATGAAGCGTTGTTTCAGAGGGCGCAGTTTGAAATTGAGCAGGGCAATGCGCAAGCTGCTATTGATGGACTTTCTCAGCTCATTCGTGAAAGTACCGGTTCACCCTTTCTTCCGTATGCTTACATGCGACGGGCTGCTTCCTACTATAACAAAAAAGAGTATCAAAAGACGATTGATGATTATGTGGCTGTCCTGAATCAATTCCCGACACACCCGGTAGCGCAGGAGGTTCTTCTTCCTCTCCAGGAAGCGCTGACGGCTGTGGGCCGTTCGGGCGATTTTGATACCTACATGGCCGATTTCAAGAAGTCGAATCCGGATAACAAGGCCATTGAGCGCATCGAGTTCGAGACTGGTAAGAGTTTATTTTTCGACCAGCTTTATCCCAAGGCCATCACCAGTCTTTCTGGCTTTGTGACCAGTTACCCGGAGAGTTCGCTGGTCGGCGAGGCCAGCTTTTACATTGCGGAGTCACATTACAGGTTGCAGCAATATGCAAAGGCGTTGCCTGTTTACGAGAAGCTCGGTGACGACCCGACTTTCCCCTTTGCCAGCAGAGTCATCAGTCGTATCGCTGAAATACAGTTCAGGAATCAACAATACGAACAGGCCATTCGTTATTTCCAGCGCCTCGAACGGATGGCTTCTAACAAGAAAGAACAATATAACGCGTGGTCGGGTCTCATGGAGTCGTATTATCTGTTGGCCGACTATGATTCGGCGGATATTTACGCCCGCACCATATTGGAGCGAGGTGCCGTGGATGCCAGCGCGCAGAACAAAGCATCCCTTTACCTCGGCAAGACGGCGTTCGCACGCGGCGACTATGAAACTGCGAAAGACGAATTCCTGAACACGCTGAACACTGCCCAGGATGAATTCGGCGCAGAGGCTAAGTATTTGTTGGCTCAGATTTTCTTTCTGGAGAAGAACTACAAACAGAGCTACGAGACATTGCTGAGCCTCAATAAGGATTTTTCAAGCTACGATGAATGGGTCGGAAAATCGTTCCTCCTCATTGCCGATAATTTTGCCGCGCAGGAAGACTACTTTCAGGCGAAAGCCACACTGCAATCACTGATCGATCATTTTCCATTGGAACATGTAAAAACGCAAGCGCAGTTGAAACTGAAAGAAGTGGAGGCTGCTGAAACGGCAAAACGCCTGTCAACGCAGCCCGACACCGTTCAAAACCGACATTGAGCATGAAGCTGAGTTTAAATCCTTTTCTGTTATCGATCGTGCTGATCACTGCGAACTACAGCGTTTTTGCGCAGGAGGAGTGGGAGGAAGGCGAACTTGAATCGGTACAGATCGAAATCGTGAAGGAACGGCAAATCGACCTTCCGGCGGCAAATCGCAATTTTGAAAAGGTGCCGCCAAGGCCTGCCGAGGTCTTCAAGGCGCCGATACAGTATGATTTCAGGCCATTCAGCTTTCAAACTCCTCACATCAATCCTTCTCTGCGTCCATTGAGGCTTAAGGACTCCGAGCCATCGCCAATATTCAAAGGTCATGTGAGTGCGGGCTACGGCAACTATTCCTCGCCCTATCTTGAAGGGTTTTTCAACTCAGGGAAAAGCAAGGACAAACTTGTCGGAGCCCATGTCTATATGATCAACTCCGGACAAGGCCCAGTTGACGGCAAGAACTCCGGCAGTGGAACTTCCGGCGCGTCACTGTACGCCAAGTCCTTCAATAACAACGTCTCCTTCGAGGCCGATATGTCGTATGAGAACAGGTCCACGCACTTTTACGGGTACACGCCGGGTACTGTCGTGGAGTCATCAGACATTCGTCAGGCGTACAATGACTTCACCTTGTCGGCGGGGATTTTCAACACCAGGAATACTTCGTTCAGCTATGATCTCGGCGGTAGTTTTAGTTATCTGGCCGACCGGTACGATGCCAGGGAGACCCAGGTTGCGGCGGATCTCAATGCATCGTATGCCATCAATCCTCAATCGAGCTTCGAACTTACGGCTGACTACATGTTGTTGAGTCGTAGTGACGAGTCCATTGAAGTGGCGCCACGCAGTCTGCTGTCAGCTAATCCCAGATTAGTTTTTTATATCGTCGAAGATCTTCGTATTAGTGCCGGCGTTATCGCAGCATTTGAAAATGATACCATCGGCAGCAAGGATGTGCACGCTTACCCGGACATTCGCATTTCGTATCCGTTAAGCCCGTCAGTTGATGTCGTTGCGGCATTGACAGGTGGTATTGAAAAAGTATCCCTTCACTCGTTGTCCAGAGAGAACATGTGGTTAGACGCCAACATACCCATCTATCACACGAACAGATTGTATGATCTGCAGGCTGCATTGCACTCGCGGATTGGCAACAAGGTCACGGTGAACGGAGGCTTCTCCTTTGCGGGATTGCGCAACTGGTACTATTATGTTAATGATTCAACGGACCAGTCGCGTTTCGTGCCTGAATTCGATAGTGGTACTACTTTGAGGACTAATTTTTTTGGATCGATCGGGTTTGTGCAAGGTAAAGGTGCCCGGTTCCTGCTTCGCGGAGATGCTTATATGTATAGTCCTGGCGAAGCCGAAGAGGTGTGGCATAGGCCGGCGTATAAGGTCACTGCCGACATTGGGTTTAATATTTATCAAAAGGTTTTGCTCGATCTCAGCATGATCGCTCAAGGTGGTGTAAAGGCGAAGCGTTATATTTCATCGACGAACTTCGAAACGGTAGATCTGGATCCGGCACTTGATCTAAATGCCAGGTTGGAATACATTGTGTCCGATAGTTTTTCAATGTTTGTACGAGCAAACAACATCCTCTCAAGTGAGTATCCGCTGTTTCTGAACTATCCAGTGCGTGGCTTCCAGATATTAGGTGGGATAAGTATTCGTTTCTAGCGGCGTGCTTGTTTGTAGGCCTCGAAATTTCGTTTATTTTTGTATAGTCAGAGTATGCAAAACAAACACCCATGGCCAAAAAAAAGAAGCCAGACGACGACGAACCACAGGACAACATAAACAACGGTGACGACACCTTCGGACTTCCGGAGATTGAATATCAGCCCCTCAAGCGTGAGGAAACAACGACTGAACCCACGTCTACCTCATCCAGTAGCCAACAAACCGAAAACTCAAATCCCATGGAAAGAGAAGAGGCTCCATACAATGAAGACAGATCTTCCTATTATATCGACGACGATGAAGGCAATTCACCGTGGCCCAAGATCCTGGGGATTACGGCCATCCTGTTGTTGATCGCAGCTGGATTCTGGTATTTTGCCATGTACCGTCCAAAGCAACAGGCTGCGGCTGAAAAACAAAGACTGGAAAGAGAAGCCGCGGAAGCGCGGCAACGTGAAGCCGATCTCGCCGAGCAAAAACGTATGGAAGATGAACGTCGCCGCGCCGACTCATTGGCCATGCTGACCGCCATGCCGACTATGGGTACCATCGACACCCTCTCGGAGCGAACAGGGCGCTACTATGTCGTTGTCGCCAGCGCGATAGATGGTGACTTGCTGATGGACTATGCCAAAACGCTCACACCAAAAGGGGTCAACACCAAGATTATTTTTCCGTACGATACCATCAAGTTTTACAGGCTGGCAGTTGCTGAAGGTGATACGTACAGATCGACGCAGGCTACCGCTGACCAACTGAAGAGTGAGTACTCAGGCGGGGCGTGGGTGTTGAAGTATTGACGTCTCCCTTTTTTGTGGAATACTTTTTGTTCTACGGTCTTACATTTTTTAACCTTCATGATACTAGCCCAGATCGTAACTGACCTTCCTGAAGATCAAAATGCGATTGCCGATCAGTCGGTATCGGTACTAGACCTCGCCATCCAGGGTGGATGGATGATGATACCCATCGCGTTGCTCTCGATCATCGCCGTATACTTGTTTGTGGAGCGGTTGATGATCATTAATAAGGCAAGCCGCGACCCTGAGGAATTCATGGCCCGCGTGAAAGAGCACGTCCTTAAAGGCGATATCAATGGGGCCAAATACCTGTGCGCTCAAAACGACACGCCAGTAGCAAGAATGATCGAAAAGGGCATTTCCCGAATCGGAAGCCCGCTGAAGAACATCGAGGCGTCGATCGAGAACGTCGGCAAGCTAGAGGTCTTCAAACTTGAAAAGAACCTTTCGGCTTTGGCTACCATCGCCGGCGCTGCGCCCATGATGGGCTTCCTGGGTACCGTCATTGGCATGGTGCAGGCATTCATCGCGATCTCCAACGAAGAGGGCTCTGTCAGCCCTAAACTACTCTCTTCGGGAATTTACACTGCCATGATCACTACCGTTGCTGGCCTGATTGTGGGCATATTGGCTTACCTGGCATACAATTACCTGGTTACCCGTGTTCAAAAGGTGGTGCATAAGATGGAATACACTTCCATCGGCTTCATCGACCTGTTGCAGGAACCTCGGTGAACCGCGGGGTGTTTATGTTAAAATAAAGTCCTATGAATCTGGGCTCAAAAAACAGGGTGGACCCTCAGTTCAGCATGGCGTCGATGACCGACCTCATCTTCCTCTTGCTGATTTTTTTCATGCTGACGTCATCGTTCGTGACTCCTTCCGGACTTCCCGTCAATCTTCCGTCAAGCCGGGCCAGCACCATTGAAGTTCAAAAGGTATCCGTGACGGTGACGCGCGATCTTCAATTTTTCGTTAACGACAAGCGCATTGACCGAGCCATGCTCGAGCCGGAACTGAAGAGCCGGTTGTCGGGTAGGGGAGGTTCAGTAATCCTTCACATCGACAAGTCAGTACCTTCCGAACAGTTGGTATATGTGGCCGGCATCGCCACCGCGCTGGAAGCCAAAGTTGTGGTTGCCACCAAGCCCGCGAAATAATTCCGTTTATGGACGCGCGTCAAATCACATATCGCGAGCGAAAAGCAATGGCAATCTCAGTGGGGATTCATGGCCTCGTGTTTCTGGTGTTGTTCTTTCTCGTAGCCTGGCGCGCACCCAATCCACCGAATCCTGAATATGGCATTGAACTGAATTTTGGACTGGACCAGGCCGGAACTGGTGATGTGCAACCCACGACGCCTGTCGGGTCAGACAACACAGACCAAATAGCTGAGTTGGAAGAGAACACAGAAGACGAGAGCAGCCCGCAAACCAACAATGAGACAGAGCAGGAACAGACCGAGGTTGCTCCCGTAGAACAGGAAGTGATTTCAAAAGTGGAGAGCCCCGAAGTGATTGAAGAAAAGGAAGAGGTTAAAGATGTTCCGAAAAACGTTGAGAAGCCGGTAGAGAAAAAAGAGGAGCCTAAAGTAGTGGAAGAGCCCAAGGCTGTTTACCAGCCTAACACCAAGTCGACTGCTGACGGCGATGCGAAGAAGACCGAAGGCCAACCTGCAAGCCAGGGCGACAGTAAGAGTGCTACCGGTGATCAGGGCAATCCGGGAGGAGCACTTGATGCCAAGGCCCTCTATGGAAAGCAGGGTGGTGGAGATGGTGGGCCGAGCCTTGACCTGGCCGGTTGGGAGTGGGACCACATCCCCGAACCGAAGACCCCCGACAATGAACTCTCCGGAAGGATTGTCTTTACGATTGAGGTCGATGAGAATGGCGATCTTATTCGCTATCGCAAAGAGTCGGGTACTGTCAGCGCCGCCGCTGAACGCGCATGCATTGAGGCAATTCAGCGATTGACATTTACAAAGAAAGCCGGAGCGCGCGTGCCGCCGGTTTCAAAAGGAAAGATAACTTTCGTGATCAGGTCAGAGTAACCATGGCCATCGCCTACGAGGAGTTTGTTCAGGACGTTCTCATCTCTATTCATGAAAATTTGAGAGAGCTGCACGAAAGGAAGAATTTTGCCGAGCCTGAGGAGATGAACCACATCGAGGGCAAAATTGTCGCTTATCGCGAAATGCTGGAAATCATCCGGGCGAGCGCCGATCAGTTCGGATTACCAAAGAGCGAACTCGGCATCTAAAAAATTTTCCCCACCTTTTTCTGATCGCAGAAATTAGTTGCTAATTGCGCCTGCGTTTGCCCCCACATGATACGGCAATATCCCGAGGCGCTGAAGTTCCTTTACGACAACCTTCCGATGTTTCAGCGCATTGGCCCTTCCGCGTTGAAGAAAGATCTGACCAACACTATTCGACTTTGCAAGTTACTGGGAGATCCTCAAAAGAAATTCAGGTCTGTTCATATTGCCGGAACGAATGGAAAGGGAAGTTCTGCACACCTGATTGCTTCTATTTTCGCGGAAGCTGGACTCAAGACTGGCCTTTACACATCCCCGCACCTGAAGGAGTTTACGGAGCGCATCAAAATCAACGGCCTTGAAGTTACTCAGGACTTTGTCGTTGATTTCGTCAACCGGATCCGGCCGGCTATCGACAGCATGAAGCCTTCTTTTTTCGAGATTACTGTTGCCATGGCCTTTGATTACTTCGCCAGACAGGGTGTTGACATTGCAATCATTGAGACAGGCCTTGGAGGCCGGCTGGACTCGACGAATGTGATCGAACCGGAATTGGCCCTTATAACGAACATCGGGATGGATCATCGCGAAATTTTGGGCGACACACTGACGGCCATTGCTGCTGAGAAAGCGGGTATCATAAAGCCGGGAAAACCATGCGTCATCGGCGAGCTGCAGCCGGAAGTCAAGCATGTTTTTGAATCGAGGGCTCGCGAACTTTCAAGTCCATTATATTTTGCGTCATCGGTATTTCGCGTGAAGCGGAAGGCCGATAGTATTTTGGTTCTCAAAGATGGTCGACCCTATCTTGAAGGCGTTCACTTTCCCCTGCGTGGAGACTATCAATGTAGAAACCTGCCTGGTGTGCTGCAGGGTATCGAATTGTTGTCGTCTCGCTTCAGCATTGCGATTGAGCACATTCGCAATGGATTAGAGCGGGTAATCGGCAATACCGGACTTAAAGGCCGATGGCAGCAATTGAGAGAAAAACCTCTTGTGATTTGTGACACAGGCCACAATGTGGAAGGCATTCGCGAAATCGTAAATCAGCTTCGAACGACTCCTCACAGTCGTCTTCATATGGTTGTTGGCTTCGTAAAGGACAAGGACATCAGCGGCATTCTTTCACTTTTGCCTGAGCAGGCGAGCTACTATTTCTGCCAGGCGACAATTCCCCGCGCCCTCGATGCCGCGGTACTTCGCGAGAAAGCGCTGGCCTTCGGGTTACATGGCGAGGTGATTCCGGATGTAAACGAAGCGAAAGCTCGGGCAATTAAAAACGCATCGGAAAATGATCTTATTTTTATTGGGGGAAGTACTTTTGTGGTTGCGGAACTTCAGGATATTTGATTGGCACCGTGAAACGAAAACTCGAGCGTTTTAAAATTATTGAGGAACGACAGAATGTTATCGAACCGAGCAAGGCGATATATCAGCGCATTCGCGGAGAATGGTCGTCTTATTTCCAAAACGACAATCCGATCACCGTGGAACTGGCGTGTGGAAGAGGTGAGTATGCCATTGGTCTGGCAACGCTGTTTCCCAACCGAAATTACATCGGTGTCGACATCAAAGGCGAGCGCATTTGGAAGGGAAGTACACGAGCTGTTGAGCAAAACCTGTCGAACGTCGCATTCTTGAGAACGCAAATACTCATGATAGAGAACTTCTTTCAGCCTGGTGAAATAGATGAGATTTGGTTGACGTTCCCCGATCCAAGGCCGCGAAAACGGGATATCAAACGACGGCTGACGAGTCCGCGGTTTCTTGACATGTATAAAAAACTTCTAAATCCCGGTAGGTATATACGACTAAAGACCGATAGTGAGTCTCTTTACCAATATACGCTTGACGAACTCGCCTCGAGAACCGATGTAAACGATCTCGCATTCACTTCGGATGTCTATGAGTCGCCATACCGCGCTGAATGTTTCGACATCAAAACGCGGTACGAGGATGAATTCGCGGGAAAAGGTGAAAAGATCAAGTATTTGAGATTTTGTTTTAATGAATAGCCCCCAAACCTATGGAAGACCCGAATTTCGACATTGAAGAAAAATTCTTGCAGGCTGACCAGCTGATCAGTGACAATCGGTTAAGTGATGCGGCGAAGTTGCTGGAAGCGATACTCGCAGAGGCGCCGGATTTCGGAAAAGCGCATAACCACATGGGATGGTTATTCGAAACGAAGTTCAAGAACTATACTCGCGCCGAAGAACATTACCGGCTAGCATTGAAGTTCTCGCCCGATTACACATCAGCATATTACAACTACTGCTACCTGCTTTCGTCACTGCGCCGGTATGATGAACTTGAGATCATGCTGAACAGGGCTATCAAAGTCAACGGCATCAGCTATGCCACTATTTACAATGAGTATGGCCTGATGCGGGAAATGCAGGGATATCTCGACGATGCCATCCATTACTTCAAGCTTCACATTAAGAATTCGTTCGATACGAAGAGCATAGAGTCAGCGGCGGAATCTATACGACGGTGCGAGCGCAAGAAGCAACTCCTGTCCGACCCACCATCCGCGCCGGAAACATCTCAGGACATGTCGAGCAATTCGAGCATTTCTGATAGTGGGCTGTGATTGCCGCCGGCGCAAATTGAAACACCGCCGACGTTGTGCCGGTTGATGTTGCTAAGGAGGTGTTCAGGCGAATCAACTCTGATGAATACGGGCGGTAAACCCCTTGCTGTTTCCGTCAGCGAAAGGGCTACTTCGGGTGCGGCAACAAGGTAAGCGGCTGACTTGGGCGCCGGCAGCGTTGAGACGTGCACCAGGCAAGGCAGTGAGATCTGAGCTGCCAGCAAACTGTACTCGCTGTCCGTCATTTCCAGGTAGTCGGGCTGGTATTTTTTGAGGATCGCCGGAATCTGGCCGGCGGATTTCAGTCCAAAAACCTCAGCGACGATGCTGGGCCCTGAAATCCATCCGCGTATCTCCTGGTATAATTCGGGCGCGAGGTAATGGGCCTGACCCTCCACGGCGACAAAACCGAGCATGTCTACTCCCATACCGGCGCAATATCTGGCCTCGTTGAGTGTAGTCACCTGACCGACCTTCACTACCGTCTTTAGTGGCATGCGAATGTGAGAAAGTTAGAATACCTTTGTAAGAGGTTGATCCGTCATTGCCGGATTTACGGGCGGATTTAGTAAAAACACACCAACGATTGAAATTTTTCCGAATTTATTTCGCACTGTTGTTGGCTATTCCCGCCTGCGAACCGACGGACCCCATGCCGGTCGATCTTGGCTATGACTTTTATCCAATCGGAGCCGGGCGATTCCAG
The DNA here is from genome assembly GCA_964563295.1 of uncultured Roseivirgaceae bacterium. Taxonomy (GTDB): domain Bacteria; phylum Bacteroidota; class Bacteroidia; order Cytophagales; family Cyclobacteriaceae; genus Chryseosolibacter. Next base: position 8,343 of record CAZLWX010000041.1, on the reverse strand, counting down.
GTGTACTCAATCGACGAAACCATCTATTCTGGGTCTGCTGAACCGCTCCATTCGATCTATCAGCTGAAGGTTCAAGTCAAAGATTCTTTCCCCAATGAAGACGGTACGATGACTTACATTCTTTCGCGCATGCGCAGGGTGAATAATGAGGCAGTATGGGAAGATTCAGGGACGTGGTCAGCGCGAATCAGTGGACCTGAATTGATTGTCAATGAGGGAAACATTTCATATGTGAAGCTCGTCTTTCCCCCTCGGGCGGGCCTCTCCTGGGACGGTAATAAGTTTAACTCAAAAGGGGAGGATCAGTATCAGATCAAAGCATTTGAGGCCCCTTATTCGATGGGGGGAATGACTTTTGACGAGACGCTGACTGTGGAACAGGAAATGAACAACGACCTGATCGTCTATCTTGATGAGCGCCGTGAAGTGTACGGAAGGAAGATCGGATTAATCTATAGCGAAATCACGCAACTTAACTATTGCACCGAGGACCATTGCCGCGGCCAGCAACAGGTCGAAACTGGAAGAATCATCAAACAAGAGTTGATTGAGTATGGTGGCTAGGCGCTTCACATTCGTGTTGATCGTTTTTCTGACGATTGGAAGTGCCGCTGCACAGACCAACCGGTATATGGTATTTTTTAAGGATAAGAATGAAAGTCCGTTTTCGATTTCCAATCCGATCGAATTCTTATCGCAGAAAGCAATTGACAGGCGAACTCAGAGCAGTGTCACCATTACCGAGATGGACCTTCCCGTCAATACCTCGTATGTCAATGGCGTTAGGGCAACCGGTGCTGACCCCTTCTTCACGACCAGGTGGATGAACGGCGTGCTGGTGCAGTGCGATGCGGAATTAGTTTCGTCGATTGAGGATTTGCCCTACGTCGATCATGTGGAGATGGTCGCACCTGAACAACGACTGATGAGTGGTGGCAGAATTAAGCGCGCCCATCGCCGCAAGGAGGGCTCATGGGGAACAGAAACCCAGACCCAGCTGGCAATGCTCGGTATTGGCGAGATGCACGCTGGGGATTTTCGGGGACAGGGCATTACCGTCGCGGTGTTGGACGCGGGATTTATAGGCGTCAACACCACTCTCCCTTTCCAACATATAATGGAGGAGGGCCGCTTTAACGACAGTGTGTCCTACGATTTCGTCACCAATTCGGACAACGTTTTCCAGTTTGACGATCATGGTACCGAAGTGTTTTCGGTGATTGCCGGCTATGTACCCGACTCGTTTACCGGAGGGGCGTTCAAGGCAAATTTCCAGTTGTACGTGACAGAGGATGCCACTTCCGAACACAGGATCGAGGAGTATAACTGGCTTTTTGCTGCCGAGCGCGCCGACAGTGCCGGCGTCGACGTGATTAATTCGTCGCTGGGTTATTATGATTTCGACGATGAATCTGAACGGTATACGAAATCTCAGATGGACGGGGTTACGGCTGTCGTCACACGCGCCGCACAATGGGCTGCTGACCGTGGAATCCTGGTTGTGGTCAGCGCAGGGAACGAAGGAAATATTTCGTCATGGGGAATTATCACTGCGCCAGCGGATGCGAAAGACGTGATTGCAGTCGGCAACGTACGAGACACTGGTATGTTGAATCCATCCAGTTCGCGGGGCCCGACGGCGGATGGGCGGATTAAACCCGATCTGGTTGCGCTCGGTACGGGTGTAAAGACGATCACAGGAAATGGCACGCCGGGTTCGTCCACGGGTACATCGCTGTCGACTCCGCTTGTGACGAGTCTGGCAGTGGGCGTATGGCAGGCTTTTCCCGAACTTACTAATAAAGAGCTGATCGAGGTGTTGAAGTTGTCCGCATCCAACGCGCTTCATCCGAACAATAATATCGGGTATGGCATCCCCAACTACACTAGCATTTTGAACTACCTCGACGTTGTGAATCACCTTGAGCCGGCGCAGCAAGCCCGTGTGTTCGACGTATTTCCCAACCCCGTTGACGATACGCTCATTGTTCGCCCTCTTCGATTGGGAGATTTAGCCAATTGCTCACTGGAATTGATCAGCTCTGTTGGACAGATCGTAATGAAGGATGAGATCAGTTTCAGTGAGCAAAACCTGCAGCACACCGCTAATCTCTCTCACCTTGCCCCCGGCATATATTTTCTCCGTGTGATCGCGGAGGACGCCAGGTATGTTTTCAGGCTGGTCAAGCGCTGAAACAGCGAACTGAATTGAGGAATTAGTCTTATTTTTGCGTTGAAATACGCATCGATGCCCCAGCAGCCCATTGTCGCACCTTCGATACTCGCCAGTGATTTTGCAAATCTCCAGCGCGAGATCACAATGATTAACGAAAGCGAGGGCGACTGGATCCATGTTGACATCATGGACGGCGTATTTGTTCCTAATATTTCCATGGGGATTCCGGTGGTCGAAGCAGTCAGTCGCCATGCGAAGAAACCGCTGGATGTCCACTTGATGATCGTTCAACCGGAACGGTACGTTGAAGCGTTTAAAAAGGCCGGCGCCGCGATCATTTCAGTCCACGTGGAGGCCTGCCCGCACCTGCATCGAAACATCCAGCAGATTCATGGACTCGGGTGCAAGGCAGGAGTTGCTATTAATCCTCACACCTCTATTTCTGAACTGGAGAATATCATTGCCGATATCGAAGTCGTATGTCTGATGTCGGTTAATCCTGGTTTCGGAGCGCAAAAGTTTATTGAAAACACTTACCGTAAAGTGAGGGCGCTGAAGGAGATGATCACCAACGCCGGGTCGAAAGCGCTCATCGAAATCGACGGAGGGGTCAACCTGGAAAACGCCCGGCCTCTACTCGATGCGGGAGCCGATGTGCTGGTCGCGGGCAATTTTGTCTTCAGCGCGAAAGAACCCCGGCAAGTGATACGAGAATTAAAAGGGGTTTAATTCTATCGCCAAAACCGGCAGGATTTTTGACCCGTTTAAGGAAACCGCGTATGTCCAAGCATTTACTTGTCGTCTTCATCCTCTTCCTGACAGCTTGCCAGACCAGGCAGGTCACCCGACTCGATCCTGCCACGCCCATCGACCTCAGCGGAAGGTGGAATGACACCGACTCCCGGCAGGTGGCCGACCAGATGATCTATGACCTTTTCGACTCCGACGGATTCAAGAATTACAGCAAACAGATCGATCGTAAACCGGTGATCGTCGTCGGCTTGATCCGCAATAAAACCGCCGAGCACATCGATGCCGATAATTTTGTCAAGAAATTCGAGGTGGTGATTCACAATTCCGGCGCCGCGGATTTGGTAGAGTCGTCAGCATTTCGCGACAAGATACGGGTTGAGCGTGCCGAGCAGCAGGATTTTGCGGAGCCTTCTACAGCTAAGGAATTTGGAAAAGAGCTTGGAGCCGATCTCATGCTTTTCGGTGAAATCACATCGGAGACCGACGTCCTCAACAAAAAACGCGTGGTCAATTACATCACGACCATGTATCTGACCGATATCGAGACCAACAAGCGGGTCTGGTATGGTCAAAATGAGATAAAGAAGTTTGTCAGGAACTAACTTCCTGCCTATCAATTCATGGGTCAGACGCACGTGAATACCGGTATTCTTACCTGGAGGCTTGCATCGATCTCGATCATGGCGATCATCGGAACTTTGATCGTCGCGTCATGCGCAAATTATTATCAGCAGCATTACGACTTCAATCGCGAATTTGAAAAAGGAGATCTGAGCAGAGCCCTCGAAACGCTCCAGGAAAAAGATAACCTGGCCAATGGGAAAAGCCAGTTTATCTATTTTGTCAACAATGGCCTCCTGCTCTCGATTCTGGGCAGGTACGAGGAGAGTAACGAATACTTCGAAAAGGCCTATCTCTTCGGTGAAGATTACCGGATTAACTATGTGAATGAGGCTGCCTCGTATTTTTCCAACCCTAACATTGTTATGTACCGGGGCGAGGACCACGAGCACCTGATGTTGTTATATTACAAAGCACTGAATTACCTCAAGATGGACAAGCCGGATGAGGCGCTGGTGGAATGTAGACGGTTGAATATCCGCCTTGGGCAATTGAGCGACAAATATTCCGATGACCGCAAGTATCGCCGGGATGCGTTTGTCCACAACCTCATGGGTATCATCTACCAGTCAACAGGTGACTTTAACAACGCCTTTATAGCCTACCGCAATGCCCTTGAAGCGTATGACGAGGACTATGAAACTATGTTCGGCGTTTCTGCGCCGGAGCAATTGAAGAAAGATTTGCTCAACACAGCATGGTTGACCGGATTCACTGAGGAATTCGAGCACTACAAAGCCAGGTTTGGCATGGAGGATTACCAGCCGGTCGCATCCGACGCCGAACTCGTGTTCTTTTGGCACAACGGACTGGCTCCTGTTAAGACAGAGTGGAATATCAATTTCCTGCTTGATCATCGGCAGGATAACATGGTTGTTTTTACAAATGACAATCTCGGCCTCGTGTTTCCATTCCATATCGACGAGAAGGATGAAAAATCTGAACTGCGCAGCCTGGAAGTGTTGCGCGTGGCGTTCCCGAGATACGAGGAGCGCGAGCCCTACTTTCGTTCAGCAGCGATAAAAACAGATGGTGGCGACTACGAGCTTCAGCTGGCCGAAGACGTGAATAAGATCGCCTTCCATACGTTGAAGCAGCGCATGATACTCGAATTTAGCAAGGGTTTGCTGAGGGCAGCGCTGAAAAAAGCAACCGAGTATTCGATCAAGAAGGAAGATGACAGGCTTGGCGCGCTCATTGGAGTGGTAAATGCGCTGACCGAAAAGGCGGATACCCGCAACTGGCAAACTCTGCCGCACAGTATCTACTATACCAGGGTTCCTTTGCACGAAGGGTCGAACGAGGTCCAGTTTGTCATGAACAGCCACGATGATCAGACCCGTTACTCGTTTACCTACACGCCCCGCAAACGACAGACACTATTCCACACATTCTCGTCGTTGGAAACAGTGGCGACCCAGTACCGGATGTACTGAGACGAAGAGGCAGGCGGCAAGTAGGATGATAGCTGAATTTCCTTTATTTTTAGCCTTTAAACTCCAGATTGTTAATGTCTTAGCCCTGAGGAACCCACTCTTTCTGAAGCATTTAATCCTTATATCGTTTCTGGCGCTGTCATGCCCCTTCTTCTCAGTGGCCCAATATAAGTCCGAGCGCGACGCGACGATCCCACTCGAGCATTTTTACATCGAAAGGCAGAAGGGCGGGGCTCTTCGATTGCTGCTGAGCAAACTTCATTTTAGTCTTTCGACCGGCTACGGCAACATGATGGTTCAGCATCGCCTCGACAGCTTCGGGATTTTGCAGGAGCCGGATTCAGTCCCCAAGATTTTTGATTACAAGAACGTGAACCTGCGATATGGCAACTGGATAAACACGCTCTCGCAAAACACGTATCCGATCGCTCCCGGATCATTCATGGTCAATTCTGATACTGCGCAAATCGGGTTCAAAAGTGTGGCGATGAACATACCGTTTCAGGGAACGGTGCACATCGAGATCGACCGTTATCGAATTGGAGGGGGGTACTCCATCGAGTATACCCATTTTGGTCCCTTCACGCCGATTTCATATGACGACCAGATCGGCTCGCTTCCTTCGCCCGTTCAAAGTCTTTTCATGAAGAAGTACTTCGGCCTGATTGGTGGTACTTTTTACCGGTACTATCAGTATACAGCCGAAGGTGACGTTCGAATTGGGGGGTACAAGCTGGGCAACCAATTCGACGGAAGTCTGATCAAGCGGGGCACGTTTTATAATATCGGTGTTGCGGCAAGACGAGATCTTTCAGAATATTTCAGTGTTTTCGTACGTCCTTCTTACGAAATAAAGAGCTACAAGCTTTCCGTTCCTGAAAATGGCCAGGTTATCACGCACCGGCTTAACGCCTGGTCGGTGCAGATCGGCGCAACTTATCGGCTCCCGGAGCTTCGGCGGTGTCCCTTGAAAGATTGTCACGCCCAAATCAACCACGCTCATGGCAACCGCGAGTACCGGAGCAGGAGACATCCCATCTGGAAGAAACAGAACCCTCATTACGGGGAGAATTATCCTACTCTTCTCAAGTACAAAGGCGGCAACAAACGCAAGCTGAATCCCTATTGATTGATCGGTGAATCATTCTGTGGTGATCAGGCTTTGCATCAGCTGAAAAGATGTGTTTTTATCGGCTTCCGGCGCCGATTTTAGGGGCTAAACTCGCCAACTTTTTATTATCTTGCACGGCTATAAAAAACGCTGAAAACAGCCTAAAAAACGCAATATAAATGGCAGAAGAATCCGGGGCTTTGCCGCCCGGCCGGCAGAGCATAATCCCGATAAATATTGAGGATGAAATGAGGGGCGCCTACATCGATTATTCGATGTCGGTGATCGTGTCGCGAGCTTTGCCCGACGTGCGCGACGGGCTTAAACCCGTTCATCGCCGCGTTCTCTACGGAATGCAAGAACTCGGTGTCAGTTATAACAAGCCGTATAAAAAATCAGCAAGGATTGTAGGGGAAGTGCTGGGTAAGTATCACCCGCACGGCGATGCCTCTGTCTACGATACGATGGTGCGGATGGCCCAGGACTGGTCGTTGCGATACACGCTCATCGATGGCCAGGGCAACTTTGGTTCTATTGACGGCGATTTTCCTGCCGCCATGCGGTACACGGAAGCCAGGTTGCGGAGAATTGCGGAAGAAATGCTGGCGGATATCAACAAAGACACCGTCGACTTTCAGCCCAATTTCGACGATTCATTGACTGAACCCACCGTCCTGCCCGCGAAAATACCCAACCTGTTGATCAATGGATCGTCGGGGATCGCAGTAGGTATGGCAACCAATATGGCCCCGCATAACCTGCGAGAGGTCGTCGATGGCATTATCGCCTACATCGACAACAGGGAAATCAGCGTCCAGGACTTAATGAAGTATGTGACCGCCCCCGATTTTCCCACAGGCGGAATCATTTTTGGTGTCTCCGGCGTGCAAGAGGCGTTCCTGACTGGTCGCGGCAAAATCGTCGTTCGCGCTAAAGCGGAGATCGTGACCTCTGCAGGAGGAAAAGACCAGATCATTGTCACCGAGATACCCTACATGGTAAACAAGGCGCAGATGATCGAGAAGACCGCTGCCCTGGTCAATGAAAAAAAGATCGAAGGGATTTCGGATATACGGGATGAATCGGATCGTGATGGCTACCGGGTGGTTTATGATCTCAAGCGCGACGCTATCCCTAACATTGTATTGAACAACCTGTTCAAGTACACACAGCTGCAGACCACTTTCGGAGTGAACAACGTCGCGCTGGTGAAGGGCAGACCGCAAACGCTCAACCTTAAGGAACTCATCAGTTACTTTGTGGATCACCGTCACGAGGTGGTTGTGCGCCGCACGAAATTCGAGCTGGCCGAAGCCGAAAAACGCGCTCATATATTGGAGGGATATCTCATCGCCCTGGACAACCTTGATGAGGTGATAGCCCTGATAAGAGGCTCAAAGGATCCGGATGAAGCACGGAATGGTCTCATGAGCCGTTTTGGCCTCTCCGAAACCCAGTCAAAGGCGATCCTGGATATGCGTTTGCAAAGGCTTACCGGCCTCGAGCGCGAGAAGATTCAGCAGGAGTACAAGGAGGTAAGAGAATTAATTCAGAAGCTCAATAATATCCTGGAGAATGAGCCTGTTCGCATGCAGATCATCAAGGACGAGCTTACCGAAATGAGAGAGCGGTACGGCGATGACCGAAGAACTCAGGTAGTCCTAAATGAAGATGATATAACGGTAGAAGCATTGATTCCCAATGAGGAAATGGTGATCACCATTTCCAACCAGGGATATATCAAGAGAACATTGTTGTCGGAGTACCGCACCCAGGGGCGAGGTGGAATAGGATCGCGCGGGGTAACGACGAAGGAGGATGACTTTACCGAGCACCTGTTCATCGCGCAGGCACACAACTACCTGTTGATCTTCACCGATCAGGGAAAGGTGCATTGGAAGAAAGCATACGAGATTCCCGAGGGAACGAAGGTCTCGAAAGGCCGCGCTATTCAGAACCTGATCAACATTGAACCAGGGGACAATGTGCGTGCTATCATCAATGTGAAGGATCTTCACAATGAGGAATATCTCAACAATAACTACGTGATCTTGTGCACCGAGAAGGGCATCATCAAGAAGACGTCATTGGAGGCGTATTCGAGGCCGCGCCAGGGTGGCATCAACGCTATCACCATTCACGAGGGCGACCGGCTGATTAACGCTTCGCTGACGAATGGAAATAATCAGATCGTGATCGCCAAGAGCGAAGGTAAGGCCGTGCACTTCAACGAATCGCAGGTCAGG
>CAZLWX010000040.1:0-30793 GCA_964563295.1 uncultured Roseivirgaceae bacterium | reverse complement strand
CGGTCGACGGCTGTATCCTCACCGGTAACGGGAAGCCCTTGTTCATAACGAACGGTGTCATCGTCGGCCTGGGCGCAAATCCTGGTGCACACTAGCGTCAGTGCCACCATCAGCGGCAACAATATCCTCATACGGATGTCCGGGAAAAGGTAATGCCACCATGACCGACGTTATCGCTGGTTTTTTCTAAATTGTTTGACCAATACTTCCCGATATGGCCTACCATCACGCAATCAGCTGGTTCGAAATACCGTCAACGGATCTCGAGCGAGCGACTACTTTCTATGAAACGATTCTGGATCGAAAGCTAACCCCACTAGACCTTCCAAATATCAAAATGCGTCTGTTCCCCATTGAGGACCGCCAGGGCATTGGTGGGGCGGTAGTCAACAGTGGCGGTTTTCACAAACCTTCCGCTACCGACGGTCCATTGATCTATCTCAATGGCAACCCAGATGTTCAGATCGCTTTGGATAAGGTCCCTGCCGCGGGTGGCAAAGTGCTGGTGCCCAAGACCCAAATTTCAGATGATTTTGGGTATATGTGTGTAATTATTGACACCGAAGGTAATCGTATTGCGTTGCATTCCACCGGCTAATCAGGCTACGACGCTACTCTGGCCGCCTTGGCCTGCGCCAATCCATCCAGACAATCTTAGACGATCAAAAAGTAAAGCAATAATAAAACGGCGAGCAGAATGGCGATCCACTTCAATGATTGGGGCGGGCCCGCGAACTCATATTGGCAGATTGGGCACACTTTGCTGCGGGCATCGATCTCCATAGCGCAGGATGGGCATTCCCTGGTCTTCATTTTTCAAAGATCGCAAATTCAGCGAAACCTAATTGCGGTGTGCACAACGTGGTGGAAAAGTTGTGGAGTTCTTTTTATTCAAATTCTTTGAGTGGATATGACCCGGTGTTACATTCATATCACTAAGTCGTTCTTACGGATTGATCAGACAACGCAGGGGAACAAAATACTGTTTCCTACGGGAAGCACGTAACAAAAAACCTGCGGGGTATGATTGTGCGCGGCAAGCGCCTTCGGGTGTGCGGCCGTGATCGACGAAATACTGGCACTGTCGCGAGATAGGCCGCTGGTATTTTAATTCGCCAGGGACACATAGGGTTGAACACCCGGCTACGGTTGGGCTTCAGCTAAGACGGAGGGTGGTCAAGAAATTGATGCATCCTTCGTTTTTTTTGCCCTACAACAATCGCTTTCGCCATTGTTTTTTTTCGGCCCGCTGCTTTTTGTCAGTGATCCGTTTTTCCATCGACGTCCGTGAAGGCTTCGTGGCTTTTCTCACCTTTCGCTTTCGAAGAGCGCTTGCAATCAAACGGTTTAATTTCCGTATCACCTCTTCTTTGTTCTTCACCTGCGACCGCTTGTCCTGAGCACTAAGAAGAAGAATTCCTTCTTTTGACACCTGAGAGGACAATTTTGTCAGGAGCGAATGTTTCTCTTCTTCCGTAAGTATTGACGAGTGAACGATGTCGAACCGGAGCGTCACCTTGGTGTTCACTTTATTCACATGCTGTCCGCCAGGGCCGCTGCTTCTGGATGTTGTGAATTTCAATTCTGGAATTAGCGCCTCGGCGGAAATCAAAGCTCTCGCGTTTATGTTGTTGCTGAAAACCTACGCCAGTTCAATTCACAAACACCGGCTGAGTCCATGCCACCTCAACATCTTTGTCCCTGAAAGGGTTGGCTTTCAATTTGGTCGAAAATATTTTGGCCCGCACAAAGTCGTATTCGGGATTGACCTCAAAACGCGCGCTGGTTCCCCTGACGGTTTCGAGTACGCGGGTCGATGAATCGCCTGCCATCGCTCCGATGAAATAAATCTGGTAATTGACGCCCTCTTCTTTGGTAACTTCAATGGAGATCTCACCGTCGATAAAGTCACATCGGTTCAGCACAACCCCGGTTGATGCATAGAAGTCTCCGGCCTCCATCGCAGCTATAAGCGCATCGGGTGTCAATGACCCGGCTTTGACCATGACCCAACCACGGCCCGCATTCGCATACGCGGGTCCGAATTGATGGTAATTATGACTGTCGTCGCTGGCCAGTCCGAGCATGAGCGGTTGACCGCGTTTCCTGTAGGCTAAATTGATCCGATCCCACATGTCTTCGATTGCGGGATGCAGCGAGTCTCCATAATTATGTACGAGCGGATGTCCATTGAACACCTCAAAGAATCGGTCTCCCCTTAGCGAGATCATATCTTCCACGTCAACCGCAAATCCAAAATTTGGGTGATTGATGTGTGGGAACATGGGTACTCCGGTTTCTTTCCGCTGCTTCAGCACAGCATCGACGTTGCGCTGCATCACATCGGCGACTGACGCGCCGCCTTGCGGGGCAATCCGCTCGCGTATATTCGTTGCGTTCACGTGAATTGGCTTGTTACCAAATCGATCGGTCAATTCCTCCGACTGGATAATCAGAAAATTTTCATCCTCAAACAACTCCTTGTACTGGACGTAAGTTTTCAGCCGGACGTGCGTGCGGCCGGTGTCAATGCGTTGCTCCACCCAATCATCGCCAAACCGCGCCAGGTATTTTTCAAATGCCTGCGCATGCATTTTGCTTTTCGGCACCAGGATCCATTTTTCACCCTCTGCCAAAATGTTGTGGTCGGAAAGCCCGATAAAATTATATCCGTTTGTCTTGTACCAATCCATGATCATCTCGGGATAGCCATCACCGTCACTCCAGAACGAATGGGTATGAAGGTTACCTTTAAACCATTTGGGCTGATCGCTCCTCTGGCCGCAACCGGTGAGCAGTATCGCGGCCAGGGTCAGGGCAGGAATAATCCGGGATATCTTCATGGACGTTGGAAATTTTCACTCTGACCAGGGTACCCGTGTCGATGGATAATAGTCGATCTCCATGGCTTTCCAGCGAGGCGCCTGTCGACCCAGACGGATTTTGTACTCCTCCCATTTGCGCTGTTCAGGAACAGTCCATCCAATCTCGGCAACTCCAGCGATCCGCGGGAAGATCATATACTCAATGTCGTCCATGGTGAGAATCGTTTCTGTCCACAACGGAGCCTCGACGCCGAGGATTTGTTCGCGCCCGACATTCGGCAGCCGTTTGGCGGGGTCCCACGAGTAAGACGAGTCAACTTCAATGTACGCTGCCCAATGTAAACCCAGCCGGGTTGTGGAATCATACTGCATATCGAGGTACACCTTGTCGGCAGGCGAAAAAATAATACGCGCACCTTTTTCCACCCCTTCACTTGCGTGACGTTTCGACGCCCAATGCTGGACGACCACGTTTGAATCGATATTCGCCTGCGCGATCTCCTCCCATCCAATCATGATCTTGTTTTGCGCCGCGATGATCTCCCTGAACCGATTGATGAAGGCGATATAATCGGGCTTCTTGGTGACGGCCGCCTCATCTCCCCCGATATGCAGGTAGGGGCCAGGCGTGATGGCGGCGATCTCGCGCCAAACGTCTTCCACGAACTTGAACGTCACAGGCTTGCGGATGTCCAGGGTGCTGAAGCCAACCCGAATTCCAGTGTAATATTGACCAGCGACAGGTGGTTCACCAGGAGCTGGAAATCCCTGCTCGCGCCGTACCGACGGATTTACATTGAGTTCACCATAGGAAACGAGGGCGGAGTTGATATGCCCCGGCATGTCGATCTCCGGGACGACGGTTATGTAACGACGCGCTGCGTAATCGACGATCTCCTTGTATTCCTCCTGGGTGTAATATCCGCCAGCACCTCCTCCTACCTGCGTTTTGCTTCCAATTTCTGTAAGATTCGGCCATGACTTGATCTCTATACGCCACCCCTGGTCGTCACTCAGATGCAAGTGAACCCTGTTCATTTTGTAATAGCTGATCAGGTCGATCAGTCGCTTTACGTCCTGAACTCCGAAAAAGTGCCGGGCGACATCAAGCATGGAGCCGCGCCACGCGTACTCGGGGTAATCGCGAATGGTTCCGGTAGCAATTTCCCAACTTATGTCCTGAGGTTCACTGGATTCAATTTGTGGTGGCAGCAATTGCCGGAGCGTTTGAACGCCAAAGAAAACCCCTGCGGGACGGTTGGCCGCGATCCTAATCTGATCTTCTGTGATGGTCAACTCGTAACCCTCGTCGCCCAGCGTTGAATCGGCGTCTGCGGTGGTAAGGATAATCACGTTTTCATTTTCGCTTCCGCCAATCTTGAAGTCGAATCCTGTCGCTGGGCGCAATTTCTCGGCGAGAAATTCGGCGATCCCTGTCATTTCACCAGATTGGTCCGGGACAATGGTCGTATTCTTCGTGAGAAAAAAAGTATTTCCCGAAAGCGTAGCCGACACAGGTCTCGGAACGACTGATTCAAATGCCTGACGAACTGCCGCGTCGGCCGGCTTTGATTTCTTGCACGACTGTAACAAGGCCAGGCCGCACAGGCCGGGCACGAGGACTCTCAGTAAAATTCTTTTGACTTGATTCATAACCAAAATTTAGGCAAACCAATGTAGGAATTTTTACGCCCGGAACTCCCAGTCATCGCAAAAAAACGTTGCGTGTGAAGATCACACACACCATGCACCGTTCACGGCTAACAATTCTCAAAACATTTTAATAGCTTTCGCTAAACAAGCTTCACGATGCAAAGACAAATCAACAGACGAGAGTTTATCAGGAGAGGCGCTTTGGGTACTATGGGGATTGCGATGCTTCCCTCGTTGCTTCGGGCGGCACCCAGTGATACCGTGCGTGTCGCGCACATCGGCGTCGGCGGGATGGGAAATAACCATGTGAAATGGTTCGCGGGCCTCCGAGATGTTGAGATCGTCGCTTTATGTGACGTCGATCAGCTTCATCTGGATTCCACGCTACAAGCACTTAAGACTCTTCGACCGGATTCGAAAACCACCACGTATACGGATTTCAGACATATATTGGATCGAAAAGATATTGACGCGATCACCGTGGCTACGCCCGACCATTGGCACGCTCAGATCGCCGCTCTGGCTTTTCAGGCAGGAAAGGATGTTTATGGAGAGAAGCCCCTCTCCTATAGCGCACGTGAAGGGCAACTGATGTTGGAGAATATGCAGCGCTACAATCGCGTGTTTCAGCTCGGCACACAGATTCACGCCGGAGACAACTATCATCGCGTGGTCGAAATCATTCGCTCAGGGGCTATCGGTAATGTTCATACGGTCAGGCTGTGGAAGAACGGGGAGTCCCGCAATTTCGATAGCCTGGTGCCGCAAACTCCGCCACCAACACTCAACTGGGACATGTGGCTGGGGCCCGCTCCGCTCGTCGATTACGTTCCTGAAAAATGCCATCACACGTTCCGGTATTTTATTGACTATTCCGGTGGCGTGTTCGCGGATTTTTGGTGCCATATTGCCGACGTCGTATGGTGGTCGCTGCAACCTAAGGGACTCAAGAGTGTCGTCGCTCGCGGTGACAAGACAATCGGTGGTGTTCCGCTCTGGCTCGATGCCGACTTTGAGTTTGAAAACCTCAACCTGCACTGGACCACCCACCCGCCGGACGTGCCTGGTGCCTCAACGCGAAACATCGGCGCCTACTTCGAAGGAGACAAAGGAACGCTGATCTGCGACTATTCAACGCGTGAGATCACCATCAATGGTGAAACGGTCACCGATCTTCCAGACATACCCATGTCGATTGCGCGTTCGCCCGGGCACCAGCAGAACTTTGTCGACGCAGTGAAGTCGCGCAAGCAACCGGAGTCAAACCTCGCGTACGCCCGTGACATGACGCTGCCCATGCACCTGGCCCTGATTTCCTGGAGGCTTGGAAAAAAACTCAGGTGGAATTCCCGCAAGGAAAAATTCCGTGGCGACAAGGAAGCAACCGCCCTTCTGTCGCGTGAGTACCGGAAAGAATGGAATCTCCTTTAAAATAGCATGCTGTCATTTCAGGCCAAGATCAAGCGGTTCAACAAAAAGGGAGAAAAAACCGGATGGTCATTCATTGAAATCAGCAAACGCCAAGCTGAGAAGTTGAATCCAGGTAACCGTCAGTCTTTCCGGGTTAAAGGCAAACTCGACGACCTGTCAGTCGCAAAAATAGCCTTGATGCCAATGGGCGATGGCAGTTTTATTATGCCGATCAATGCAACCATGCGGAAAGGCACACGGAAAAAGGAGGGCGACACCCTTCGTGTCGAACTTGATGTCGACAAGAGTGAATTCCGGCTATCCGGTGATTTCCGTCAATGTCTGGAGGACGAACCGCGTGCATACAAGTTCTTCTTATCCTTGCCAAAAAGCCATCAGCGTTATTTCAATACGTGGATTGAAAGTGCCAGGACGATGGAAACAAAAGCCAGGCGAATCGCCATGGCAATCACGGGTCTGAGTCAGCAACAAGGCTTTGGCGAGATGATCCGCGCGAACAAGAAATTGAAGGCAAACTAATTCATTCTCCTGATCCAGTTCTTGTCAGCTGCCGCCTTCAGCGCCTTTTCGCTGCCGGCGTTCCATTTGCGCAACCGATCGTCGCCATTGAAATTATAGAACAGGTAGAGCTTCCCGTCGATAATCTTGTACGAGGTCGGCATTACTTTTACCCGATCACCCGTGTTGGCTACCGTATACGCGCACCAGCCGCCGTATGCCGGCTCATACTTCGCGGGATTTGTCTTGAATTCCTCCAGGTTTTCGGAATTGGCAAAGTAGTAGATTATGCCTTCGTACTTAAACTCAAGTGTTGAATTGCCTTTGAGCGGTTTGCCCTTGAAGTAACTCACAGGGTCAAACTCACGCAGCGCAACGAAGTTGACAGTATTGAAATTGCGCCTGCGTTGAGCTTCGAGCTGAGCCTGCACTTCGACACAACACGTCAGGACTAATACCATCATTAGCAATTTCATAGGAACAAAGCATTTGGTTGAAGTCGAAATCTCGCAAGGCGTGTCCGCATGATCAACAGTTTATCAACCATTACCGGAAAGAGCCGACCATAGGAAGCATTTTTCTTTAAAATGTCAGCCCATCTTTCAGAATACCTTGTTATACGGTTCATGATCCCTATCTTGATATCGCCTAAATCAAAACCGAAATCATGAGCAAGAACTTTTTTTATTTGATCTCACTGATAATCCTCTCAGCCGCGTGCGATTCCTCCCGAAAGGAGGTCGCTAATGAATCAGCCTTTATAATAAAGAGAGGCACGAATATCGCGCACTGGCTCTCGCAAAGCCTGCGCCGGGGTGAGGAGCGTGCGCAATTCTTCACCAGGAAAGATGTTGCTTTTATCGATTCCGCCGGGTTTGATCACATCCGCTTGCCTATCGATGAGGTACAGATGTGGGACGAAAGTGGTAATCGCATTGACACGGCGTTCGCGCTTCTCAATCAGGCCCTGGACTGGTGCAGCGATGCAGGGCTGCGCGTTGTGGTCGACCTTCATATCCTGCGGTCCCATTACTTCAACGCAGATGAAAAACCGCTCTGGGAAAAACCTGAAGAACAAGATAAACTCATCGCACTTTGGAAGGACCTGTCGGCAGTAGTTGGAAAAAGACCCATTGACCTGGTGGCCTATGAACTGATGAATGAGCCTGTTGCCGATGATCCCGAGCAATGGAATCAACTTCTCGCCCGTGTCACAGACTCAATACGGTCCTGGGAACCTGACCGTTACCTGGTCATCGGTTCAAACCGGTTTCAGTCTGCCGACACGTTTGACCAGCTTCGCATCCCTGAAAATGACAAGCGGATCATCCTGAGCTTTCACTTTTATGAACCATTCTACCTGACGCATTACCAGGCACCCTGGACATACCTGAGGGATTTCCAGGGCGAAGTGAATTATCCGGGGCAGATCGTCACCGGCGGCACGACTCCGGCAGAGCAACGAGTGTACAACCGCGATACTATTGAAAGCATGATGCAGAAGCCCTTCCGGTTGGCGAAACAGTTAGGACTTCCATTGTATTGCGGGGAGTTCGGCGTAATTTTCAAAGCTCCTGTGGAAGACAAGCTGGCCTGGTACTGCGATATGGTTGATATCTTCGAGGAGAACGGCGTCGGATACGCGAACTGGAATTATAAAGCGGGATCGTTTGGTATCGTAGACCAAAATCTAAAACCCGACGAGGACATGATGGCTATTCTTGTACCCCGTTAGTGTGTTGAGGGGTGCTATTGTGCTATTGTGCTATTGTGCTATTGTGCTATTGTGCTATTGTTCAGATCCAACAATTTCATCCCGATAATATCTGTCGGGATCAGGACCACGTCCACAATGGTTTGCGATGAGTATTGGCGTCTCTTATTATAAAACCAGCATCTGGCTTTCTACTGAAAACAAACCGGGTGGCCCGAATTCATTCGAACCGCAAACCCACTGGCGACCCTCCTACGCCGCCTCACATTTCCCTTCCGCCGGCTTCGGAGGGCAGGCTGGGCTGCCGGGCTGCCGGCGACGTCACAGAACTCGTTGTGAAACCACCGGCGGCCTCAACCATCCAGTAAACATAGATCACCACTGTCCAGCTTTCCTGAAATAAATTCCACATGCTTGCATTTTACATTTCCTACCGGGAATATTTGTTCAGGTTTTTGCAAAGACCCTCTGCGCCAGACAGATTTCTGGAAACATTAAAACCGTTTTCCTATGAACACATCAGATCTAACGACGAAGGGACTGACATCCCTCACCGCGCAGGAACAATGTGAGATCGACGGCGGTAACCTGTTCGAAGACATTGGATATGGCATTGGCTATGCCGCTCGCTGGACATACGAATACTTCACCGCCGAATGGGATGAGGCACTCAACCCGTCCAACGCGTGGGTAAAAGCAAAGATCGGGTAATCCATTGTTCCACCTCAAATAACATTTCCATGCAATACAATCTTGAATATATGCACGTGGCTCCCCTCCAGGAGGAAGAAGCCCGGAATATCAGCGGCGGAATATGGTGGCAGGCAATTCGCCTTGCCATCTTCCTCACAGCAGTTGCCGAGGATCTAAAGGCAGGCATCGAAGAAGGATGGAAGGACGCCGATAAATCCATCGACGAACAGTTCAATTAATCTGTAAGAAAAGAGGCTGTCAATCCGGAAGGGATGGCCTCTTTTCTTTACCATCTGTCTCGCCAGTCCTGTGCAGTCAAGTGAACTCAAGTAACGTTCGACTAACCAAATCCGCAAATGATGCTGACCAACAAAAACCTTCCCGCTCAACTGGATGATCTCATCTCCAAAAGCCACTACCACTTCATCGGCGCCATGAGCCTCTTGTCCATTGCAGTGGGTGTAGCACTGACGCCGGTGATCATGCTGCTCGAAATGATCGACGATGGTGAAGATCTGCAGGCAAAGTTCGGCACAGACGTCATCATATTCAGCGCACTGTTCATCGCCCCGATCGTGGAGACTTTCCTGTTCCAACACCTGCTCATCCGATTTCTTCAAAGAAAAAATCTGTCCCGCATCAGCATGGTGCTCATCTCGTCAGCGGTGTTTAGCCTGACGCATAGCGTTACCCTCGCCTTCATGTACTCGGCATTTGTAGGGGGGATTGTGTTGGCGTACACCTACCTGCTTGCCGCCGACAGGAATTTCAATGCCTTTCGGTGCACAGTCGCCGTGCACGCCTTTCACAATGCCGTATTTGTGGCATTGGCGCTATTGTTTGGTTGAAATGCAAGGTATTCCATGCAAAAACGCCGCTTCATATGAGCCTGCCCAATGACAACGGCCTGGCTAGCACCAGGAATTCGTCACCAGTCTTGAGCCGCCATCAGGCTATGGTCCGTTCTTTCTCGCGGGCTTCAGATTCGGTCGCCGTGTATCTTAAAGGCATTCCCGTACGGTCACAACTTACCTACTTGGCCGTGCTCATTTTCACCGGCGCAGGGCTGGCATCTCTTCCATTTCTCTACACTACCGTCAGCATCAGGGCGCCTGGAATTATCCGTCCGGCAGCAGCGGTTACGCAAGTCAGCTCTCTTGTCAGCGGCAGGATCGCGACTGTCTTCATGCTCGAAAATGAAATGGTGAAGAAAGGCGATCTCTTGTTGACGCTCGAGTCGGACGGCATGCTGGAGCGTGAGTCATACCTGAAATCGCGGTCGTCGGAACTCCAACTCCTCTGCGAGGACATCGCCCTGTTGCTAAACGACACCTCTGGCGCTCCACGCCTTGAGACGTCGATTTACCAGCAATCGTGGCAAAGCTATCGCCAGCAACTGGATGAATACCTCGCCCGGTACCAGAAAGCAGACACCGACTTCACCCGGAACCGAGAACTACACAACGGGCAGGTAATTGCCGACGTCGAATTTGAGAACTACCAATTCGCGCGTGACCAGGCCGCCAGCGAACTGAAATACCTTCGCGAATCGCAGCTCGTCAAATGGCAAGAAGACCATCGGCGCTTTCGTCTGGAACTGAACGAGATCAACACATCACTGGAAGAGCTGCGAAAAAAAAAGAGCAGCCTCCGCGTGACCGCCGCCGTGTCTGGAACGTTGCACGATGTCAGCGCGGTCTATGCCGGAAGTTTTGTCTTCGCCAACCAACCTCTGGGATCGATCTCGCCGGATACCGCCCTGATCGTGGAAGTATACGTTCCTCCTTCAGACATCGGGCTACTTCAACCCGGGATGACCGCGGCGTTCACGATAGACGCGTTTAACTACAACCAATGGGGCCTCGCATCCGGGCGTATCACGGCAATCTCGCCTGACGTGCGCATGATGCGGGAGAACCCGATCTTCGATATACGTTGTACGCTTGACAACGATTACCTGTCCCTGAACAATGGTTACAGGGGACATCTGAAGAAAGGTATGACACTACAGGCGCGTTTCCCGGTCGCGAGCCGTTCGCTATGGCAGTTGCTCTACGACCAAATGGATGATTGGCTAAATCCAGTGCGCGGTGGCGTCAACGTCCCGGAGCTATGAAGCCGGTGTCCGTCAGGCAACGCGACATCAGCGACTGCGGTGCAGCTTGTTTGGCCTCGGTCGCTGCTGCATACGGGCTTTCGCTTCCCGTGTCGCGGATTCGTCAACTGGCGTCGACAGACAGAAAAGGAACCAACATTGTCGGGATGATCGATGCGGCGACCAAGCTTGGGTTTGATGCTAAAGGTGTCAGGGGAACGTTTGAAAGCCTTTACAAGATTCCAATACCGGCCATTGCGCACGTCGTTGTTGACCGAACCCTCCATCACTTTGTGGTGATCTACAAAGCAACTGCACGATATATAGAAGTCATGGATCCCGCTGGCGGCCAGATCCGCCGGTACCGGCACGATGAGTTCAAAGCGTTATGGACCGGTGTTCTCGTATTGCTTTGGCCGAAGGATAATTTTCAGCATCGAAGGGATACGACCACGATCGCGGCCCGGTTAGGGATGTTGATCCGTCCACATCGCGCTATCATGTTCCAGGCTGTATTCGGCGCGATGGTCTACACTATTCTAGGGCTGTCAACTTCCATCTACGTGCAGAAAATCGTGGATTACGTGCTCGTCGATGGCAACCGGAACCTGCTAACGCTAATGTCCATTGCCATGATCGCGCTGTTGACCATTCAGATTCTGATCGGGGCTACGAAGAGCGTTTTCACCCTCCGAACCGGTCAGATGATCGATGCACGACTTATTCTGGGCTACTACAAGCACCTCCTGCGACTTCCTAAACGATTCTTCGATACGATGCGTACCGGCGAAATAATTTCTCGCGTCAATGACGCGGTGAAGATCAGGACCTTCGTCAACGATGTTGCTATTGGCATGATCGTCAACATGTTCGTCGTTATCTCGGCCTTTGCCCTGATGTTCACCTACTACTGGAAACTTGCCCTGGTAATATTCACGGTCGTACCGCTGTATGGTGCTCTCTACTGGGTTACAAACTCCCTTAACCGAAGGACAGAGCGCCGTCTGATGGAAAAAGCGGCCGACGTCGAGGCAGAATTCGTCGAATCCCTTCACGCGATCAGCACCGTCAAGAGCTTCGGACTCGAAGATTGTATGAACGACCGCGTAGAGTCGCGTTTCGTGTCGCTGCTCAAGGCAATCTACACGTCCGGAAAAAATGGTATCATCACAGGAAGCACCGCCGAATTCATCTCGCGCTCCCTCACGATTGCGCTGCTCTGGGCAGGTGCAGGTTATGTACTCGACCGTACGATCACGCCCGGTGAACTGTTGTCCTTTTATGCCCTCGCAGGATATTTTACGGGACCGGCGGCGAGTCTTATCGGCATGAACAGATCGATCCAAAATGCGCGCATCGCCGCTGACCGGCTCTTTGAAATCATGGACCTTGAAACCGAATCAATAGGCAGGCTGCAACTCACGTTTGAAATGGTCGCCGATATTCGGCTGACAAACGTGCACTTCCGTTACGGTTCGGGCACGCCGGTGTTCCAGGGACTGAACCTCACCATTCCAAAAGGCAGAATCACTGCCATCGTTGGTGAAAGTGGATCGGGAAAATCTACGCTGATCTCCGTCGTGCAGGGGATCTACCCCATTCAGTCGGGCTCAGTGTGCATGGGTGATATCGACCTTAAATATGCCGACCGTGCATCATTGCAGAACCTTATCGCTGTGGTTCCGCAGCGGCTCGATCTGTTCGCCGGGACGATTGCAGAAAATATTGCCCTGGGCCACGCTGAACCTGACTGGCACCAAATCATTAACATCTGCCGGCGGCTTCAAATGCTCGAGATGGTGGAGTGCCTCCCCGATGGTTTCAACACGATCGTCGGCGAAAGAGGCGCTACTTTGTCAGGGGGCCAATGCCAGCGAATCGCCATTGCACGGGCACTTTACCGCGAACCGCCTATTCTTTTCCTGGATGAAGCGACCTCATCACTGGATGCACTGTCAGAAGATCACGTGCAGCATGTGATACGAACCCTGCGTGAAGAGGGTAAAACGATAGTGATTGTCGCACACAGACTGAGCACCATTAGATGCGCCGACAGGATTATTGTACTTCAAAACGGCATGAACGTCGAAGAAGGAACACACCAGGAGTTGATCACGAGCCAATCGCATTACCGCCAGCTGTGGATGCGCCAGCACGAGCCCTTCGAAAGCACGTCGCGGCATCCTATTCCTTGATAATAAGCCTTTTTCGAGTGGTGATACCCTCCTGCGTGGCGGTTATGATGTACATCCCTTCTGTCAAAACACCCGGTGCAGACAACTCCACACCCTCCGACAAAAGGTCGACATCAAACACGTTTGCAACAACCTGCCGGCCCACAGGGTCGAGAAGACGTACCAGCACCGGGCCTCGCCGTGCCGATCGAAGCTGCACATGTATATCGTGGGGGCCAGACGGATTTGGGTAGACACTCAAGTCCATCACCGCTTCCACACCGAGTGGAGGTTCGACACCCGTGATGATAGATGGGTCGCTCTTCAGCACTTCTACACTCATCGATGACCAGTCGCCGCCGGTATCGGGGCCGCGGTATTCGACGGCAAGCGAATCGTCGTCGATATAGTCGAAGTAATCCACGGTTATCCGCTGCGGGCCACCTTGCAGACTCTGGTTTCCGCTGGTCTTCGTTATCGGCCCGTGAATGCCATCGTTTTCAATGATAACCTTGTTGTTCAGCCGTACGCGGCTGCCGTCGTCGGAGCGGATGCGAAACTGGTACGTGCCAGGTGCCGTGATGTAGAGATATCCATCGAACCGGAAGCTGAAATAGTCCTCTTGTTTTTTCAGGTCCAATGAAAACGTCTGTACCATTCCAGTAAACTCGGGATGATCCCAATCCACCGAGTCAAGATCGATGATGAACCCGGTACTGTGCTGATAAAATAGCCCCGACATGTACGTACTCACCTGTTTGACGTTGCTCGGGTCACTAATGTTTCCGGCGATGTCGCGCGCGGTTACTACTACATCAAACTTTTGGTTCAGCGGCATGTTGCTGATGACGACCACCGTGTCGGTGCTCTGCGTGGGAAAACCTTCGTTGCCATAGTGGATAAAGTAGTCGCGCAATACGGTATTATCCGTAGACCGGTGCCAGGTGAACCGTATTTTGCGGACGCCGATCCTCTCAGCAAGCAAGTTGGTGGGCGCAGTGGGCGGTTCCTCATCGGCGCCCGTCGTTAGTTGGACACCTGTTCCCGAAGGGTGATAGTCCGATCTTCCCGTGGCGCTCACAGCTCTGATCTTGTACTGATAAGCCGAGGTCGGATGCAAACCGGAATCTTCATAGGTAGTCGCATTGGGGCTTGTCAGCACGGCCATCTCCCACGGCGCAAAATTGCTCGCGTCAATTTTCAGGCGCCGCCAGATCTCGAAGCCGCCTTCGCCAGATGATGCGTCTTTCCATTTCAACGTGACAGATGGACCATCAACTTCGGCAGTAAGATCAGTTGGAGCCGGGAGATTGACCGGCGCTTCGTTGTTGAAGAAGATGTGTTTCGGGTCTGACTGGGGACCAATACAATTTCCCTGGTTCGCGGTTGCAAGCGTGTAGACACCGTCGCCCATTGTCGGCACGATCATCACCTCCCGCAAGGTGTCGTCCTCGCTGCCCGGGAAGTCGATCAGTCCTCCGTTCTTGTACCAGTAATAATGGCTGTAGGTATCCCTGGAGCGCAGTTGTGCATTCGGGTAGTTGTTGAGGTCCTTCAGCAAGACGGTTCCGGTCTGTTCAATTACCGCCTTAGGTGGTGGTTCGCCGGCCTCGACCTCGAGAGGTGCCGACCATTGGTTCCAATCTGACACGCCAGGGTTGGGCACCCGGGAGAACCGTGCCCTGTATTTTCCAGGCGCCGTGGCAACATAGGTAGCCTCGTCAGCACCCGAGATGATACTGCCGTTGCGCTCCCATTGATACGCAAAAAATCCGTCAGGCATCCGGAGTTCGAGTCCATCGGAATCGCAGATCATCGGAGTTCCAGCGAACGGATGAATGTCAGCACGATTCTTTTCGAGTATCCAGGCAAAAAAATCCGGCTCGGCGTAGGCGGTCGTCCATGTACCATGGCCAAGGTTGGGATAAAATGTAAACCGCACCGACATGCCCGCGTCGCGAAACTGCCGGATATAGTTTTGAGTTTTGTTCGGCGAGGGATTGATATCCTGGCCTCCCTGGAATGTCCAGAGGGGTATCGGCGCGATATACCCTGCCACCTTTTGGGAGTTGATATTGGCATCGCTGATGGCTGACATCGTCAAGGCCGCCGCGAACATCCACGGCGCACGCTTGATAGCCTCATACACACCCTGGCCACCATTTGAAAGCCCGTGTATATACACACGGTCTTCGTCGATGTTATAGTGCTTGATAATCAGGCGAAGCAGCCGGAGTGCATCCTGCGTAGAAAGGATATCCCAGCCATTGAGATTCTGCGGCATCAGGATGAAACCCGGAAACGCGCGCGGTTCGAGCGACTTGTCATCGGGCAGTTTCCCAGCCGCTGCATTCCTGGCCGCTAAATGCGCATAACCGCCGTTGGACAACTGGTGATCGTTGTTCAACAGTTGGAAAGTGCTCGATGTCGGAGCCGGTGGTTCATTGACTACCGGCGAATAACTCGGCGTGGCATGGTAACACATGTTGTCCCAACAGTTTCCACGCTCACCGAGCCCGTGAAAAATTATAATGATGGGATAACCCGGATTGTAGTTGTCATCATAGCCTTCCGGCATCAACAGCCGGTAGTTCATGACGAAATTATCGCTGGTTCCGTTTTTTTCGCGGAGGTGGCCTTCCCGGTAGGGCGATGAATCCCAACCTGTCATATCGAGATAGGTGTTGGTCTTCACTCCTGGAGAGGTTTCGCGGAAGCTAAAGGTTTTGTCTTCCTCAAGGTAGTAGTACGAGGTAGCTGACTTGCGTATGCGAATATCCAGAGAGCCGTAGGGTTTGTTGTTGCTGTAAATAAACGTGGTGTCAACCTGGCAATAGGCCTGAGAATACAACACTACTCCTATCAACCACACGTAACGGATTGCATTCCTCATATTTGTTCATGGGAAACTGAACTGTCACATGAACAGAAAAAAAAGTGTACCCGCCGCCTCGCTGTTTTGCGCTATACGGCGATGAATGACCGACATGGGCGCGGAAGCCCGTTATTTCACGAGGAATGCGGCCGTACTCTTAAAGGAAGCACGGGGCTTCAACTGGAGTACCTGGAACATGTGTTGATCTTCAACGACTCCGGGATTAGGAGTGGTCAGAAGTTTATCGCCAGCAAAGATGCTGTTTGCGCCCGCCAGGAAGCACAGGGCTTGTTCCTCAAGGGTCATCCGAACGCGTCCTGCTGACAGGCGAACCATCGCACGCGGCATAGTGATGCGGACGGTGGCAATCATGCGCACCATCTCCCACACCGACACACGGGTCTGATCTTCGAGCGGCGTGCCCTCTACGGGCACCAGGGCATTCACCGGTACAGACTCAGGATGTTCGGGCAAGGTGGCCAGCGTATGAATCAGTCCAATGCGGTCGCTCGTCTGTTCACCCATGCCGATAATTCCGCCGGAGCACACTGAAATACCGGCCGTTCTGACGTGTTCCAGCGTAGAAAGTCTGTCGTCGTAAGTTCGTGTCGTGATGATATCGCTATAGAATTCCTCACTGGAATCGAGGTTGTGGTTGTAGGCGTATAAGCCCGCTTCCTTGAGTCGAATAGCTTGTGTGGGCGAAAGCATTCCCAGTGTGCAGCACACTTCCATTCCCATCGCGTTAACACCCTTGACCATTTCGATGACATTGTCGAAGTCGCGATTGTCACGCACTTCCCTCCACGCCGCACCCATGCAGAAGCGCGTGCTCCCAGCTTCACGGGCTTCCCGCGCGCGATCCAGGACATAGTCAACTTCGAGAAGTCTATGGACCTTAACGTCGGTGTGATACCGTGCCGCCTGCGGACAATACGCGCAGTCCTCAGGGCACCCTCCTGTCTTCACCGACAGCAGCGTACACACCTGCACTTCGCTCGCGTCGTGATATTCGCGATGAACAGTTGCCGCGCGATAGATGAGTTCCAGGACTGGTTCATTGAAAATGGCACTGATCTCCTCGCGTGACCAGTTGTTGCGCACAGGGTTCATCGGGGAAATCAATTGATTTCTATTTCAAATGGAAGGCGCGCTTGCGCACCCTGATAATGCTGGATCTTTTTCACCTGTTCGTAATACACACCCAGGTCACCCAGTTCAGCCTTGACACGGTCAGCGGCGGCATTCTCTTCCAACGTTGTCAGTAATTGCTGGATGAAAGGTTTTTGCACCGGGAAATAGCGCACGCGATAGTCGTCCGATACGCCGGCCATCTCCGCCGCGATTCGGATAGCGTCGTTAACTCCCCCGAGGACGTCGACCAGCTTTCGGTCCAGTGCCTGCGCACCGGTCCACACTCTTCCGGACGCCACCATCTGGATTTCGTCGATCGACACTTCGCGGCCATCTGCGGCCTTGCGCGTAAAGGTCTCGTAAAACTCGTCGAGCATTTTCTGGACATAGCGCTTTTCAGCGGCATTCAATGGACGGGTTACTGTATAGGTGTCGCCAAATTCACCGGTGCGGACTTCATCGAATGTGATACCCAACTTATCTCCAAGAAAACTGCTCATATCCATGATGATGCCGAAGATGCCGATCGAGCCTGTCACGGTGTGGGGCTGTGCCACAATTGTGTCGCAGCCCATCGCGATGTAGTACCCTCCCGAAGCAGCGTAGTCTGACATCGAAGCCACAACGGGTTTCACTTGTTTCGCCAGCTCGATCTCGCGCCAGATCATATCCGACGAGCGAACTTCACCACCAGGGGAATTCACGCGCAGGACAATGGCTTTCACGTCATCGTCTTTCCTTGCGCGCTTGATCTCTTCCACATACGTCTCCGCGGCGATCACCCGCTGCGACCCGTCGTCTGTGCCGGGTACGATAGGTCCTTCCGCCACGATCACGGCAATTTCATTCGGCGTACTCTTATACGTAGAGAAACTTTTGCGGTACCTCATGTACTTGATAAAGTTGATCTTGTCGTTATCGCCGAGGCCTAGCCGGTCGCGCAAATTATTTTCCAGTTCATCCTTATAAAATAAGGAGTCAACCAGGCCGGCCTCATGCGCTTCACGCGCATTGCGCACCAGCATCTTGTCGGATATCTCGCGCAACTTATCTTCCGGAATGCCACGCGCTTCCGAAACCCGTTGGATAACATAGTCATAGATCGAATTGACGATCTCCGTCAACTGCAGACGATTTTCGGGACTCATCTTCTCGAGTGTAAACGGCTCAACTGCGCTCTTGAACTCGCCGACGCGAAATACCTGCGGCTTGATCTCCAGCTTGTCGAGCAACTTCTTAAAAAAGATAGCGCTGCCCGTAAGTCCATTGAACTCCACCTCCCCTTCTGGATTGAGATAGACCTGGTTTGCGGCAGTGGCCACGTAATAGGCCCCCTCCGACATCACTTCGCTGTACGCGACTACCCACTTTCCGCTCTTCCGAAATTCGAGCAGTGATTGACGAATCTCTTCCAGCGTGGAAAAGCCCGTCCTCGGAAAGCCGACATCAACTAATATTCCCTGTATTTTTTCGTCTTCAGCGGCGTGGGCGATCGACTCCTTCAATTGCAGCAGACCAATCTCAGGAACTTCCTGACCCACCACCGGTAAGCCCTCCAGTGGATTCTCCCGCTGCAGTTCAGTAAACTCAGCATCCAGCCGGAGGTGTAATACGGAGTTGTTCTTCACCACAACTTCCTTCTCAGCAGTAAGACCACCGATGATCGCCGAAAAGAAAATAAATCCAAACAATGCAAAGAAGATCAATGCGACGAAGGCACCCAGACAGGAGGAAAGAAATGCTTTTCCAAAACTCATATCGACATGTTTGTGTCAAAAGTAAGCAATACTCGACCGAATAAAAAGGTATGTTTGTGCCGGCATTAGTGCCACACAAAGGCTGATATTCCTCTTGAAACGCGAGACAAACGCGGCCCACGGGCCTGATGGCTGATCCCATGAACAATAACATTTTCTTGTTGATAGGTTCAAATCTGGAGCGACCGCGGGAACAACTGGTCACGGCGCAACACCAGCTGCGAGCGCATGCTGTCCAAATTGTGGGATGTTCATCGCAATACCTGACAGCTCCATGGGGCGAGCCTAATCAGCCGGATTTCTGCAACCAGGCATTGGAAATCCGATCGGCGCTTGAACCGCTTGACCTGCTCGGTGTCATCCACGACATAGAAAACGAAATGGGACGGCGGCGGCTTTCGCGGTGGGGCCCGCGCATCATTGACATTGACATTCTTCTGTATGGCGATCGTGTGATGAACGATCCTCGGCTGCAGGTTCCGCATCCCGGACTACCGGATAGACGATTCGCACTGTTACCGTTGGCGGAGATCGCCGGTGACAGGGTCCACCCGCTTACGGGCAAGTCGATTGCGACTATGCTTTCTGAATGCACCGACCAACTTTCCGTTCGCCGTCTGGGCTAGAGGCTCATGGCAGTCACATCAGGAACGATCTTCTTTACTAAACCCTGCAAAACTTTGCCGGGTCCACATTCGATAAACGTACGCGCACCATCCTGCGACATGCGCTGCACGGATTGTGTCCACCGTACGGGTGCCGTCAGCTGATCAATAAGATTTTTCCTTATCTCCGGGATATCCGATGATGGAAGCGCCGTAGCGTTTTGATAGACCGGGCAAATGGGGACGCTAAATGTCGTAGCGTTTATGGCTTCCGCCAACTCGTCTTTCGCAGGCTCCATCAGCGGCGAGTGAAAAGCGCCTCCGACCTGAAGTGGCAGCGCGCGCTTGGCCCCGGCAGCTTTCATTTTTTCACAGGCGATTTCTACCCCGCGGATGGTTCCGGATATTACAAGCTGCCCGGGGCAATTGTAATTGGCCGGGACAACAATCTCATCCGTGATTGACGCGCAAATCTCCTCGACCTTTTCGTCGGCGAGTCCCAGGATCGCCGCCATCGTGGACGGATTCATCTCACACGTCCGTTGCATTGCCATTGCTCGCTTGTACACGAGCCGCAAGCCGTCTTCGAAGGTCAGACATTGATTGGCCACCAGAGCGGAGAACTCGCCAAGGGAATGACCCGCAACCATATCAGGAGAAAAATTGTCAGCGCCGAGTGCTGCCGCTACCGCGTGCAGAAAGATGGCAGGCTGTGTTACGCGTGTCTGCTTAAGTTCCTCCGCTGTTCCGCTGAACATGATTTCCGTGATGTTAAACCCGAGAATCGCATTCGCCTCATCGAGTAATTTCCTCGATCGCGGATTGTTGTCGTAGAGGTCCTTAGCCATTCCGGGAAACTGTGCTCCCTGGCCGGGAAAAACGTAAGCATTCATAGCAAAGAAATTTACGTCGGCAAAATCAATAATTATTTGCTGGGCCGCAACTGCTTTATCGGTGTTGGCGGTTGGTATTGGCTGTCGGCTGTTGGTGAAATCCAGGAATTAGGAACAACAATAGCACCATAGCACATTACAGAAAACGACTACGAAGTTCAGGCGTGGGTATCATGCATTCATCCTTTCTTCCAAAGAGTCGATAACGACTGGCGGACACCAGGCGATAAAAGAAGTCACGCACAGGTCGCGGGATAATTTTAAGGATATGGAAAGCCCATCGTAAACCAGGTAGGTCGCGTGCGATCTCCATCAGTGCGGAACTCCGGTCATACACTTTTCCATCGCGGACGAGTAGAATAGTTGACAGGTGAGACGTGGATGAGTCGATGAATTTATTGCTAACGGGAGACTGCAGCGAAGCGAAACGGAACCTGGCATCGGGATCCCGCCGAATGATATACTGCACTGCGCCATTGCACAAATTGCATACACCGTCAAACAAGATCAGGGGATGCTGCCGAGTACCCGCTATCGTATCAGGTGAACCCATCCCTTAAGCGTCTTCTGGCGCTTTTCCGGATCCACGGAATCAAACGTGACTTCCGCAATATAAAAATAGACACCGGTCGCCAGTTCCTTGCCGCTGTCGTCACGGCCATCCCAGTCGATGTAGATGCCGTTCACATCGCTGGATCGTGAACCGGTATAGGTGAACACCTCTTTTCCCCACCGGTTATAAACGGAGAAATGCACTCGTTCGACGAAGCGCGCACAGCGTTCCTGGGTGTTCACCGGGGCGCATTCCGGATTCTCCCCACCGGAGTTGCGATTGCTGAAGGCGCTGAAAAGATCATTGCAGTCGTCATCGTTCGGCGTGAACACGTTGGGCAACTCGTAGTACGGGCAGTTGTCGTTGCACGCCGGATCACTCAGTTCGCTTTCGTTGCCCGACCGGTCGACCGCCGATATGCGGTAACAAAACGCCAATGTGGATAATCCCGCGTCGTTGAAACCATCATCCCGGTAGGTGGTATCCATCACCGGCTCGTCGGTCAGCCTGAAGTAGGTGCCATCTTGTTCCGCCGCTCGGTAGACATGGTATCCGAGAATATCTTCCGCGCAGTCGTCGTCAGGCCGTTGCCAGTTCAGCACATTGAAGAATGTGCTTTCTCCGCACCCCTCAGTCTTCAGAAACTTATCGCAGTCCGTCACCTGGACCGTCAGCACCGGCTTGCAAGGGGGGATGCTGTCATTGGGCTGAGCACAAATGATCTGAGAGAAATTCTCGAGGGGCTCGGGAATCTGAGGGTTACCATAGGCGCCACGTGTCATTACGCGATAACAGAACTCATCGGTATCGGAAAGACCTTCGTCTATGTAGGTGAAGCCCTTGGTCGGATCCACGGACGCCACCAGTACCATGTCCGATTCGTCGGCACCGCCCGGCCCCCGGTAAACAAGGTGCTCGTTCGGGACAGTCTGAACCATGTTCGACCACGGCACTACAGCCGACCACGTGAGGATGATTCGCCCGATTTCACTCTTGGCGACAAGTCTGACAGTCGACGCGGTCGATGATGTGTCGACCGGCTGATACGCCGGGTTCACCGCAGTATTTGAATAAAGGACGACGCGGTAATTGTGAATCAAGTCGCGTGTATTGATACCGTTGTCCACGACAACCGTGTCATTCTCCAACAACCGGCCAGGGTGAATTTTTGCCAGGTTATTGTTGCCGGCAAAACCGTCGGCGCGATAGACCTCGTATTCAAAAGGTCCCGGGAATTGAGTGCGGTCGATGTCAAATGGTTTAGTCCATCGGATTGTCACCTGACCATCGTCGGTTCCGGTATTGTCCACGCTGACATTCGTGATCACCGGTTCATCGACCAGTATCGGCGGGATGCAGATCTCATCCGAAACATAGCTTTCACCACGGCGGGGCGCCGGAAACTCGACAACGAGGCGATAACAGTATTGCGCTCCGGGATCAAGTCCCTTCCCCTCGTTGCTGTCGACGTATGTCGTCACCGGGTTACTGCCATTGAGTACGGGTAGGGTGGCAATCATGGAATATCCCAGGAACTCCGGCATCCCGGTCTGACAGGAATCGGGCTGAAACGGAAAGCTGTCGACCCGTCGCCAGACCTGAATTGTTTCAGCGTTGTCGCATGGGTAGGCCACCCATTCGAGATGGGCTTCGCGCCTGGCAAGATCAACTGTTGCATTGTTCCATTCGGGTGCGGGACCTACGACACGGATAAACCAAGTCTTGAATGTCACGAGCTTCGATCCGGTGGGTGACTTATCAGTAATTTTAAAGACGACCTGATAGGGTTGCTCTTTGACGTGATCGCACGTCGTTTGCCAGCTGAAATTAAGCTCAGCAGGCGAAGGAATAAAGGCACCATCGTTGGGCGTATACGTTGCTGGCGACTGCGACGCAGGAAAATTGAATATCTCTGAAAATGCCTCAATCTTTACCGGGTCTCCATCGACGTCGGTGCCCAGGATGGTCGCGTCCAGAACGGATCCGGCTTCCACGCAGACATCTTCCGGGACAACCAGGTCGGGCCGCTCATTCTCGCATTCGTCGACAATAATCTGCATGTCGCGCCTGACATAGCCGAGAGGAAACCATTGCCCGTTGATCTTCCGCCACTCGCGAATGTTGAAGGCGATGTTGTATTCGCCCTTCATTCCTGGTGCATCCCACGTGATCGTACCATCTGTGGGGTTGATACTAAACGTCGGCTGCCCTCCCGCTTCGCTGCCGTTATTGAAATCGGTATAAAAACCCGGGTCGTTGGGACTGCGGTAGTTGGCCACCGATTCACCTTTCGCCCTGAACGGGATTACCAGCTCGTAAGAGATGCTGTCACCATCAGGGTCATAGGCACCGGGGTTGTGAAACCATGCAACGCCGGTGCAAGCCCTGTCAATCGGTGGTACCAATAATTTCGGTGTGTTATTACAACCCATGAATGGATCGACTTTGATCTGCGTCTCGATGTAAAAACGGGTGTTCACCGAGTTGTCCATGTTCAAGACGCCCTCATTGCGATTCGGTTCACTGTAGCTGATGGTGTAAGTACCGAATCCGGCATAGGTATATAAAATCGTAAAGGATGCTGTGGCAATGCCGTCGCCCAGATCGGGCCGCGGTGTGTTATCGGTCTCTGGAACAAGTATTGCCGGAGAACCATCTCCAAAGTCCAGCCAGTCATCCTCTCCCCCGAAGAGCACCGGTGTGTTTTTGGTGTTTGTAAATACGGTCACCGTAATACGGAAAGTGAGACTTGTGCAGCTAACCCTTTCAACGATGATTTCACCCGCCCTGAGGTGTGTCGCACGCGCTGACAATGACGTCACGAGGATAAGTAAGGCGCACCATGACACGGTGCGGAAAAACGGATTGACTTTCATTCCCGCTTAAAAACAATGACCCGACTCAAATAAACATCGCAAAATAGAGGAATTATTACTGCATAAAACCTTATTCCAAGCCCCTGATACAGTACCCAAAGTAACGGCTGGCGTTGCGAATTCGTCTGAATTTTAGCGAATTCTTTTGAATTTGGGCCATTAAAGTAATACCTAAATCAGTTCCGGAATTGCCTTCATCGTCAGTGGCTTACTTTTCCGATACTTTTCATGCACACATGCGGTCATTAACATCTCATGCCGTGTGCATTAACATTTTATACCTGATTGCGCTTTCGATGCAACACACGCACCCTCTCAAAAAATTCCCGCAGCCTTTCCGCAAAAAATATTTAGTTGATAAATTGCAAAAACAACTAAACACCTAACCTACCAGCCTATTCAATGAAACCCGATCCTGCGGCAATGAAGGCTGCCTTAAAAAAGCGCGAGGCACAACTTCAAAAGATCATCCGTCAGATGAAGCAAGACAACCTGCATAGTAGTCCAGTCTACCGAAGCCTGGAGCTCGAGCTTCAATCCCTCAAGATTCAACAAGCCATCCCCGCACAATCCTTCTAAGCCAGGAGCGCGCTATTAATCCGATTGAATTACCTTTGGGTAATCCCGGCATTATGCGCGTCATTCATGAAACGTCGATACAGGGCTGCAAGGTAACGTACTATTCCTGGAACAACCGTTATCTCATCAAGCTCGAACACCATCTGCTCGAACAGACCTTCAAGATCAATCAGTTCGACGTCGCCAGCGATGAAGAGCTTATCCGGCTGGTCGATGCGGAATTTGTTCAACAAGCGCTCAACCGCTTCCAGGAAATGGGGCAATCACTCCACGCGGCCATTTCCCGGGTCTAAACCGTGGAAAATTGTATTATTTTGCTGGCCCGATGGAAGTTGCCGAAAAGAAAAATAAGAACAAGCGGTATAAACCCATCCTGGAAGCTATCCCCGACTGGCCAGTCTACCAGCTGAGCCGAAACCGCAGGGAGTTCCTGGAAGAGGTGACGCAACACGCATTCCGACAGGCCCGGCAACTTCGACCGACGACCAAACAATTAATCGATGAGCTGGAGGCTACCGTCTACCGCGAGCAACAGCGCATGAAGCGCAACAGGTGGCGCGTGGATCCGCCGGATGAGTCTCGGTTCTGGGCCGGCATCAAAGACGAGCTCGTTCCCCTAAGCAACAAAACTTCCGACGAAGCCCAGGCCAAAGCCGAAGACATCCTGCTTCGCATCATCCGCCGATACGCCGGGGAAATTGCCGGGAATTTCAGACCAAGTTCATATCGCCTGGCGCGGCGGATTGTAACGTTCTGGTTTGTTCGATTGCTCAATGGCGCACGAGTCAAGAAGTTCGGCGCCATCTTCCGAAGCCAATACGGCCTCCGCGACAAGATTCACGTGGTCGGAAAAGTAAAACAGCTTCGAAATCTGGCCAGGAAAGGAACAGTCATCATGGTACCCACCCATTTCAGCAACCTTGACTCCATCCTGATCGGTTGGGTGATCCACGCGTTGGGGCTGCCTGCTTTCATTTACGGCGCCGGACTGAATTTGTTCAACATTAAAATCTTCGCGTACTTCATGAATAGCCTCGGCGCTTACAAAGTCGACCGCCGTAAGAAAAACCTTCCGTATCTCGAAACATTGAAGGCCTACTCCACGCTGGCGATTCAGAAGGGAGCACACAGTCTTTTTTTTCCTGGTGGCACCCGATCACGGTCCGGCATGATCGAAAAGCAACTCAAACTTGGCTTGCTCAGCTCTACGATCGAGGCACAACGGAACTTGTATCTGCAAAGTAAAGGCAACGACGAAGTTCGAAGGATATTCGTTGTGCCCGTTACCCTGAACTATCATTTCGTCCTGGAAGCGCCCGACCTCATTGATGACTACTTGTCGGTAAAAGGTCAGGATCGCTACCTGCCCGAGAATGACAAATACGGAAGCTGGCAACTGTTGCAATTTCTTTTCAAGTTCTTCACTAAAGGATCAAATATCTCAGTGTCGATCGGCAGGGGGCTCGATGTCATGGGCAATTACGTCGACGACGAAGGAAATAGCATCGACTCGCATGGGCGCATCATCAATACGCGCGACTATTTCGTCAGCAATCAGCAGATCGTTATTGACAAGCAACGCGAAGATCAGTATACGAGGATGCTCAGCCAGAAGATCGTTGCGGAATATCACCGCATCAACAGGGTCTTTGCCAGTCACCTGGTAGCATTCGTGGCATTTGAAATGTGGCAGCGCCGGCACTCAAAGCTTGATTTGTTCGGACTATTGCGGCTTCCCGAAGAAGACCTGTCCCTGCCCTATGAAGAATTCCGCGCGGTGTGCAAGCGCGTACGTAAACAGATCAATAAGTTGCGCGCCGAGGACAAAGTGAATCGTGCCACGCATATGAAGGGCAAGATCGATTTGGTCATCAAGCATGGTCTCGAAAACGTGGGCATTTTCCACTTGAAACGACCACTCCTGTTTAACAAAGAAGGCGACATCATCACGCAAGACCTCAACACCCTATACTACTACCACAACAGGCTCACGGGCTATGACCTCGAGAAGTTCGTCTGATGAAAAACCGGTGGGCGTTATCGGCGCCGGTAATTTCGGAAGCGCTGTAGCCAACCTGTTGGCGCCGCAACGCCGCGTATTGCTCTACGCGCGCGATGAGGCGGTCATCGAAAAGATCAAGACCACGCGCGAAAACCGCGGGCACCTGATGCACGCCAACGTTGAACCGGTCAGCGACCTGGAACTCGTAGCCGAGCAGTGCGATATCATATTTCCCATAGTGCCTTCAGCGCATTTTCGGTCGATGATGCAACGGCTGTCAGCTCACCTCCATCCCTATCACATCCTCGTTCACGGCACGAAAGGGTTCGACATCCGCCTCCCCGAAGGGGACTCCATTGAGGACGTCAAAACATTAGACCGGAGTCAGGTGAAGACGATGAGTGAAGTCATCCTCGAAGAAAGTGTGGTCGTAAGGGTTGGCTGCCTCGCAGGCCCTAACCTTTCAAAGGAACTTGCGGCAGGACAACCGGCTGCCACGGTGATAGCGAGCCATTTCAACGAAGTTATTCAAATGGGCCAGCGTCTGTTGCGCAATGACCGATTCCAGGTCTATGGAAACAACGACCTTGTCGGTGTCGAACTCGCCGGCGTGCTCAAGAACATTATCGCAATTGCCGCCGGTGCGTTAAGCGGTATGGGATACGGCGAGAATGCGAAAGGATTGCTCGTGAGCCGCGGCATCGTCGAGATGATTTACCTCGGGCGTGCGCTGGGCGGCAACACGAAAGCCTTCCTCGGCGTGGCCGGTATAGGCGACCTTGTAACAACCTGCAACAGCTCCTTGAGCCGGAACTTTAATGTCGGATTTCGTCTCGCGCAAGGTGACAGTCTGCAGACGATATTGGAGAGCACGGATGAAGTCGCCGAGGGCATCAACACCGTTCGCGTAGCCAAGAAATTCGCCGACCACTACCAGGTACGTGCTCCGATTACATCCACTTTATACAAGGTGTTGTTCGAGGACCTCACTGTGCGCGAGGCGCTGCATTTCCTCATGCGGTATCCATTGAATGTGGATATCGATTTCCTATGATCCCTGCTGATACGCGTTTGCAATTCGCTCACCCGTAGCCTGAAGTTGCTCTTTGGAAGGATTCAGCTTGGGTCGGGAGAAATTGATGTCGCCCATCGAATTCATTGGTACAAGATGAATGTGAACGTGTGGCACTTCAAGACCGATGACGGCAATGCCGACACGTTTACACGGAATCACTTGCT
Organism: uncultured Roseivirgaceae bacterium; assembly: GCA_964563295.1. GTDB lineage: Bacteria > Bacteroidota > Bacteroidia > Cytophagales > Cyclobacteriaceae > Chryseosolibacter. The sequence continues at coordinate 3,197 of CAZLWX010000040.1, read as the reverse complement.
GTACGGCCAGCGCAACTCTTTTTGCGAAAATATTAAGGTCGGCCAGGGTCTTATCATCAAGATCAAATATATAATCGACCTCCTGCTTGGGAATCACCAACACGTGACCGGTTACCAGCGGGTTTATGTCGAGGAAAGCCAGGAACCGATCATCTTCGGCGACGACGTAAGCGGGAATCTCGCGATTTACAATGCGTGTGAAAATAGTCGCCATAACATTAAATGGCAATGTTGACAATTTCGAATTCCATTTCGCCAGCCGGCGTTTTGATCTTCGCGGTCTCGCCTTTCTTCTTACCGAGCAACCCTTTCCCTATGGGCGAAAGCGTAGAGATCTTACCTGACTTAAGATCGGCTTCTTCCTCCGACACGAGCGTATAGGTGACCGAGCTACCGTTCTTTCGGTTCTTGATTGTCACTTTCGAAAGTATGGACACCTTTGACGTATCTATATTAGTCTCGTCAAGCAAACGAGCATTGCTGACGAGATCTTCCAACTGGGCTATCTTGGCCTCAAGCATACCCTGGGCATCCTTCGCGGCATCATACTCCGCATTCTCGCTTAGGTCGCCCTTGTCGCGAGCGTCGGCGATCTGCCGGGCGATATCGGCACGACCCTTGGACTTCAGCGTATTCAATTCATTCCTCAACTTATCGAGTCCCTCTCTGGTGTAATACGATATTTTACTCATGGCGCCAAACGTTAGATTTCGCTTAAAAATAAATTTTCTCCCTCCAAGCGGCGGCGGGGGAGAAAAAGAAACAACGGCCTCATCACTGAAACCGTTGTTGACACAAAGATAACACTTATATCTTACGAAAGCAATTTACGTGTCGACCAGCTCGGGCAAGTTGGTCTTGATCTGTTCAAGTATTTCATCGTCGAATTTCGCCAGATACAATGTTTTTACACGTGAAAGTTGTTCAACAGTCAGCCCCTTGGCCCCTCTCAGGTCCGCCTTGTACAGACTGGCATTTTCGAAATCTGCTCCCATGACATAGCAGTTCTGTAAACTGGCTTCCATCAGGAAAGCATTGTTGAAATTGGCCTTGATCAGGAACGCGTTGTCAAACTGCGATTTGATGAGAAATGCATCCTTGAAATTCGCGCCGCTGGCGTAAGCGCTTTTGAGGTTCGCCTGGTTGAGGTTGGAGTTTTCGAAGTTGGTCTGATTCAACCGGGCATTTTCGAGGTTGGCTTCTATCAGCGATGATTGGGAAACGTTCGCTGAATTTAAGTTCGATCCCGTCAGGTTGGCGTAGTTCAGGTTTGTGCGCGGCAGATAACAGTTCACCAGATTGATGTCGTGAATCTTGTGCCGGTTGAGGCGCTTGATATTTCCAACGGTTCTGAAAGCAGCTTCTTCGGACTCCCACAACCGGAAGTCATCGATCTCGTCTTTGTACGTCCTGATGCGCTGCCGGATTTCACCGTTCTGGTTAAGCCAGAATATCAGGATACCGATCACGGCAATGTCGAAGATCATGCCGTGAGCTTCCGCGAGCACTTGTTGTATAAAAGTATCAAAGTCGCGGATATAATAGGGCAGACTCAACGAAAGCACGATCACTGCAACGAAGATCAGTACGATGGTTGAGGTTAGCAACGGCTTCTCGATGATGGAGTTAAAGACCTCGGCCCATTTCCTGATTCTCGAATAGAAAAAACTCATGGCTGCTGTTCCAACTTGCTTAAGATAAGAAAATCATTTACATCCCTACAAGTCCAGCGCTGCGATTTTCTGGGCTAAAGCTACATTTATTTTTATATGCGACTCGAACGTCCACCCTGCAATGTGCGGGGTGAATATTACATTGGACTTACTCTTCAGGTAGTTGAAGGATTCCTGCTGCGATGAAGTCATTTCGCTCAACTTTTCGTTCTCTAACACGTCCAGTGCCGCGCCACGGACTTTTCCTTCCCGCATGGCGCGGGCCAACTCAGCCAACGGCACGATCTCGCCCCGTGCCGTGTTAATTAGGATTATATTCCGCGAGAATTGCTGAACGTAGCGGTAATTTACCAAACCCCGGGTCTCCGCCGTCAGTGGAACATGTAAACTTAGAATTTCCGTTTCGGCAAAAACGCGCTCCATCGTTACCTCCTCACACCAATCACTTCCGAACCCTTGTTTATATTTATCGTACGCCAAAATCTTACATCCAAAACTCCGAAGGCGCGACGCAAAGGCCTGCCCCATATTTCCATATCCAACGATGCTCACCGTCTTTCCTTTGATTTCTTCACCGCGATTGCCTTCCCTCTCCCAGATCAAATCCCTCACCTCCTGATTGGCCCGCGGGATGAAACGCAACAGCGCGAGCAGGATACCCACGGCGTGCTCGCCGACAGCATCGCGGTTTCCCTCCGCCGCATGTAGTACCCGTATGTTCTTCTCTTCCAGGTAACCCAGGTCCAGGTTATCGAGACCCGCTCCGGCGCGCGCAACAAACCGGATCGTGGGATTCTCGCCCAGCAACTCGCGGTCGACCCTCGTCTTGCTCCTTACAATCAAGCCATCGTAACCCCGATGAATGCGGGAGATCTCGTCACGGGTGACATCGGGATAAAATGCGGCTTCCCACCCGATCTCCTTTAACATAGTAAGCAGGCTTTCGTGGATGGGATCGACAATCAGGCATTTTCTGGAAGTCATTATAACATTAACAGGTGGACCGTAAGAAAATAGAGCGTTAATCCAAGGAGATCGTTGATCGTAGTGATAAACGGACCCGCAGCAAGCGCAGGATTGTAGCCTGCGCGATTTAATACCAGCGGCGTAATCGTACCAATGAACGAAGCAAAAAGTACTACGCTGAATAATGCGATCGATACGACCAGCGAAAGCGTGTACTCATTGAACAAAACCACGTTGGCGCCCAGAACCAGCAGGGAAAGAAAAAATCCATTCAGAATGGCGACGAAAAATACTTTCAACAACCGCCGCCACAGCCCTTCATCCACAAAGGCTGGATTGGCGAGACTTTGCACAACGAGTGAAGACGACTGAATACCGACATTGCCCCCCGTGGCCTGTATAAGTGGAGTGAAAAACGCAATGGCTGTCACGCGGGCAAGTTCGGTCTCGAACAGTCCCATGAACTTAGCGTTCATCAGTCCGCCCACAATACCGATCAGCAGCCAGGGAAGGCGTGCTCGTGTATTTCTCCAAACACTGTCATCTTCCTCTACGTCT
>CAZLWX010000039.1:0-30972 GCA_964563295.1 uncultured Roseivirgaceae bacterium | reverse complement strand
TTGTTGAGCTTGAAGCCCATCAATGAAATAGTTCCGCTGGTGGGAGTATCGAGCCCCGCGCAGAGGCCGAGCAATGTGGTCTTGCCGCTCCCGGAAGGACCGATAATTGAAATTGAATTGCCTTCCAGAACCGAAAACGTGATCTGATCGAGCACGACAAGATCCTTATCTGCCGACCGGTAGATTTTCGAAATATTTTCAGCTTGCAGCACTATTTCTGACATGGTTTTTGTTTACCAGTAAGGATTTAAAGCGATATTCGGCTAAAATTGTTTCCGAACAGTTTAAAAGTAACCCCTTTTTTGATACATGGTCGTAAAAAATCTGTTGTTTATTGCACTCGCCCTGCTTGTTCAGACCAACACTAAAACCATTTTGTTCTTCGGCGACAGTTTAACGGCGGGTTATGGTCTTTCGAAAGAAGAAGCTTTTCCCGCGCTGGTCGAGAAGGAACTCATCAAGAACGGCAAGCACTATAAGGTTATCAACGCTGGCCTGAGTGGAGAAACTTCCGCGGGAGGATTGACCCGCATTGACTGGATCTTGCGACAACCGGTTGACATTTTTGTTCTCGAGCTGGGCGCCAATGATGGCCTTCGCGGACTACCCCTGGAGAGCACAGAAAAAAATCTCCAGGCGATCATCGATAAAGTGAAAGCCAGGAATCCCAAAGTGAAGATCGTTATCGCAGGCATGCTTGTTCCGCCGAACATGGGCCCGGATTACACGACGCAGTTCAGGAAGATTTTTCCTGAGCTCGCTAAAAAGAACAAGGCGACACTGATTCCCTTCCTGCTCGAAGATGTCGCCGGCCAGGAGGATCTCAACCTGGCGGATGGAATTCACCCCAACACGGACGGACATAAGATCGTGGCCAACAACATATACAAGGTCATATCGCCCCTGTTGTGATATCCCGGTAGGCAGGTCGATTTATTTCTTTATTGTCCGATAAAATTTTTTTAGCCTGCATCCGTCTCCCCAATAAGATTATTTTTGCGGGGCTTTTATGAACCGGGAACGTCTTCTTCTGTTTACGCTCGCTGCAGCAATGTTCACGCACATCATGGATTTCATGATCATGATGCCGTTGGGTCCGCAGCTCATGCGGCTGTTCGACATTACGCCTCAGCAATTCAGCCTGCTGGTGGCCTCGTACACGATCACCGCAGGCTTGTCGGGTTTTGCCACGGCGTTTCTGATTGATCGCTATGATCGCAAGGTCTCCCTCCTGTTCATTTACAGCGGATTTGCATTGGGTACCCTGGCGTGCGCGTTTGCACCGACATACGGTGTGCTCCTGGTGACCCGCTCTGTCACGGGTGCCTTCGGCGGCGTACTCGGCGCAGTGATTCTTGCGATTGTCAGCGACGCTATCCCGTTGGAACGTCGTGCCCGTGGCATTGGAGTTGTCATGGCTTCATTCGGGGTCGCGTCTGTGGTCGGCGTTCCTTTCGGCCTGTTCCTGGCAAGCAAGTTCTCCTGGCAACAACCATTCATTATATTGGGCGGCTTGTCGATCGCCATCGCGGCTTTGATGACAATCTACATTCCGTCGATGACGGGCCACGTCAATGCGAACGGTCACCTCAGCCCAGGTGAAGTTCTTAAAAACATTTTCGGCAACCGAAATTCGAGAATGGGGCTAACGTTCAGCTCGCTACTGATGCTGGGCCATTTTACGATCATTCCGTTTGTAGCGCCCTACATGGTTGGGAACGTGGGGTTCAGTGAATCGCAATTGGCGTATATCTATTTTGTGGGAGGTATGTGCACCCTGGTATTCTCGCCGTGGGTCGGGCGGATGGCCGACAAATACGGCCGACTTCGCATCTTTACCATTTTCGGCTCGCTGGTGATCATCCCGATACTGATCATCACCAACCTGGTACCCATTCCGATTTGGCTGGCATTGATCATCTCCGCGGTCTTCTTCATCTTCAGTAATGGGCGGATGGTACCCTCGACGACTATCGAGACGTCCATCATCCGGCCGGAATGGAGAGGCAGTTACATGAGCATTCGGTCATCCGTTCAGCAACTCAGCTCAGGGCTGGCAGCATCGATAGCCGGAATGATTATCGACGAACAACCATCAACCGTCCAGTTGCATGCGAAGGCGCTGAGTCATTATAATTATGTGGGAGGTATCGCAGTGTTCTTCAGTCTTGTTGCACTATTCGTGGCCCGAAAACTGACCGTAGCACAGGGGGCATAAAACACGGAAGAAAGGATGCGGAGAGACAGGGATTCGAACCCTGGATCCGCTTGCGCGGATAACGGTTTTCGAGACCGCCCCAATCGGCCACTCTGGCATCTCTCCTGGAGGCAGTAAATACCGCGCGAATTTAGAAATAGTTCGTCTTGTGCCGGCGACTTTAGCCGCAGGATTTTCAAAAAATTTCAATAAGAAAGAAACTCCCCTGTAGAATCCCCGGGATTGGAATAAGCCGAAAATCCGAAAGGGTGTTATTCGAATCGCAGTGACTCGATGGGGTCAAGACGGGAAGCCTTGTGAGCCGGGTAATAGCCCGAAAGCAATCCAACAATAATGCAAACGACCATCCCCAGAATCATCTCTGCCCAGGGGATCACGAAGGATTCGATGCCCATCAATTTGGCGAGCAGGTTGCCGATCAGGATACCCAGGATGACGCCCGCCAGGCCGCCCAGCACACAAACGACAATAGCCTCGATCACGAACTGCTGACGTATGCGCAATGGCGTTGCACCGAGCGCTTTTCGAACTCCTACCTCGCGTGTTCTTTCGGTAACCGAGACGAGCATGATGTTCATCAACGCGATTGAAGCGCCAAGCAACGTTATGAAACCGATTCCGAAGCCCCCTATGCGGAGGCCCGAGGTGATGCTCTCCAACTCCTGGGCGAGGGTCTCACTCTTTTCCAACTCAAAGGAATTCTCTTTTCCGATCTGGTCACGCCGGATTCGTCTCATCACTCCGGTCGCCTCACCCATCGCATAATCCATCAACAAAGGATCTTTGATGCCTACCGTCAGCTCGTACCAGAGCTGCCTTCCCTCTGCCAGCTGGTTCGCTTTCACAACTGGAATGACGACCATGTTGTCGTAATTATCCTCGGAAAGCTGGCCTTTTTCAGCCATCGAACCGATGACTTTGAACTTGGTACCAAGAAGAGTGATTTCATTGCCGACGGGATTACCGCCATCTGGAAACAGGGTTGTATAAACGCGGTACCCGATCACCGCTACCTGGCTGCCGTAATCAACTTCCCGTCTCGTAAAGCCGCGACCGTATTGCGTTTCAAGACCTTTGATGGGGAAGTATTCCTCATTGGCGCCCATTATGTTAACGTTGGGATTGGTCTTGAATGAGAGTCTCTTGACTTCCGCTATCTGGGTAAGGTTCGCCGCAAGGCAAATTGTGGACGGTACCTGGTATTCGTCAATGAATCTAAAAGCCTCATTCATCCGAATGCGCGGATATGTCTTTTGAGTGACACCCTGCCTGTTCGCACCGCGATTCCACCTTGAATTGATATCAAATGTGTTTACACCGAGGTCCTGTAGACTTTCGGTGACGGAATTCTCTATCCCGTCAATTGTGGTAAGCATTCCCACCAATGCGGTAATGCCGATAGCCACAATCAGGGCTGTGAGCACCGATCGAAGCAGGTTGGCCTGAACCGACCTTAACCCCTCCCTGATGTTCTCCATTAAATCCATGTCACTTCGGAGCGAATATCGGTATATAAGTTGAAGGCTACCGGCTTTTGTTACATCCCGGCCCTTATTTTTTACGTAAATTTAGACATCCATAACCTGTGTGTTGTACGATGAGAAGTACGATTTTGTTCGTTTTGATGATGTTTAGTGAGGTGGTCTTTGCCAATTCCATTTTCATTCCGATGGACGAAAAGCAAAGTAACCACTTGAAGGCATACGGTATCGCTTATTGGATCCTCCGCAGTGAAATGGAAGTAGATTGGCTGCTGAACTACCGCGGAGGCAGCTTTATGTGCAAATTCCATCCTGCCATTCAAAACGAGTTGGTTGTGCGCGGTGTGAGCTTCGAAGTGATTTCCGATGCACAGGCTAACCAGATTCTCAGCGAGATTGCCAGCCCGGCTGTCAATTACGATGTGATGAAGCTGGAGAAATATCCGCGCGTCGCCGTATACTCGCCCAAGTCCAACCAACCGTGGGACGACGCCGTAACGCTAGTGCTCACCTACGCAGAGATCCCATACGATGTCATATTCGACGACGAGATCATGAACGGCGTACTGCCGAAGTACGACTGGCTGCACTTGCACCACGAAGATTTCACCGGTCAGTACGGGAAATTTTATGTAAATTTTAACAACATGCCCTGGTATATCGCGCAGTTCAAGGAAGCAGAGGGATTTGCGCGTAAGCACGGCTATCACAAAGTGTCGCAGCTAAAACTGGCAGTGGCGAAAAAGATTAAGGAGTTTGTGACCGGCGGAGGCTTCTTATTTGCCATGTGCTCGGCCACCGACAGCTATGACATTGCGTTGGCCGCCGAAGGAGTTGATATCTGTGAGCGAATGTTTGACGGCGATCCCGCCGACCCACAGGCCCAGGAGAAACTCAACTACGAGAACACGCTTGCGTTCACCGACTTCAGGCTCGTTCGGGATCCTTACACGTACGAATTCTCCGACATTGACAACCGCCCGAACGAACGCGGCGTACGGCAAGACAACGACTACTTCACGATTTTTGAATTCTCTGCTAAATGGGATCCGATACCGACGATGCTGACGCAGAACCATACACGTGTGATACAGGGATTCTTTGGTCAGACTACCGGATTCAAAAAACGTCTCATCAAAAGCGACGTCGTCATCATGGGTGAAAATCGTGACATCAAGGAGGCAAAATATATTCATGGTACGCTCGGAAAAGGATTCTGGACTTTTTACGGAGGTCACGACCCCGAGGACTACCAGCACCAGGTCAATGAAGAACCAACAGACCTCAATCAACATCCAAATTCAGCCGGTTACAGGCTGATACTCAACAACATTCTGTTCCCCGCCGCAAAAAAGAAAAAGCAGAAGACTTAGTTCCTCGCTTCTGGTTCGTAACACTCGACTTTTTCTTAACTTAGCATAGAGGCAAGCCGAATCCTGATGTGTCTCCCACGGATTGCTTCCCGTAACCAATAACATTTTCCATTTAGGCCACGATTAACTTTGGGCTTTGAAGAAGATCGTTCTGATCCTGCTGGTATCGATCGCCGCGATCTCAACGTTGCATCTGCGAAACAAGATGCAACGCTCCCCTGTGACCTTTTCGATCGATAATGATGAAGAGCTCGGGGCGGGAGAGGACGATGGTGAGGAGGGAAAAAAGCAGGACCAGCCCGATAAATTCTTTCTCTATCACCAGGGTATTCGTACACGCGATGGAGAGATCGCCCCAACCTATCCCGCTCACTACAAATGGATCGAACTTCAGCGAATGCGCGAAAATGCGTTCGCCAGGCAGCGAATTACTGGACGCTCCCAGTCCAACGGCGTGATGGAGTGGAAAGAACGTGGTCCCGGCAATGTACCGGGCCGCACCCGCGCACTGTTCAACGTCCCCGGTGACCCTGCCATGAATACCTGGCTTGCCGGCGCCGCTACCGGAGGAATCTGGCGCACAACAGATGGAGGCCTCACATGGACAGAAGTGAGTGGCGACTTTCCCGCACTACCGATCTCGTCATTCTCCGGAACAAATTCTGGAAATGTAATCTATGCAGGTACCGGCGAATTCATGTCGTCTTTCTATTCGGCCATTGGAAATGGAATTTTTAAGTCGACTGACATGGGACTGACGTGGAGCCAACTGCCGGCGACGGATAACAATCCTGACTTCTCTATCATCACGCGCCTGGTGGTTCAACCGGCCAATCCCAACGTCATCGTAGCCACTACTGTGCCTCATAACATGAGCGCAAGTACGACCTCGTCTATTATGCGGACAACTGATGGCGGCCAGACATGGACCAGGGTCTTGCAGGTGACGGGATCCCTCGAACAGGTTATCGCTACGCCAGGCGCCTTCAACATTCAATACGCAACGCAAAACGGCGTCGGCATATGGAAGTCGGTCAATGCTGGGGCTACGTGGAATCTCATCGAGGACGCGCTGATTCCTATGGGAAGGATTGAGCTCAGCGTTTCACGGGTTGATCGCAACGTGCTATTTGCCAGTGTCGAGGGATCGGTGTCCGGTACGGGCTCCGACCTGTATTACTCCGACGACCAGGGTGCGACCTGGTCACTGGTCGATGTTCGGTTTGCCAGCAAGACCGTCGATTTCCTCGAAGGTCAGGGGTTTTATGACAACACCATTATCTGTGACCCGTTCGACATGAACAAAGTGTACTATGGTGGTGTGAGTCTTTTCGCCACAACGCTCACTAGCGGATCCACCTTCGTGAACACATTTCATTTCAAGGAGACAGCTACCGAATCCTTCTTGTTCCTACAACCTTTTGCGAATATTCCGTACGATGGGAACCGTCTGCTCGTCGGAAGTTTTAACAATCAGATTACCGTTGAAATACGGTTCGGTCCTGGGAGGTCGCAGCGCGCACATCGTTTTCGCGTGCCACAAGGAGCTACATCCAATGTCGAACCTGGCAGCTACACTTATGTAAGCTATTCCATGGTTCCGTTTGAAGTGTGGGATGTCACCAACAATCGCCAATTGATGGTCTCTTTCCGCGACCAGAACCGGAACGGCAAGTTCGACCTGGAACCATTTGATGACGAGCCCGCGCGGGAGTACGTCTACGTCCACAATGTCGCGTATCATCCAACATTGCCAAATGCAAATATCAGTCAGGCCGGAGGACAGGAATATCGCCTGATGTATAACTTCTTCCCCGCTCTTGCTAAGAACGCCACGTGGACACCCTCAAGCCTCCCAGACTCAAAACTTACAATCCAGCATAAGCGGTTTGAACGGCTCAAAGCGAATACTGTGGTCGTGGCAGACGGAAGGGGATCATTCGATGGCAAGAATGGATCAGATCAGGTCAATCTTCATCAGGGCGTTCACCCGGACCATCATCGCATGTTGGCGCTCATCAGCAGTGAAGCTGCAAAGAAGTTCCGCATACTCCTGGCCAACGATGGTGGAGTCTTTGTCTCAAAGGCATCGACCACTCCGGGTACTTCGGAAGGGGATTGGCTGTTCCGTGGGTTTGGCTTGAATACCGGCCAATTCTATGGTGCCGACAAGCGACCGGGCGCGCAACAATACATCGGCGGTCTTCAGGATAACGGCACGCGAATCTCTCCATTCGACACAGACGCCACAGCCCAAAGCCAATATCAATACGCCCTCGGCGGTGATGGCTTTGAAGTTATTTGGCACAGCAAAGATCCCAGAAAAGTGTTGGGGAGTGTTTACAACGGACAAATATTCAAGTCGAGCGACGGAGGAATGAGCTGGCAGGGCGGCGCGGATGGACTTATCCCGGGAAACGAGTTCGGGTTTGTCACTCGACTGGCCAACTCGAAAAATTTTCCCGACCGTGTGTTCACGGCAGGGTCCAGTGGCGTCTATGTATCAGAAAACTTCGGTGATGACTGGTCGTTGACACCTATTCCCGACGAGTTCGTTGGCCCTGATCGATCGGCTACGTTTGTCGACGTCGAAGTCTCCCGGGCAAATGCGAACATTGTTTGGGCAGGCAGCGGGATGTTTAACTCAGCAGCCCAGCGGTCCATTTTCGTGTCAACCGATGCTGGAAAAACCTTCGTGCCGACCAATAATTTTTCTGATGTCCCGATGGGAACGATCACCAAGCTTGCCAGTCACCCCGTAGATCAAAATACGGCTTACGCGATTTTCTCATTTGCAAACGCTCCCAAGATCCTGCGCACCCGCGACCTCGGTCAGACCTGGGAGGATATTACAGGCTTCGGTAATGGGTCATCCAGTATAAATGGTTTCCCCGACGTGGCTGTCTATTGTTTGTATGTACGACCTGACAACCCGAACATTCTATGGGCGGGCACCGAAATCGGCATTGTCGAGTCGCTGGACAACGGAAAGAACTGGTCAATCATTGCAGACTTTCCCAAGGTTTCGGTATGGGACATGAAAGGTCAGGACAACGAGGTGGTGATCGCCACTCATGGTCGCGGTATATGGACTGCGACAATTGACAGCGACCAGTCTCCTTCGAGCGCATCCGCGATCATTGCTTCCGGCACCTCTCCATCTGGCGCCCTGATGCTGAGGGCAAGTATGCCTACCACCTTTGACTCCATCCAGGTTTCCATTGATGGCCAGATACTGCACACCATACGCCAGCCGATGATCGGCGCAATGGATATCAAAATCGATAATATAGACACGGGAGAACACAGCGTTTCGCTCATCAGTTTCAAGGGAAATAATCCATCGCAGTCGCCGGTGCAGTTGATTAAACAACTTGGACTCTTGCCAGTAAAGGAAGAATATGCAACCTATTTCGAAACCACGGACGACCTTTTGCTGGACGGGCTTACGCTGCAAAGTTTCCCGAATGTGTCATCGGTTGTCCGTAAGTCGCTGATGACCGACCACCCCTATCAGACAAACAAGCAATATCAGGTTCAGCTCAGAACTCCGATAACCGTGTCTGACTCCTTGGCGGGTTTTTATTACAGCGATGTTGCTCTCACGGAGCCCGACAGCGATCTCGTGACTGTCGAGGCTACGGTGAATGGACTAGACTGGATTTCACTATGCCCGGCGTACAGTGCGGCGGATTTTCCCGGATGGAGCGAAGCTGTAGTTGGATCTCCGTTGTTGCTCGAAGAGCATGAGTTGGATCTGAGTGGGCACTTCGCACCCGGAGACACACTCCTATTCCGGCTTTCGATGACCTCTGGTCCGGAGCAGACATCATGGGGGTGGGCGATTGACTACATCAGCATCCAACGTCAGCCAAAGATACCAGCCAGTCAGCCTGTCGTCATGCCAATAACCGTTTATCCCAACCCGACCACTGGGGCTTTTTCGGTCGAGTACAAACTGGACTCGCCGGCAACGGTGACCCTGCAAGTCGTCGACATGTTCGGACGGACGGTATTAAGGGAAGGCCTTGGAGCAAAGCCTGCAGGTATCCAAACAAAGGATATTGACTTGTGGCCGAACGCCGCGGGCTCTTATATTATCATGTTGAGCACACCGGATCAAAAATTCCTAAGTCGTCTGCAAGTGAAGCGATAACAAGCTTGCGACATCGGCAGGCTTCAATGCATGCGATCGCCGCGGGGGGCCAGAGTACCCACCAACTCAGCTTCCTGATGGAGAAATTCTTTCCATCGCACGTTGACGTACTCCGGCGAAACATATAGCTTCGCAAGCTGAAGAAAATTCCGATAGTGCCCAGCCTCAGACACCATCAGCTCGTAGTAAAAATCCCGTAATCCTTCGTCCGGTATATTTTTCCAAAGTATTTTGAAGCGCTCGCAGCTACGGGCTTCGATCATAGCATTCATCAGTAGCTTTTCTGCCAGGTCCTGGTCGCGGGTTCCTCCCTTTCGCACGAGTTTGGCCAGCGCAACTACATATTCATCACGCCGCGGCGGCCCGAGTCCAAAACCGCGCAGTCGCAATTGATCCAGTACCCTGGAGAAGTGATCCCATTCCTCAGCAACAACGGGCGTTAGTATCTCCACAAGCTTTTCCTTGTCGGGGTATTGGACGATGAGGGAAATGCACGATGACGCTGCCTTTTGTTCGCAGTAGGCGTGGTCGACAAGAATATCCCGGATATTTTTTTCGGCGATATTGACCCAGCGTGGATCCGTGGCTAGTTCCAATCCGAGCGTAAACTTTTCCCTGGATTGCTTCACAGCGATGAGTTTGTGTCAGTCATAAAAACTCCAATCAAATCCAAAATCGAAAACATTCTTTTGACCGCGGTAATACGGTGTCGGGAAGTTGCCGACTTCTTCGAACAATTTGAGAAAGTTATGATACTTGAAAAAAACTCTTCCGCGCTTGATTCGCGCATTGACAAATATGTCGAGAATCGGCAAGCTATGGCTTATAAATTCATCCTGCCGGTAGAATTGTCTTGACGCCACATCATAGCCATGGGCGTAGTAATCGGATTTCCAATGCACATCAACGCCGGTGTGGAGATCAAGGTTTCCGTTGAAAAAAATGTTGGCGTATGATAGTTGCGCATTGACAAACAGATCGGGAACACTGATAGCGTCTCCAGCATTCTCCAGCACCTTCGTGTAAATCACCTGGGTGGCCAGTGTAATGTTCTTAAGCGTCACCGATAACCTGGCTTCTGGCGAGGCCATAATCTGGTTGCCCGACGACTGCACCGGCAGAACCTGCTGGACGGTGTCAACGTTGCTGACTTTCCTGTAGAAAATGTAGTTGTTGAGCCGGGTGAAGGTAAAACCCGGAGAAATGTTCAGCCAGGGCGATCGGTAATGAAGGTAGCCGTTGAATCGGGTGACAGCTATGTTTTCAAAGCTGTTATTCCAGGAATCGTAACCGCCGCGATAAGCCTGATCCATGAAGCCTGGCTTGTACAGCATCTGGCGCAGCCGCGCCTCAAACCACTTGCTTCTGATCTCACCATAGACCTGATAGTTTCCGTCGGACATTACTTCAAGCCCGCCAGACACGTCGCCGATAGAATCCAGGTGAAGTGCGATCCGGCCTCCCAGGTAACTCTCCGCGCCCCGCCTGTCAAAGCTCACCGAGTCGTAGGTGATGTGCTCCAGTGTGTCCGGAGCGAGCTTATCATTGACATAGTTATAATGTCGAAGCGCATAGTAACCATTGTAGAATAATTTCAGAATGTTACCCTTCACGCCGACCTCGTTCCGCACGGTAACCAGTTTCATAACATCCCGGATACTGTCCGATTCATATTCGATGAAATCGAAATAGTCGGGAGTTGAATTGTTCCGCGCGTACAGGAAGTTGTTCTTCTGCCTGTAGCGATCGAATGTATGGTAGACCTGTAAAGCGTTGCCCACCTTGTATTGATGGAAGATATGGGTATTGATGCGCAGATCGTTGCTTTCTGGTCCCGGCAGCAACCAGGCTTCAGCGTTTGTTTGAAAGTATTCGGCAAGAACGGTTGTATCATCCACCTTTATTCCACCGTATTCTTCAACTTTATGAAACATCCGGCGGAAGTTTGCAAAAATGCGATAGGTACTGTCCTTGCTTTGGAAGGTGGTGAACACATCATAGTAATTGTCTTGTGCGAAACGGTCGGATTTCCCACTTCGCAACACCTGCTTGTCGACAAATATCCCGCGATAATTAAAACCAACATTCCACCGGGGATTGATGTTCCGGCTGTAGGACGCTTTGGTGATCGAACGTCCGATCCCTCCGAGAATTACCTTCATGTTGGTGTAAGGTGATTTTGTATCCCAATATCTGACCGCTTCCGTATCCCAGTACAAGTCATAAACATGAGCGCCAATCCGCACACCAGTCTGATCGGGTGGCTCATAAAATATTGGACGGATCGCGCTACCCATTACTCCGAGATCCTGATGACGGTTCTGAAATCGTTGGACATAATCAAACCGGTGGAAGTTTCGAATCGCGGTGTCGACCGGGTGAAGCACTTCGCGGTTAAGAAAAACATCTTGCTCAAGAAAATAGCGTGACGTCTTGGGCCCGTACACCTGACGCGTGGTATCATCGATGATCCTGGAGCCTCCGCGTCGCGAAGGATCCGCTATTTGACCGAACACGAACGGCACGTAAAGCAGACATGCCGTGGCAAAAAGCAGCCTGAAAAAAGACACGCGCAAAAATAGGCTGCCAAAGCGGTCAATTGGCTTCGTTCCCGGTCTTTTTCTACGCATTTTTCACCACATTTAGCAGCATCTCATCAAAATCCTTTCCATTTCTGATGAATTCGATCTCGATGGGCAGGTAAAACCAGGGTATTTCGTCGATGTAAGGTTTAAAGTCGGGAGACTTGATCTTCACAGCATCCTTTTCGGTCGTGATCACCATCGCATTGTGCTTCCGGGCAAGGTCTGAAATGACTTGAAGGTCGTTCCGCGTGTACCGGTGATGGTCACGGTAAGCTAAGTGCTTCACCAGCCGGTAATTTGCTTCAACATGAGCCGTTAACGTGTGGGTTTCCGCGATACCCGAAACCAGAATGACACTGTCACGTTGATGCAAATTCGCGCCAAGAGCAGCGGGCGCATTATACCGCAGAGTGGAAAAGAAGATCGGGCTTTGAGTATACAACCGGATACCGGATTGGATTTTCATCATCTCCTCCTCGCCGATCTCCCGGGGGCATTTGGTAACCACTACGGCATCAGCACGGCGTGCGCCTTTCTTTGATTCGCGGAGATTGCCGGACGGAAGAACGAAATCGCGATGAAACAGGCGACTGTACTCGGTCAGCAGCACCTGAAAAGATGGCCGTACGCGTCGATGCTGAAACGCGTCATCCATAATAATCACCTCGGTATCGGGCTTGTCGTTCAAGATATAGGTGATCGCCAGGGCGCGCTCCTCCCCGACGGCGACGTACACGTCATTAAACTTGTCAAAGAATTGAAAGGGCTCGTCACCCACGGTTTCCGGTGAATCACCGGCCCCGGCGATTCGAATCCCCCTGGTCCTTCTTCCGTATCCGCGGCTCAATGTCGCCACCTTGTACTGGGGCGACAGCAAACGGATTAAGTGTTCTACCATCGGAGTCTTACCAGTACCCCCGATCGTCAGGTTGCCCACACCGATGACGGGAACATCGAAACTTGCCGCTGGTTTTAAACCCTGGTCATATAGCCGGTTTCTGATCTCAGTTATCAAATGATACACGAGAGTGAATGGAAACAATAGTGCGCGCAATATCTTCATTAACAGGGGTGTACCGGCCAACTGAATCGTTTTTACAATGATGTTTTTCCTTTGTAATCTTGTTGTTATGAGCGGGATAAAGATAAACGATGTAATTCATTACCTGGAGTCCCTGGCTCCGCCCTCGTACCAGGAATCATACGACAATTCAGGGTTGCTGACGGGTGACCGCACGCACGATGTCACCGGCATCCTTGTTACGCTGGACTGCACCGAAGAGGTGATTGCGGAAGCAGTAGCTTCCGGCTGCAACCTCGTGGTCGCACACCATCCGATCATTTTCAAAGGTCTCAAAAGACTGACGGGCAGCAATTATGTCGAGCGAACAGTGATTGCGGCCATTCGAAACAATATCGCAGTTTACGCTATCCACACCAATCTGGACAATGTCTGGAACGGCGTAAATCGCCGGATCGCCGAGCGCATTGGCCTGGAGAACCTGCAGATACTGGAGCCCAAGCCAGGCATGCTGACCAAGCTGGTCACTTTCATTCCAAGGGCAAATACTGAAGAAGTGCTGCACGCCCTCTACGAAGCAGGCGCGGGCCAGGTCGGAAATTATTCTCAATGCAGTTTTCGCACTGAGGGGACCGGAACCTTTACTCCTAACGAGGCGGCCAATCCGCATATTGGACGCGCACTGACTCCTGAGTCAGTTCAGGAAGATCGCGTTGAAGTGATTTTTCCGGCCCACCTCGAACCACGAGTCCTGAAGGCTCTGCGGCGGACTCATCCATACGAAGAGGTTGCCTATTATTTGACAGGCTTATTAAATGAGAATCAAGAAGTTGGCTCAGGGATGATCGGAGAGTTGCCAACGCCTGAGGAACCTCCGGAATTCCTGAAACGTTTGAAAGAACGTATGGGGCTGAGTGTGATAAGACACACACCATTGATAAGCAAAGTAGTCAAGAAGGTAGCGCTGTGTGGTGGGTCCGGAAGTTTTCTGCTACCGGCAGCCATTCGGGCAGGAGCTGAGTTCTTCGTATCGGCCGATTTCAAATACCATGAATTTTTTGATGCCAACGGCCGTATTGTCATCGCCGACATTGGACATTACGAGAGTGAGGTTTTCACCAAAGACCTTTTGGCGGAGGTTTTGACAAAAAAATTTCCTAATTTTGCGATCAATTTTGCCCGAACCGTCACGAATCCAATAAGTTACCTGAAATAAATGGAAAATCAATCAATTGCTCAAAAACTCGAAGCCCTTGTAAAACTCCAGTCCATTGACTCCAAAATCGACGAATTAAAGAAGCTCCGGGGCGACCTTCCCGATGAAGTCCAGGACCTGGAGGACGAGATAGAAGGTTACAAAACACGACAGCAGCGATACGAGACCGAACTAAAAGAACTGGAAGAGAACATCAAGAAGAACAAGGAAGGCATCAAGGAAGCGGAGAAACTAATCAAGAAATACAACGAACAGCAAAAAAACGTCAGAAACAACCGCGAATTCGACGCCATCACCAAAGAGATAGAGCTGCAGGAACTTGAGATTCAGATCTGCGAAAAGAGAATAAAGGAAGCCAAAGAGCAAATCCAGGCCAAGAAAGAAGACATAGAAAAGACCAACACCCTCATTGCCGAACGCGGCGAACACCTCACCACCAAGAAGAACGAGCTCCAGGACATCATGACGGAGAGCGAGGAAGAAGAAAAAAGACTCCTCGGCGAACGCGAAAAAGCGACGAAGAAAATCGAAGATAAACTTTTGAAATACTACGAGCGACTGCGGGGAAGCTTATCAAATGGACTCGCCGTAGTGCGCGTGGTGAGAGGCGCCGCAGAAGGTTGTAATATTGTAATCCCGGCTCAAAAAATCGCCGAAATCCGCGAAAAGAAAAAAATTGTGATCGACGAGCACTCCGGCCGTATCTTAGCGGATGTAGATATGGATTCACTCGATGACGGCGACAAACCGAAAAGCTCGAAAGCAGGTTCATCGACAGGTGGCCGCAGAAGAAAGGTTGAATAGGAATTTTGCCAATCAATCAGGTATTGCAAAGGCATGGTTTCTCACCTGCCTTTTTTTGTTCACTACCGCTGCCTCCTCCAATGGTCAGGCTATTCCTGAACGAAGAGCAAACATCGGTTACGACCTCGTACTCAACCTCAAAATATCCCAGGCCAAACGTCTTCTGGCAACACCTGGAACCCCTCAAGAAGAATACGTAGCACTGCTTGCCAATTCCCTCGAACTGCTGTTGACGGAAGACAAAGAGCTTTTCAATGAATATGAACAGTGGATCGAGCAAATCACCAACCGGCGCCTGCCGGCAGATGATGCATACGGCCGTTTTGTGCACGCGGAAGCGCACTTACAGTGGTCGTTTGTTTGCGTCCGGTTCGGACGCGAGATCGACGGAGCCACTCATCTGCGGCGCGCCTACCAGATTGCCGAAGACCTCCGTAAAGAGTTCCCGGACTTTGTTCCAGTTCGGAAAACGTACGGGATTCTGCAGGTGATCCTGGGCGCAGTTCCCGACCGGTACAGCTGGCTCCTGGCATTATTCGGAATGGAGGGATCGATTGAGAATGGGTTGGGTGCCCTGCAGGATCGTCAGCTTCTTCAAAGTCAATTAAAGGCAGAAGCGAAACTCCTGTATGCGTTGATCCAGGGGTTCATATTGCAGAGACCGGACAGTGGCAGACTTGCGCTGGAAAAATGGTCCGAGGGTCCCGACTACCTCATCAGACTATATGTCAAGGCCCTATTGGCGATGAAAGATGCACAAAGTGAGATAGCCCTCTCCTGCCTTGCCCGGTTGCCCGACACCACCGAAACAGTACCCCTTCATTTTGCTAAATACCTTCTTGGCGAAATTCATCTTCATAAAGCAGAGTATACCACTGCCATTTCCTACTACAGGCATTTCATTGATGAATTCAAAGGAAACAATTTTCGAAAGGCAGCCTGGTACAAAATGGGACTATGCTGCTGGCTGAACGGTCACGAGCTGGAAGCACGCCAATACTTTGAGCGGGCCAGACAGGAAGGCACTGTGTTGTCAGAAGCAGATCGAGCGGCGGCCTCTGAGCTTGCGCGCCCCGGATATCCCAACATTCCACTAACCAAAGCGCGCTTTGCAATGGACGGCGGATATTATTCGCGCGCTCGCAGCATACTCGATTCTGTAAGTCGTACTGATTTAATCAGCAAGCAGGATCAGGTGGAGTATTTTTATCGGAAGGCCAGGCTTGAGCACGCCCTGAATCAACACCTGGCTGCCAAGTTATTCTATCGCCAAACCATTGATATGGCTGGTGACGAGCCGTGGTATTTTGCTCCGAATGCTTGTCTGCAACTCGGATATCTGCTCCTTTCAGAGAACGACGTCGATGGAGCAAGACAGTACTTCAGGCGTGCCCTTACCTACCGGCGACATCAATACAAGAACAGTATAGACAGCAAGGCGCGGTCGGCGTTGAACCGGCTGGATTAGGTCACCGGCATCAGTTCACGCAGGTGATCGACGTTGTTGTGTTTTTCAACACTGAACATAGAACCCGTCCAGTTCAACACATAGAGGCACAAATTCTGGTGCTCAAACATATCCATGCACCGCAGCGGATAGTTCAACAGATGACAGAGCAGAATGCGCATCGCGCGTCCATGCATACAGATTAGAATCGTCTTTTCGTGCTCCTGCTTCATGATGTAGTCAGCGGCGGGCTTCATCCTGTTGATCACATCATCAGGACTCTCACCCCCTTCAATACGCAAGGCCGTGTTTCCAGCTTGCCATTCCTTGAGCATGAAATGATAATATTCATCTTCCTGGGGGGTGACCCGATGGCCTTCCTTGGTACCCCAGCTAATTTCATTCAACCCCACCAGTGAGGTATGCGGGATCCCGCGATCGATAAAGTCCTGGACGGATTGCTGACTGCGCTTCAATGACGAAGTGTAAACGTGGTCGAATGATACCGCCTGGTAGGCGTCGAAGAATGCACGCGCTTGTCTTCTTCCGAAATCGTTCAGGTCAGTGTCGACACCGCTACCCTGGACGATGCTCTTCAGATTAAAATCGGTTTGACCGTGCCGTACAAGGTAAACTTTTTTGATGATCAATTTTTAAGCTATTTTGGGGCCGCCCTCTTGAACGAAGGCTGCGCAAAAATAACAGACTGGCGATACAGTCGATGAATTGAATGGGAATTTTCCGGAAAGAAATCACCCTGGACTCACTGAACAAGCTGTCGGCCAACACCATGGCCGAGCAGATTGGCATTCTGTTTACCCGGATTGGTGACGACTTTCTGGAAGCTCGAATGCCTGTTGATGCCCGAACCCATCAACCCCTGGGCCTGCTCCACGGGGGAGCCTCCGTCGCCCTGGCAGAGACGCTGGGCAGCGTTGCAGCGACGTGCTGCATCGATATGACCAGCCAATTCTGCGTTGGCCTGGAGATCAACGCCAACCATCTGAGGGGTGTCAGAGACGGTTTTGTCACCGGCATCGCGCGCCCGATACACATCGGAAAAAAAACACAAGTGTGGGAGATACGAATCACCAATGAAAAAAATGAATTGGTTTGTATCAGCCGAATAACACTGGCCGTACTGGACCAAAAGAGCACATGAGACATAATCCTATCAGCGACAACTCATCCGTTTCCATAGAGAACCGTTCAGAAGCAGAGATCATCAGGTTCTGCCTGAAATACGCCAGCGATAATGGTCTTGCGGCTGCCGTCTGGCGGTTGCCGGGCCAAGCGGCCAAGTATATGGTGCTCGCCCGTCAATATCGCCGCCTTGAGTTGAATGCCACCATCGAAGATCTTCCCACCGGATTCTTATTTGCACCTTTTGATCCCCAAATCCAAAGCTATTTTCTCCCCGCCGACTACATACTCGAATTCGAAAACGGTAGTTTGAAAAATCCCCAGACACCGGCTGGAATTTCAACCGCCGCATGGTTGCAGGAACAAGCGGATATGAGCATCGCGGCGAATGGGACCGACATCATTCGCAGCTTCGGCAACGCGCAAGAGAGCGGCGACTACCTCGGACTGGTCCGCCAAGCAATTGAAGAGATCGAAAAAGAACAATTCGAGAAAGTTGTTCCGTCACGGAACCGCATCGTCGACCTCCCAGAAACCTTCGATTGTGTGAATGTGTTCCAGAAACTTTGTGACCGATACAATAATGCTCTGATCTCGCAGGTGTTTCTTCCCGGTGTTGGTCATTGGCTGGGAGCGACGCCGGAAGCCCTGGTTAGCGTTGAAGACCAGCGAATATTCCGGACGGTGGCGCTGGCCGGCACGATGCCCTACCATGAAGGAATGAATCTCAAGACCATTGCATGGACACAAAAGGAAATTGAAGAACAAGCCCTGGTCGAGCGATACGTCATCAGCTGTTTTAAGAAAATCAGGCTGCGCGAGTACGAGGAGCATGGCCCGAGAACAATGGTTGCAGGAAATCTTGTTCACCTGAAGTCAGAATTTACCGTCGATATGCAGGGCACCAACTTTCCACAATTGGGCTCTGTCATGCTGCGGCTTCTTCATCCCACATCAGCCGTGTGTGGCATGCCCAGGGAGCGTGCCCTCGACTTTCTGCGGAAGAACGAAGGTTATGACCGTGAATTCTACGCCGGCTACCTTGGACCAGTCAACGTCTCCGGAAACATTGACCTCTTTGTCAACCTTCGTTGTATGAAAATTCTGGACGGGAAAGCTGTGCTATACGCAGGTGCAGGAGTCACCATCGACTCGGATGCAGGAAAGGAGTACGAGGAGACCGAGCTGAAATTCAATACCCTGTTGAACGTAATTTCGTGATGCGGTTTCAGCCCATCTACGATATCGCTGAACTTTGCGTTAACAAAGGTGTCACCGAGGCGGTCCTTTCTCCAGGATCGAGATGCGCGCCCCTTACCCTGGCATTCACACGACATGACTCGATAAATTGCAGAACATTCACGGATGAACGAAGTGCCGGCTTCGTCGCCATGGGCATTGCGCAGGCCAGGAAATCCCCCGTTGCAGTGGTGTGCACATCAGGGACGGCACTTTACAACCTGGCGCCAGCCGTTGCCGAGGCTTTTTTCTCCCAGACTCCACTCCTGCTGTTGACTGCCGACCGACCATCGGAATGGATCGGCCAACACGACGGTCAAACCATCTATCAATCCGGGATCTTTGGAAGGCATGTCAAGCGCTCGTTCTCGCTGCCGCAGGATTATGAACATCCCGACAGTCAGTGGGAGATCAACCGGATCATCAACGAGGCTATCAACCTGGCCTGTCAGGATCCGAAGGGACCTGTTCACGTGAACGCTCCGTTCCGCGAACCGCTTTATCCTGAAACTGGGAAAAGCACCGGGTATAGTCGCAATGTTCGCGTGATCGAAGACCTTCCGTTCTCGACTTCGATTAGCGACGATCAAAAGAAATTCGTCTCCGATAACTGGGCTTCTTTTGCGAATATTCTGATTGTTGCAGGGCAGCAACCTCTGGATGGAAATCTGGTGGAAATTTTATCCGCGCTTCATCCAAATAGTAACGTCGCGCTAATTGGGGACATCATCTCAAATCTCCACGCTGTTGACCACTGCATCAGGCGGGCCGATTTATTTTTGGGGCAGGCTACCGACAAGATGAAAAAAACGCTCCAACCTGATCTACTCATCACGTTTGGCCAGTCGGTGATCTCCAAGAACGTAAAATTGTTTCTGCGACATTATCCACCGACTGCGCACTGGCATATACAACCCACTGGAAATCCAGCCGATCCGTTTAAGAGCATCACGACGAACATTCAATGTTCCCCATTTTCATTTTTTCAACATCTTTACACGTTGAATCAAGGCAGCGGCAAGGGAGGAGATTATCGATCACGATGGCTGAAGCTGGAAGAAAAAACATCGCAGGCTATGCGCGGTTTTCTCGCCGGCGATACTTATGGTGAGCTCGGCGCCATTCGGGATCTGATGGCACAGCTTCCCGCAACATGCGGACTACACCTGGCTAATAGCATGAGCGTGAGACACGCCAACTTCATCGGTCTCAATGCCGCACACGCGAAAGTGGAAGTCTCGGCTAATCGGGGCACGAGTGGCATCGATGGTTGTACGAGCACGGCTGTGGGCCATTACCTGGCAACGGGCCACCCGACGATACTGATTACCGGTGACCTCGCATTCTTCTACGACCGCAATGCCTTTTGGCACAATTACCCGCTGGACGATCTCCGGATATTTCTTCTCAATGATCATGGCGGACTCATATTCAACATAATTGACGGTCCGGCTTCTGTGCCGGAGGCATCTGAGTACTTCATTACGCACCAGCGTCTGAATGCGTCGGGGCTTGCGGCCGAGTTCGGCATTTCGTACGTCAATGCACGGACGCAGGATGACATTGCAAATGCGCTACCCGATTTTCTAACCTTTGACGGAAAACCAAAGATCCTCGAATTTGAAACTGATGTGACCACCAATAGAGCTATATTTGACCGGTTGAAACAAAACATGAAAGATCTATGAGTAAGTACGCGTGGCAGTCTGTGAAGGATTATAAGGAAATTATCTTTACTAAGTTTGAAGGAATTGCCCGCATCAGCATTAATCGTCCCCATGTGCACAACGCGTTCACGCCGTTGACAGTGAATGAGATGATCGATGCGATGCATATTTGTCGCGAAGACGCAGATGTGCGAGTCGTGATATTTACCGGTGAGGGCGGCAAAGCATTTTGTAGCGGCGGAGACCAGAGCGTACGCGGCCATGGCGGGTATGTTGGAGACGACACCGTTCCACGGCTAAATGTTCTCGACCTCCAAAAAATGATCCGATCGATCCCGAAACCTGTCATAGCCGCTGTCGCGGGATGGGCAATCGGCGGGGGTCATGTTCTCCATGTCGTCTGCGATCTTACCATTGCCGCTGAGAATGCCCGCTTCGGACAAACCGGACCAAAGGTCGGAAGCTTTGATGGTGGTTTTGGAGCCTCATACCTCGCCCGCATTGTAGGCCAGAAAAAAGCACGGGAGATATGGTACCTCTGTGATCAATACAACGCCCAGGAGGCGTTGGAGATGGGATTGGTAAACAAAGTAGTTCCTGTTGAGATGCTGGAAGAAACGTATGTCGAATGGTCGCGAAAGATTATGCGCAAAAGTCCCTTGGCGATCCGCATGCTGAAGACATCGTTTAACGCCGAGCTGGATGGTCAAGCGGGGATCCAGGAACTCGCTGGAAACGCGACCCTGCTCTATTATCTGAGTGACGAGGCCAAAGAAGGAAAGAACGCATTTATGGAAAAGCGTGATCCCGATTGGTCGAAGTTTCCGAAGTTTCCATAAGAACGCTGGCCGCGGTGCCACTGTAAACTCAAACCAGGTATGAGATCATGAGCTATTCATTTACAACATTGTGGATGAATGGCCGCTTCGTATCCCTGAACGAGATCGCTGCAGGACGTGAAGTCCCACGTTCCATTCATGAGGAATCGTCACTAAGTTTTATTCGTTCCTGGCTCTCGGGGGAGACTTCCTTTTCATTGCAGACCAGTGGATCCACAGGTCCGGCCAAGCCCATCACCGTTTCGCGGACGCAGATGGAAGCCAGTGCGAAACTCAGCACGAGCGTACTCAAGCTTCAACCCTTTTCAAACGCACTCGTTTGTATCGACACACGATACATCGGCGGAATGATGATGATCGTGCGCAGTTTTGTTAACAACATGGCGATGTGGATACTCGATCCGGTCTCCGCACCTTTGCAAAAACTTCCTGTCGATCAATGTGTAAATTTCGCCGCATTTGTTCCTTATCAAATTCAATCGATGCTTGGGTCAAAACATCCACACTTGATTGATAACCTTGACACCATGATCATTGGAGGCGCGCCATTGCATGCTGATTATGTCAACGACCTCCGCCGGTTTCAGTGCGCTTGCTATGCGGCGTATGGTATGACGGAGACCTTGTCACATGTTGCATTGAGGAGACTGAATGGAAGGGAAGCATCCGAGTTCTATCACGCATTACCAGGCATCGGGTTGTCGCTCGATAATCGCGGATGTCTTGTGATCAAAACACCATATCTCAACGGCGAGGTTGTGACAAACGACATCGTTGAGCTGACCGGCGACCAGCAATTCAGTTGGATGGGTCGCGCTGACAACGTTATCAACACCGGCGGCTACAAAGTCAATCCCGAAAAAATCGAGGCGGCCATAGAAACTGTTTTCCGGGTCGCCGGTATCAGCAACCGGTTCTTTGTTTGTGGCATGGAGGATAACAAGCTCGGGCAGCGCATCACGCTCGTGTTGGAATCAACCGGCCATAACGCAGATACTATTGCCGACATTTTAGGTCAGCTGGACAATCATCTCCATCCTTATGAGAGACCGAAAGAGATCTTGCTTGTACCGGCCTTTACATTGACCGCAACTCAAAAAATAAATCGAACGGCGACTTTGCAATCGATAAAGAATCGCCCATCACCGGTGACCTAAGCAGGTGTATCCCTTTTTTTTTCTTGTCCATGCAGCCGCATTAGTTGCGCACGGTTGGCATCACAATTTATAGCTGTGACCCTGTGTGGTTGGATTTAATTGAAAGGGAAAGATGAATAAGGTATTAGTGATTGAAGATGACGCTCCGTTGTGCTGGCTGTTGGAAAGAATCTTGAGAGGCAAGTACGAGGTCATTATCATGAACAATGGGTTAGAGGCCTGGTCGTGGCTTTCTGATGGAAACAGTTGTGATCTTGTCATATCGGATGTGAAGATGCCATCCCTCGATGGTATTGAACTGCTGGAGAACCTAAGCAACAGCGGTTTATTCAGGAATATTCCGGTCATCATGCTTTCAGGATTCGAAGACTCAAAAGAACAGTGCCTCGAATTAGGCGCGTTTGCATACCTGGTAAAACCATTTGAGCCTCAGAAATTCCTGAGTGAGGTTGATCGCGCCATCGCGCATCATAGTGAAGACGTTCTCATTTCCTAAATAAACCTGCAGTGACCTTATGGAACTAGTATTACGAGCCCCTGGCCTAAGCATCGAACAACCAAAACCGAGAGTAACCAGTTTTACTCATCATATTCTGCGAATCGAAAACTCACACAGTGCCGATAGAAACCAATACCTCGACGATACCCTGCTCTCGGGAGTCACGGTCTCCGAAGCGTTAAGTTGGATCGAACGAAGCGACAGCACCGTCGATGCGGTGCTCGTCAATCGCGACATCACCGAAAATGGACTGCGATCTTTGCGTGAAGCCGCACGACAAAAAGCGGTGCCCTTCATCTTGTTTACGCAGTCGTTCGACGCCACCGCCAAAGAAAAGGCTTTTTCAATCGGCGCCGATGACTATCACTACGGAGCGTTAAGCAACGGCTTTTTCAAGCGGCTCGAGTTTATCAGAAAAGTTAAGTCATACAAGAATTTGCGAGGGAACAGGCCCTATGTTGCCCAAAGCGTCGACCTCGTGCCTCAGATCAAACTCTGGTCGTTGAAACGCGCCTTTGATATTCTCGTATCGGCCACTGCATTGCTCCTGCTCTCGCCGTTGTGCATCTTAATCGCATTGATCATCAAGCTGGAGTCAAGAGGTCCGGTATTTTACGTGGCCAAGCGGGCGGGAACCGGCTATAAGATTTTCAATTTCTATAAATTCAGGTCTATGAGAGCGGGGTCAGACGCAGAGCTCACCAACCTCGCCCATCTCAACCAGTACAATGGCAAGCAAAATGGTCACGCGTCGAACAGCGTGTTCGTAAAGATCAAGAACGACCCGCGGATCACCCGGTTCGGCGCCTTTATCCGGAAGACCAGCCTCGATGAAATTCCACAACTGTTGAATGTCCTTCTTGGTGACATGTCACTCGTGGGCAACAGGCCACTCCCCTTGTACGAAGCTGAGAAGCTGACAAAGGACCAAATCGCATGGAGATTTCTCGCCCCAGCGGGCATCACCGGCCTGTGGCAGATCACTAAACGCGGTAAGGATAACATGAGCGAGGATGAACGAATCGCGTTGGATATGGAATACGCGATGAAAAACTCGTTCTGGCTGGACCTGAAAATACTTTTCTCGACAATCCCGGCCGTGATTCAAAAAGAAAAGGTGTAGGAAATCCGCGCGTCACTTGGCCATCCAATGTTTATAATAGAGCTGATCCTCATTGTCTATTTCACTTACGTCTCGCTGTATGCCTTTGTCCTTGCCATCGCAGGGTTGTTTTACAAGCACAAAAACGCACCCGATGCAGCTATCAAGCACAAGATAGCGGTACTCATCCCGGCCTATAAGGAAGATCAGGTCATTGTCAGCGTCGCCAGCCAGGCACTCGACCAACAATATCCCGCGGAATCCTTTGAAGTGGTCATTATCGCCGACTCGCTGAGGTCTGAGACCCTCGACCAACTCAGGCTGTTACCGGTTATCGTGGTCGAAGTCTCATTCGATGTGAGCACCAAAGTGAAGGCATTAAACTCCGCCATGGCCGCGATCGGAGATGATTATGATGCCGCAGTCATCCTCGACGCAGACAATATTATGGCGCCAGACTTTCTCTCGAAAATGAACAACCTGTATGCGATCGGACATCGGGCCATACAGGGTCGTCGCGCGCCAAAAAATGAAAACACACCGATGGCTGTCTTGGACGGACTGAGTGAGACGATCAACAATTTCATATATCGGCAGGGGACGGTTGCCCTCGGGCTTTCCGCCTCTCTTAATGGCTCGGGTATGTTCTTCAACTACGCCGACTATAAAAGGATCATGGGTGGCATGAACTCCATTGGCGGGTTCGATCGCGAACTGGAGCTCAAGTTCCTCGAGGAAGATAGCAAAGTCTATTTTGCGGAAGACGCCATAGTGTACGACGAAAAGGTTGTCAGCACCGAAGTTTTTGAACGCCAAAGGAAACGCTGGATCTCCAGCCAGTTCTTCTACTTGCGGAAATACTTCTTACCTGGGATCCTAAGCCTGCTGAAAGGCAATATGGTATTTTTCAACAGCGCGATCCTTCGCAACATTCAGCTCCCCAGACTACTGAACCTTGGATTACTGGCGGGCATCACGGTAATCAGCCTGGTGATGTCTCACTATCTCCACTTTTCATCGTGGATATGGGCCGCGCTTCTCGGTGTCAACATCGCAGCCATGGTCATTGCGATTCCACCCAGGCTGTATTCAGTCAAACTATTGAAGTCGGTGATACTTGTCCCAGCCATATTCGTGAGGATGTTCCTTTTGTTATTCAAGCTAAAAGGCGCAAACAAAACCTTTATCCATACCCCTCATGGTCATGTGGAAACGCAAACCAGTAACGCAAAAGAAGTATGAACACGTTTCCACGAGTATCGATAATCACCATCAACTACAACCAGGCGCGGTTGACTATCGAGCTACTGGAGTCGATTGGGCGCGTCACCTACCCAAATGTCGAAGTCATCGTGATTGACAATGGGTCCGCGCAGGATCCGTCCGACGAGATCCGCGGGACTTATCCTCACGTTCAGGTCGTGCGCAGTGAAGTCAATCTTGGCTTTGCCGGCGGAAATAATCTCGGCATCCTTCACGCGACGGGAAAATATTTCCTTTTCCTTAATAATGATACGGAAGTCGCACCCGGTTTCCTGGAGCCCCTCGTCGACCTCTTTGAATCAAATCCGAAGGCGGGCGCCGCATCCTCAAAGATTATCTATTACAACTCGGACGGCGTCATTCAGTACGCGGGCAGCACTTGTGTGAATCCGTTCACCGGCAGAAACAAGCGTGTGGGTTTCATGGAAAAGGACTGCGGCCAGTATGATCGCCTTACTATAACCGATCTTGCACATGGCGCTGCGATGATGGTTCCGCGTCGAATCACTGAAGAAGTTGGTGTGATGCCGGAATTTTTCTTCCTGTACTACGAAGAAATTGACTGGTGTGAAAGCATCAAGAGAGCGGGTTATAAAATCTACTTCGTACCTGAATCGAGGGTCTATCATAAGGAGTCGATGTCGATCGGCAAGAACTCAACATTGAAGACCTACTACCTGACGCGGAATCGTCTGCTGTACATGAGACGGAACACAACCGGGCTAAAGAAGATCTTTTGGGTCCTTTTTTTTCTGGTGTTCTCGTTACCAAAGAATGCTGTTGCGTACTTCATCGGACGTGACGTGGAGCACGGAAAAGCATTCTGGAAAGGCTTGACCTGGAACCTCACGCATTTGTCGAATGGCCAAAAAATGAGACTGTTCGTGTAACCCCCGACAGATGCAAGTGATGAAAATTGGTTTTGAAGTTCAACGGTTGTTTCGCAAGAAAAAATACGGCATCGAGACCGCCTCCCTCGAGTTGATCAAAAAATTGCAAGAGCTGCAGCCTGCGGGATACCAGTTTGTAATATTCACCAAAGACGATGTCGACCGGAATTGTCTCTCGCCATCACCAAACTTCAAAATAAGGACGGTAGCTGGAAGGCTGTTTGCCGATTTTGAGCATTTTTTTCTTCCTATGGCGTGCAGGCGGGAAAACGTCGACTTGTTGCATTGCACCGGCAACACAACGCCATACCTGAATCCTGTGCCCATCGTGCAAACGCTGCACGACATCATTTTCATGGATCCAATCCCCCGAAACGACAGTTGGTACCAACGGCTCGGCAATCACTACAGGAGAAGGATGGTTCCGCTGGTCGCTTCGCGAAACAGTGCAATCATCACCGTTTCAAATTATGAAAAGGCCAGGATTATCAGCCGCCTGGGGGTGAGCGAAAACAAGATTGAAGTCATATACAACGGCATTAATGAAAAGCATTATCGCCTCTGCCAGGACCCGGAACAGTTGCTTCCGGTAAGGGAACGATACAGGCTTCCGGAAAACTACATCTTGTTTCTGGGCAATGCCACGGGTAGAAAGAATCCAGTGGCGGTGATCGAGGCGTATGCTATGTATGCGTCAAAAACCGCGAACCCCCTCCCCCTTGTGACTCCCGGGCTCGAGTCAAAGTTTGTCGTTGGGGTGCTTCGCCAGCTCGGGGTGCCGTATGACCCATCGCGATTCGTTACACCGGGATACGTCCGTGACGAAGACCTTCCATCCATTTATGCATCAAGCGCCTTGTTCTTGTTTCCATCATTGTCAGAAGGATTCGGCATGCCGGTGATCGAGGCTATGGCGTGCGGTACACCCGTCATCACGTCGAAGATATCCTGCATGCCGGAGATTGCCGGCGACGCGGCTCTCCTCGTCGATCCCCTCAGTCCACCATCCATCGCCGAGGGCATGATCCAAATTCTAACCGATCAGGAACTCCGCAGTGAAAAAGTTCAGGACGGCCTGATCAATGCCAGGCGTTTCAGCTGGACGCGCACTGCCGAACAGGTGCTGGCTGTCTATGAGAAAATACTTCATCCCGCAAGATCAATTAAGGCGGTAGATGAGGCTCGAAACAAACAGGTATTCGAGTCGACACTCTACTTCTCCAACAGGCCGCGACTGCAGTAG
This sequence comes from uncultured Roseivirgaceae bacterium, assembly GCA_964563295.1. Taxonomy (GTDB): domain Bacteria; phylum Bacteroidota; class Bacteroidia; order Cytophagales; family Cyclobacteriaceae; genus Chryseosolibacter. The sequence continues at coordinate 3,629 of CAZLWX010000039.1, read as the reverse complement.
CGGCTCGTTCCTCTTATAATCAAGTCGGAATTCTACCCGCTATACAGGCTTGGTTTTTTTATGTCCCAAAGCCGGTGAAAACTTTTAGAATACTTCGGACCTTTGCCATCCACGCGACAACTTTTGCCGTACTGCTGGTTGCAGTAAACTGGCTTTGCGGTGTTTACCTGCAACGCAGCTCGAAACCCGCGCGCGACCAGTTGCCAAACTACAATAAGGACCGCGCACATGCTGCCGATGTCTTTTATGACTATGGTCGTGTCCAGCACGAGTATGAGCCATTCGTTGGCTGGAAGATGTTGCCCTACAAAGGAAAGACGCTTAACGTCGCGAATGACGGAAAACGCGTAACACCCTTGCCGGAGTTTCCCGGGGACCGGGTTTCAACTGTCCGGTTCTTCGGAGGATCAACCATGTGGGGCGAGGGTTCCGACGATCATCACACTATTCCCGCACTTTTCAGCGCCGACAACCCCCAATACCAGGTCTTCAACCACGCTCAACTGGCGTACAATTCTCGCCAGGAGCTCGACGAGCTGATATCGATGTACTCGCAGGGTCACCGCGCCGGCATTGTCATATTTTACGATGGCGTGAATGATGCCGCCTTTCTGTGTCCAACGGAAATAAATGAACTTCCATCCCATCGCCTGGTGCCGATGTATCGCGAAAAGCTTTATGTCGGAAAGACAGCAGTTATCAAGGAGTTTATCCGGAAGCTGTTTATTGAAGACATTATCATTGTGATTCGCAAACTTACCTATCGCCCGGCGGCCAGCGACTCACCTTACAACTGCGTCAGTGATTCATCAAAGGCGGAACAGGTGGCGGAGATCATGATGAAGAACTGGGAAATGGCTCATGAGATCGTCACAAAAAGAAATGGGACGTTTCTCGCATTCCTTCAGCCGGCAGCTTACATCGGTAGTCCTCGCACGGATTACCTCAGGCTCGACCCACAACTCGGAAAAAACTTCGCCGTGATCTACGAGCGCGTCAAGGCGAAGATCGCCGAGCGCGCCCATCCCTGGATCATCGACCTGACAGACCGTTTCAATGGCGACGACTACATCTACATTGACTTTTGTCACGTCTCGCCAAACGGTAACACCATCATTGCCCGTGAGATTACAGAGGCAGTTCGCAATATTGAAAACCAACATGTCGCGGTTTCTATCGTATATCCATAACCTTCGCGGGCTGGCGATCCTCTTCGTCGTGGGCGTGCACGCCGGCGGATATGAGCACGAATGGCGCTCCCACCCCGGCTTGAATCATTTCCTCGACACCATTTTTGATCCAACGGAAGGCAACGGAACATTGCTTTTCCTCTTCATTGGCGGTTTCCTGTTCCAGTATCTCACGCACAACCGCTTCGAGTTTCGAAAATACCTGGAGGCGAAGTTTATGAACATTATCCTGCCCTACATCATCATTTCGATCCCCCTCATCGTGATCAGGCTCAACACGCCGTTTGATTCACTTTCCCTACCTGAAAACTTTCACGACCGACCGCTTTGGAGTCAATTCTTCTACCATTTACTCACCGGCACTCACATGCCTCCGTTTTGGTTTATCCCGACAATCGTCTTGTTCTATCTCACGTCACCGCTTTTGCATGCGATCGACAACCGGCGATTTTACAGGTACGGGTTCCCGTTGGTTATGTTGGTGTGTCTCTTCACCTTTCGCCCGGCGCATAATGCCAATCCCTTTCTTTCGTATATCCATTTTATCCCTGTGTATCTCCTGGGAATGTGGGCGAGCTACAACCGTGACCATCTGTTCGCATGGGCACCCCGGGTGCTACCCGTATTGGTCATTGTCTATGGCGCATTGACAGTCCTCGACCTGACGGGAAATCTTGACTTGCTGCGCGATGTGAGCTTTGAACAAGTCATCCGGGAACGACAACTGATCTTTAATGTTTACGCGCTAAAGGCGTTGGTGCTGTGCATTGCCTTACTCATGACCTTTTATCTCCTTCGGAATCGCTCGATGCCATTCCTGGAGCTACTGGGCCATTACAGTTTTGGAATTTTCTTTGTTCACTACCTATTTGTCTCCGTCACCCGGAAAATATTGATTTTGGCCGGATACGAGTTCGATTTCTCCCTTCCGACGTACCTGATTTATTTCATGTTCATTCTTGCGATTTCGATCGGCGCGGTTTACTTCGTCAAAAAACTGACGGGACGTTACAGCAGGCATGTAATTGGAAGCTGAACATTGCGCCGCGGGTCAGTCACCGCACGGTATCGAGGACAGCCGTGCCGTTGACATGAGCCGGTGTCTCGCGGGATCGATTTTTCACTTCGTCTGGTTCACAGCAGTTTTCCTTCAGTTTCACAACGATTCGGCCACGGGTTTTGCCGGCCAGGATGGCGTCGATGTAAGTATCCATTAGTTCCTGTAGACCGATTTCACGTGCGATCGACGGGAGTTTCTCGCGCACATCCCACGTGTTGATCAGCTTGTTCCATAGTTTCAGGCGCAAGCTCATGGGTGTTTGTCCTGCCCCGATGCCCAACAAGTTTACTCCGTTGAGAATGAATGGATATATCGTTGTGGAGAAATGCGTTGAGGAGAGTAAACCGGTAGCCACTATATTTCCATCGCGGCGACATCGTTTCAAGAGCGTTGTCAGCATCGTGCCGCTGACCGTGTCGATCGCTCCTGCCCACATGGCGCGGCGCAAAGGTTTTCCAAGGGTGTCGTTCAAAAATTCACGCGGCTCCACTCGCGAGGCACCGAGGTACTTCAAATAATCGGTTGCTTCCTCCTTTCCGGTTACGGCGATCACCTCATAACCGGCTTTTGCGAGAATGGCAACAGAGAGGCTACCGACTCCACCGGTCGCACCGGTAACAACGACGGGTCCATATGACGGCGTTTGACCCATCGCTTCCATTTTATACAACGCGTATGCAGCCGTAAATCCCGCCGTGCCGATCGTCATACACTCCTTACACGACAAGCCATCCGGTTTTCGCATCACCCACTCGGCGGGCACGCGCACGTATTCGGAGAACGCTCCCGATGTATTCATGCCGAGATCATATCCCGTAAGGAAAACATTATCTCCCGTCTTAAAGTCTGATGAAGCGCTGTGCTCCACGCGTCCCGCCGCTTCGATCCCAGGCGTGTGTGGAAATTGGCGGGTAATACCTCTATGGCCGGTTGCCGAAAGTCCATCCTTATAATTCAGGGCGGAGTAATGGACACGTATCAACACCTCCCCCCGCGGCAGATCTTCCAACGATCGCTTTTCTATAGAACGCTCAAACTTTCCTTCCGGCGTCTCTCTCACCACCAACGCTCTGTATTCCATAGCCGTTTTGTTTTGCAACCCGTGGCCGGTAAAAAAAACGTTCCTGGTTCCGGGTTCCTGGTAGGTGATAAAGTAATGACCTGAATTACGTTGTATGGCTCGATATCGCGTCGTGACCGTTGTGGTTCGTCGTGTCCATCGTGTTACTGTATTTTGAGACTCTGTTACGACGCGTGGCTCATAAGGCATAGCACAACGAGCACAAAGAACCACAACGTACACGACGCAAACCCAAGGTAACGGCTCTCGACTCCGGACCGGTGACACTCGCAGAAATAACTCTTCTCGCAACACGAAG
>CAZLWX010000038.1:18544-31558 GCA_964563295.1 uncultured Roseivirgaceae bacterium | reverse complement strand
CTCTCCCCTGCTGCGGAGGTTCTGGTAGCCAATCATCGCCAGGCGAAAAATTTCCTCAGACAGGCCAAAGGCGGCGAGGTTGAGTGAATCGTAGAGCGCTGCCGTCGAAAGTTCGAAGCGCTGAAGTGTTCCCTTTGTCATTGCTTCAGCCACTCCGGTCGTGTCAGTCGCGATCACTGCCGGAAAAGCCGGATGGCTGGTGTAGGAAAATGAGACTAACGAAACTGCAAAAAATGAAAGCAGAAAAAATCTATGCATCTAATGTCAAGCCCCTCAGGTACGTACTCGAAACTTGCGAGTAACAACAAAGATTCCCTTAAGGCAAGTCGACTGAAGAAAAAATTTAAACCGGCTTTACGGTGCAGGTTGTGACGCGATATGGCTGGTCGCTCTGTTCGTGCTCAGGCGTTATTGTGCTGCTGTGCTTCCTTTGTCCTTTAGCCCTCGATCTTAACCGCGGGATCGTACAGCAATGGAAAGAACTGACCTTCCATCTTTTTTCCCCTTTCAATGACGGGCACTCCATGAAGTAGTTCCTCGCTGGAGTTAGAGATTGTGCCATCAGCGAACACGTTAATTACAAACGCGCGGCGTGGACGTGCTGAGCGGTTTTCATAAGAGCCGTGGACCAGCAGCGGATGGTGGAATGTCGCGTGCCCTTTTTTCATTTCGATGGGGACTTTACGTTCAAATTGTTTTTTCTGGTCGTCAGTCAGGTATTGGAGCAGACCAGTCATGTCGCCGGCGAGGGCCGGCTTGTCGAGCAATCCCCACTTATGGCTGCCCGGCACATAATAAAGGCATCCGTTGTCGCGTGTTGCATCATCAAGTCCTACCCAGCAGGTCAGATGTTGCATGGGTGTCGTGCGCGTCCAGTAACTGTAGTCCTGATGCCAGGCCACTACCCCTCCATGGTTAGCCGGTTTATAGAAGAGTTGATCGTGCCAGAACCTGACCGCGCGCCCGCCGAGCAATTGACTTGCGGCTATGACAAAAGGCGCATTCCATAATACGTCATGAAATCCGCGCGTGATTCGCCAGTGCCCTAATGAATGGAAAAGCACAGCGTTCGGGTCGGTCGACTCATTTGTGTGAAATTCGTAGAACAGGTCGTTGCCAGGATGCGCCGGGTCCTTGATAGCTTCGAGTTCTTTTCGCAGCAACTCAATTTGGTCCTCATCCAGCAGCGGCACATTCGCCAGGTAACCATGCTCATGGAAAAAACTTACCTGCTCATCGGACAATCGGAAACGATCAAGATCACTCGCCTTTACAGTTGGAAAGATTTCACTCACGGGTTTGTGCAGGGCCGATAAATCGCGATTCGAACTCATAGCAGATGCGTTAGGCCGGAAAGATACTTACTTCACTACAATTCTGCCATTAAAAATGCCGTCTTCGGATGTGATCGTTAAGAGGTAAAAGCCAGGCGAAACATTATTCATCGGAATTGCCTCGCGGTCGCTGGTCAAGGTGGCAACGACGACGAGGCTTCCGTCTGATCGATAGAGTCTGAAGGTCGATGTGGGATGGTTGAACACCTTCGAAAAAATCGTCAACTCGCCCGCTGCCTCAACAGGATTGGGAAAGACTACGAATGGCAGAGTCGTCAGGTAATACTCTTCCAGTTCTTCCGAGGCGACTTGTTCACCATTCTGAAGATGCACCGTTGCCCGGTAGCGGTTGCTTCCCTGGTCGGGGTTGTCATCAAGAAAATCGACGCGAGTATGATTCGGCTCAACACTCCTCAGAAGGGTTGATGCATTGTCCTCAACCCGAAAAAAGTCGACTCGGGAAACGCCGTATAATGTTCCTAGTTGAAGACTCAGTTGAATACCTTGCCCCGGCAGTGCTTCGGAGGTGAAAGCGGTGAGAAAACACCCTGTTCCGAGCGCATGGTAATTGAACATCGGACATCGAAGCAACCTGGCGCCGTTGAAAACAGGTTGGATGGAATAAAAAGGTGACGATGCGCCACTCTTTGAAAGAATCATAAAAGTATCGGCCGTCGACAATACGTGTTCCACAAATGGACCATCTTTCAGGGAAAAGAGGTCATAATAATCAGCTCCTGCTGCTTTGGGCCACTGAATCATGACGCTGTCGGAACAATTAAAGCCGACGGAAGGAAACAACGCTTTGGAAATCGTAAACGGATCGGTCATGAAGACTTGTTCGCCTACAACCATCCGGGCCTGTGCTATCGCATTCGTTTCGGGGACCATGTTCCACCGATAGTATCCTTTGCCGAGCTCGACGGCCTGCGCCAGTACCGTCCAGGAAGTTCCATCATCGACTGTGTATTCCAGGCTGCCGGTTGTTTCTGGTAACGCAGACCTCCAGAAAAAATAGGTTCCCGTTTCTCCGTTATAAGGGACATTGTCACTCGCCGTGGGAGACATCCAGGTGAATTCGCCCTCCATATCCCATTGATAGGCCACGAAAAATTCGCGAGCGACGTCCGGAACGTCGTGACCTTCAACGATGACCTGATATTCCCCGGCGGTTGGGTGCTCAATGGTGATTTGCTCCACATTATTCAGATGATCCTCTCCACGCTCCACAGGTTTCATCAACACCACTTTATCGCTGGACGAATCCAGCACCCATGGATACCAGGTCATGCCGTTGTCGACGCGCAAGTCGAGGTCGTTGACGAGCGCCTTGGTTGAACCCGCAGACGCCGGAGCATCATGCCAAACCAGCGTGATCTTCAAATTCACGGCACCCTCAGGGACGGCAAGGGTGTATGTTTTCATCTCGCCGTGGCCAACTGATCCTGCAATAAAAAGGCCTTCGTCCAGATCTTTCATGGCGCGGTAAGCATCTACACTTCCAAATCCTGTGACAAAGTCGGGACCTTTTGTTCCCACGTCAGTGGCACTATTGATGAGCAGTGCCTTGACGAGCGCTGCCGGCGCCCTCGATCCAAATCTGTCCAGAAACATCTGCTGAAGAAGTACGACCACGCCCGAAACCAGTGCAGCCGAGTTGGATGTACCCTGGGTACTGTAAGCGACGACCTCTGGTTTTATTCTTCCGTCGTGAGCGGGTCCCCGTGAAGTAAACTCGACACTTCGTCCCACCGTATCTATTGATCCAACAGTAAGGATATTCTTGGCCATCTTGAAATTTCCGGTAAGATTGGCCACACCCTCAATACCGGCATATTGTCCTTGCGTCGGCGTCATCATACCGCTGTTGCCGGAAGAAAAAACATGCACCAGATCGGGATGCTCAATAGTCTGCCGGTCGTAGGCCGACGCCAGTGCGCCGTAGAAGCTTTCCACATCGGTGCCATAGGAATGATTTTGCACCCAGGCTTCCAGATCGGCGAAATAATGGTCATCGTCGGGAAATAAATTCGAAAAATCCGACGAGGTGATATTGGTCGCTGGAGCAACACCCTTGCCGGTCACAAACGAGTTGCCCGCTCCGGCAGCAATCGTGGCCATGTCAGTCGCGTGGTTGTCGGTGGCTGTCGAGGTAAGCGTTGAAGGCACGTTCCTGTTCCTCAAATCGATGTCGGAAGGGTCGTAGGCGTTTTCTTTAATTGAAAGCGTCATGCCCGTTCCATCGTAGGAAGGGTATTGATCGTGAACGGCATTGATCGTATTGGGGCCAAGGTAGAGTTCGAGCACGCGGCTCTCGATCGCAGGCTCTAGCGACTCAACTCCGACGTAGTTCACACCCGGTAGGTCCACAATGTGATCAATAATCTTCTCCAAAGTCGTTGTGATTACGGCGGTCCCCGGCTGCAGAAACCTGGCTTGGAACGATCTTAATACGGCGACAGCGTTCGAATCCCAGGTTCCTGATATGACAAAGCTTCTTTTTGCGGACCTGTCCGTGGCGAACAGGAAAGGTGCGATCTTCCACTTGTTGTTGACGCCGTGAAACTCGTGGATGAGGTTCGAGCCCTTCGCGATTGTCTCACCAGTAGCAGCGCCGATGATGAGGTTGTTGCCAAGATCGCGCATTACGAAGATGCCGTCGGAAGCCAGGGCGGCCTTGTTCACGCCCTTTGCAAGTTCCAACAAGTAAACCTGCGACGAATCTGTCGATAGTACTGTATTTGCATGGATTTCACCGAGGTAATGCTTCATTAATGATGATTCCTGCGCATGGAGTGGAAAATATTGCACAGTCAATGCGACCAGTATACCATACGTTGTAACAACATTTTTCACCTTGGATATTGACACTTTAAAGATGTGATAGTGGGAATAACCGAAAAAGCGGGCGGCTGTCAGGAAATTCGTTCTAAATTCCGTCACTCAATTAATCTAAACATTTATGAGACAAGTTACAAAATTCACGATCGTCATGGCGATCGTTGCGATCTTCGGTATCGCTCAGTCCTGTTCCGACGAAAGTCTGAGGCCCTCTCCGGCGGACGACTTAACGGACGATGTCCGTGAGCAGTTCAAGGCTCTCGGGTTTGATGTTAGCGACATGCAGATTGTTGACCTGCACAATCCCCTCACGGGACAAACAGAGAGACAATATCTCCTGGAGGGCGACATCTACATCAGCGCCGAAACTTTCGCGGACATGCGAAACAGCGATGTGCACCATATTGGCGCAGTCGGCGAACAGTATCGGACCACCAACCTTGTGAGCTCGCCGCAGACCATTACAGTCATTGGCTACACGGGCGGCAGCAATGCGCTTACGAGCAAGATGAGAACGGCCTTGCAAAACGCTATCGCCAACTACAATGCTCTGAACATGGGGTTGAGCTTCTCCCTGACGTTCGCAGCCAGCACCAACGCTGACATCGTTGTTTATCGCGTCGGCGGAGCTGCAGGTGGTTCTTCCGGCTTCCCAAGCGGAGGCAATCCGTACAAGTGGGTGCAGATCTTTTCACAAACCAACAACTACAGTACCGATGTCAATGAGCATGTCATGACTCATGAAATCGGTCATTGTCTCGGCTTGCGTCATACCGATTGGTTTAACCGTTCCCTTTCGTGCGGATCAGGCGGCAGTGAAGGCACTGCTGGCGTCGGGGCCATTCATATTCCCGGGACGCCGACCGGATTCGACGCAAACTCCGTCATGCTCGCCTGCTTCAGCTCGAACGAAGATGGAGAATTTGGTAATTACGACAGAGTTGCGCTCGAGTACCTGTACTGATTTTTATTCAAACCTGTAGACCAGGAGGGCCGGTAATCCGGCTCTCCTTTTTTATTCTTAACTTGCAGTGAACACCCCATGCACTATGTTTCATTCAGCGCGCCGGGTTGCGATTATCGGTAGTCAGCGCATCCCATTTGTTCGTTCCTTTCGCGAATATTCAAAGACGTCGAACCACGAGATGTTGGTCGCCGTTATCGAAGCCCTTGCTGAAAAATTCAGCCTTCGCGGAAAAAGGCTGGGCGAAGTTTCTCTCGGCGCTGTGATGACAAGTTCCATCGAATGGAATCTGGCCCGTGAGGTAGTCCTTGGAACTTCGCTGGATCCGCATACTCCTGCATTCAACGTGCAGCGCGCCTGTGCAACCAGCCTCGAAGCGGGCAACCTCATAGCGCTAAAAATCGCGGCCGGCCAGATTGAATGCGCTATCGGTGGCGGAAGCGATACCAACAGCGACCTTCCGATCATGGTGCAACGAAAGTTGGCATGGAAACTTATCGACATCAACAATGCCAAAAGCTTCAGCCAACGTATTGGGAGGATATTTCGTATTAGGCCCGGCGACTTGAAACCTGCGTTCCCGGGAATCGTCGAGCCGCGAACCGCTCTGTCGATGGGGCAGCACACCGAACGCATGGTTAAGGAATGGAAGATCACGCGCGAAGCGCAGGATGAAATAGCCTTTCAAAGCCACATGAAAGCCGCACAGGCTTATCGGGAAGGATTCTATGCAGACCTTATTGTCCCATTCAAAGGCGTTTCACGAGACATGATCGTTCGGGAAGATACATCGCTCGAAAAACTAGCCCAGTTGAAGCCTGTGTTCGACAAGACGGCGGCGGGAACGATGACAGCTGGCAATAGCACGGCGTTGACTGACGGCGCCGCCGCGGTATTCTATGCCTCCGATGATTACGCGAAAAAGAATGGTCTACCCGTGCTGGCGTACTTTTCCGATGCCGAAGCAGCGGCCGTCGATCACGTTCATGGCGCGGGCCTTCTGATGGCTCCCACCATCGCAGTGAGCAGGATGCTCGCGCGCAATAATCTCTCTCTCCAGGATTTCGACTTCTATGAAATTCACGAAGCCTTCGCCGGACAGTTATTGTGCACGCTGAATGCATGGGGAAACGCCGAATACTGCAAACGTGTACTCGGCCGCGATGAGCCGTTGGGGAGCATTGATAAGAACAAATTGAACGTTAAAGGAGGAAGCGTCGCTGTCGGCCACCCCTTTGGCGCAACTGGAGCCCGAATAGTCGGGACACTTGCAAAGCTACTTCACCAGCGCGGCAAGGGACGGGGTCTGATTTCTATCTGCACCGGCGGCGGCATGGGAGTAGCCGCCATACTGGAGCGGTAAAATTCGCTAAAAACCGCCCCCATTCTATCCAAAAGGCTTGGCATAAGTTTTTAACTTTTTCATGACGTGAAGATCCGGGCAGCCACCTTCAACGTCAGCTCGGGTGTATTACCGAGCATGAGACAAGTTAGATTCAATGAGTTGCCGTTACCCGATAAAGCCTTGCTCATGGCTGAGTTTGGTACCTATCTCGAGTCGATCGAGTACTACGATCATTGGGTACACTTGTATTCCTTGCACTCCCATTTCATCGAAGTGTATTATAACACGCTTACCCGCCAGATTGAAAAGATTGCCATGGCGGAATACGACGACCTCGATAAGTACCTGTCACGGATCGTCATCCGCCAGGTTCCAAAAAGATAATTCCAGAAAACTTGTTTCAGTGTGGTGCCCTTAGGTGAAGAGCCTTGGGTCTGGTGAACGCCCGCAAGCCAATGTGCGAAAGGGTTGATCCAAACCCCGAGTGTTTTCGCCCGCTCCATGGCACCGCCGCACTCACCCGGTCACAACAGTTCCAATAGCCTGTACCGGAATTCACCTTACTGAGAATATTCCTTGCCCTTGCCTCATCCCCGCTATAGACCGCGGCCGTCAATCCGTATTCTGTGTCGTTCATCAATGCCACGGCTTCATCATCATTAGCGACCTTCATGATGCCGATCACAGGGCCAAACGATTCGTCGCGCATGATGCTCATGGAGTGATTCACATTGACGAGCACTGTCGGCTCGAAAAAATAACCCTGTCTCTTCATCCGTTTTCCCCCCGCTAGTACCTCAGCGCCCTTGCTTACGGCATCGCTGACCTGTGCCTCGAGAACTTGCAATTGGCTCCCCCGGGTTAAGGGGCCAATGTAGATTCCGTCAACCGTCGGCTCACCTGACTTCCAACTCTTTACTTCTTTGACGAAAGCCTCCACGTAACGGTCGTAAATCTTTTCGTTCACATAAATGCGTTCAACGGCGCAGCAACTTTGCCCATTGTTGTAAAACGCCCCATCGGCCGTTCCAGCCGCAACGGCATTAATGTCCGCAACATCATCGGCGACATACAACGGATCTTTTCCTCCCAACTCACACTGGCATGGGACCATCCTGGCGGCCACTTGTTCGTAAATCTTTTTTCCAGTGCGAAAGGAGCCCGTAAAAAAATAGCCGTCGAATGGAATGTCCAATAATAATTCACCTGTTTCTTTTCCGCCAACGGCGATGTGAAATGCATCGTCGGGAACGCCTGACTCCTTCAGCAACCGCTCAATCGCCTGACCAGTGAGTGTGGCATACTCCGACGGTTTGTACATCACGCTGTTTCCGGCGAGGAGTGCAGGAACAAAAACATTAACGCCCACCAGATAGGGGTAATTCCAGGCAGAGATGTTGCAGACAACCCCAAGCGGTTCATAGACGATCTTCTCCTCCAAACCACTCTCACTCGTCATTGTCTCGTCCGACAAATACTTGACAGCATTTTTGGTCAGCCAATTGATCCGCGCGCGTGCCCCGTTTATCTCGTTCCGCGACTGTTGTAAAGGTTTGCCTACTTCGGACGTCAGCGTTTCCGCAAGGCCAGGGGTCTCGCTTTCGAGCTTTCGCGAAAATTCCTCAATGATGGCGACCCTCTCCGCCAATGGCCGTGCTGCCCAGCGCCTCTGCCCTTCCCGCAGGGCTCTATACTTTAACTCCGCAGACGGGAGATTGTCTTCGGCAATTTCGGCAATCATTTCTTCAGTGGCCGGATTAATGATTTTCATAATCAGCTTCAGGTGAATTAAGATTTAAGCCTCCTTCCTCTCCCTGGCGGCGGCCAGAAAACTTGACTTGATATTGGCCGCGAATGGGTTTTCTGGCTTGGTCATTCTTTCAGGATGCCATTGCACGAGCAAGAAATAAGGCTTGCCGTGGTCTCTTCTTTCGAGGCCCTCAATGACGCCGTCAGGAGAAAGCGCGTTAGCTACCAATCCCTTTCCGACGAGGGCAGCGCTTTGATGATGGGCGCTATTGATCTCACCCGCGCTCGAACCCAGAATCGTACTCAACTGGCTCGTGGGATCTACTGTGATGGGGTGATACCGATCGCGGTCGGAAAAGCGCGAGTGATTGTATTTCCCGAATGACGGCAGGTCAGGCATCAGTGTGCCGCCGAAGAACACGTTCGCCATTTGCAGTCCCCTGCAGATGCCCAGAAGAGGAATTCCTTCGTATTCGGTTTGCTCCAGTACACGCCATTCAAAATCATCCCGGCGCTCATCGATGGTGTCGCAATATTTTACGTATTCAGCCTGTCCGTAAAACCTTGGATGCACATCTTCACCGCCGCTCAGCACCACTCCATGGCAGGATTTGGCCTCATAGACATTGCCTGCCTCATGGCTCAGCTTGATAACCTCAACGCCCGGTTCCTTCACAAACCACGACTCGTAGTTTGTGAATTTCGCACAGTCCGTTATTCCTATTCTGATTGTCTCCATCCTTGTTAATATCTTGAATCGGACCCTTACTGGATTACCATGCCTTATCGTAAAGGTCACGAAAATCCTTTCGCGTTACTGGTTTGGGATTGTTCGGATGTGCAAGATCAGCAATCGCCAGGTCGGCAAGGGGATCAAGGTGCTCCTGTTTCACGCCGATGTCGCGCAGCCGTGTTGGAATGCCAATTCTCGTGTTCAACTCAAAGAGAAATTCAACCACCGCCTCGCCAGACTCCTTTTTCAACTCAAGCGTTCTGGCTATGCGCCTGAATTTACCCTCACAACCTGAAATATTGAACTCCATCCCGTATGGAATATTAACAGCGTTTGCTAGTCCGTGATGAGTATCAAGAAGCGAAGACAATGGGTGGGCAAGCGAATGCACGACGCCGAGTCCTTTTTGAAAAGCCACCGCCCCCATGAGTGAACCGATGAGCATGAGCCTGCGCGATTCAAGGTCCGGCTTGTTCACGGCCCGTTCAAGCGACTTGTTTATCAAAGAAATTCCCTCGAGAGCGATGCCTTCGCACAACGGGTGAGACATTCGGGCCAGGTAGGCTTCCATATTGTGCGTAAGCGCATCCATACCCGTAGCCGCCGTTACCGCGGCTGGCAATTCCATCGTCAACTCCGGATCCGCAAAAACAATCTTCGCCAACAACTTCGGCGAAAACAGTATTCTCTTTTGATGGGTAACATCATCGGATATGATCGCACTTCTTCCTACTTCGCTGCCAGTTCCGGCAGTAGTCGGAATCGTCACGAAATGAGGCACATCGTTCGTAACAAATACGTCGCCGCCAATGAGGTCGTCGTACTTAAACAAATCGTCGCGGTGATCTACCCGCAGAACAATGGCCCGCGCCACATCCAGTGCCGCTCCGCCACCAATGCCTACTACACTATCGCGCGCCGTGGCGTCAAATGCGTCGGTGCCGCGGTAAACGTCTGACTTGACAGGGTTTTTATGGATGTCATGATAGACCTCAACTGACAATCCTTTTTTCTTAAGGTCAGTAACGATGGCTCCAAAAAATCCAAGCTGCGAAACCGTCGGGTCTGTCACAATGAGCGGCCGCGAAAGATTATTTCGAAGCAGATAATCCGGCAACTCTTTCACCGCGCCGGCGCCAAATCGAATAGTCGTTGGAAAATTGTACTGATAAATCGCTTCCGTCATAGTAAACTGAAGTTTCAATCATTCGTGATCATTCCGATGCAGCCGCCAGGTGTTCAATGGATGGGTTGGTCAACGTCAAATGATTTCAAAGTAGCGTTTGTACTCCCAATCGGTGACCGCTTTGAGGTGTTGCCTCCACTCCCACTCGCGTGTTTGGACAAAATGGTCAACGAATTTTTCTCCGAGTATCTCACGAGCAATTGGCGACGCCTTCATATTTCGGGTGGCCTCTTCCAGCGTCAGGGGAAGTACACCAAATTGCGGCTCGCGATATCCGTTTCCCGTTGTTGGCGGTTGAGTTAACTTCATCTTCTTCCTGATGCCGTACAATCCGGACAGCAACGCGGCGGCCATCGATAAATAGGGATTGACGTCTGATCCAACGACCCTGGTCTCCAGCCTGCTGGATGAACTTTCATTGCAGAGAACGCGCAAAGCCACCGTACGGTTGTCAATGCCCCATGTAAGCGTCGTCGGCGCCCAGGCACCCTCGACCAGTCGCTTGTAACTATTGATCGTTGGCGCGTACATGGGCAACAGAAATGGAAGGCAATACAACTGACCTGCAATGTAGCTCCTGAAAGTAGCACTCATTTTCATCTTGTCTTTCGGATCGAAAAACAAATTTCGCTTCCCGCTGTTGTCCCACAAGCTCTGATGAATATGACCGCCGCATCCCGGGAGATTCTCCGAGATCTTTGCCATAAAGGTGGCCATGATGCCATTTTTGTAGGCGATTTCTTTCACAGCTGTCTTGAATAACGTGGCGCGGTCGGCGGCCTCAAGCATGCCGGCATACCGGATGGCTGCCTCCAATACACCGGGTCCGGTTTCGGTGTGTAGGCCTTCAAGCGGCACGTCAAACTTGGCAAGCAGCTCGAAGAGGTCCTTGAAGAATCCATTCTTGAGCGTGCTGCGCAAAATAGAATAACCGAACATGCCGGGCGTAATCGGTCTCAGGTCCCGAAATTTTTTTTCGTTCGCGCTCGCAGGTGTCTCTTCAAAGTTGAACCACTCAAATTCCTGGGAAAAGAAAGGGGTGAACCCGGCTTTCCGCGCATCGGCCACAGCTTTCCTAACCAGTTGGCGCGGGCAGACGTACGCCGGTTCTCCCGACTTGTCGACAATTTCACCCAGGAAGAACGGTACATCACTTTCCCATGGAATCCGCCTGAATGTTGTTAGATCTATCCTGACCGGGGCGTCGGGGTACCCCGTGTGCCAACCGGTGTAGGTAGCATTGTCATACGCCACATCGCCAGCGTCCCAGCCAAAAATCACATCGCAAAAACCCGAACCACTCTTGATCACTGACAGAAACTTTTCTGCCGCCATGTATTTTCCGCGAAGCACGCCATCAATATCGACAAAAGCGATCTTGACTTTCGCAGAAGGGTGCGATCGAACGTAGTCGACGATTTGTTTGTTGGTCATCCTTATCTTAACGCTTGCTCAATTTAAATATACCATAGCACAATCCCATGATCAGGAAATAGATCAGGGCCAGGGCCCAATTGTAAATGGTCAACGCCACAAACGCAAGGCTTGCGATCACCAATGCTACGACCGGAAACAATGGATACAAAGGCACGCGGAAGGGCCGGGGCATTGCAGGCTCGGCTTTTCGCAGCTTCAGGACCGTAAGCATTGCGACGATATACAAGGTCAGCGCTCCGAAGACTGAAAGAGTGATGATCTCTGAGGTCTTTCCGGTCAGCAGCGCAACAATTCCGATGAGCATGTTGACCAGCAGTGCTGTCGATGGCGTCTGAAATCGTGGATGAATTCGGCCGATCGCCGGAGGCGCAAACCGCATTCGGCCAAACTCAAACGTCGCCCGACCGGCAGCCAGGATGATGCCATGAAAAGATGCCACCAGCCCGAAAAGTCCGATGGCAATAAAGAGATGGTAAAGCCAATGGTCGTAACCCATCACGATAGCCATTGCCAGCGGAAGAGGTGAGTCGGAAACAGCTCCATCAATGGTGTAAACAACCGCGGCCCATCCTGCCACACCAACAGAGCTGATGAACGTCAACAAGCAAAGGATGACCAGCGTAACAATAGCTGATCCGAAACCCAGCAAAATCGTTCGCTGTGGGTTGATGGTCTCCTCAGCTACGTTGGCAACACCTTCTATGGCAAGAAAGAACCAGAAGGCAAATGGTATTGCAGCAAAAACGCCTGTCCACCCATTTGGCAATGCATCCAGCCTCAGGTTTTCGGAATCAATATGCGGCAATGCAACGCCGGCAAAAAGCAATAACCCAGCAACAGCCACGATGGTTACGAACAACTCAAAGATCGCCGCTACCTTGATACCATAGACATTAAGCGCTGTGAACACCAGGTAAGCGCCTATCGCTATTGTGAGAATAGGTACATGGGGGAGAAATAAATTTAAGTAAGCCCCGATCGCGAAAGCGATTGCGGGGGGAGCAAAAATGAACTCTACATTCTGCGCCATTCCCCCAATGAAGCCAACGTCTTTTCCAAAGGCGCGCGTGGCATAGTCAAATACACCTCCGGCCTTTGGTATCGCACATGCCAGTTCGGTATAACTGAACGTGAAGGTCACCGCGAGCACGATAATGAATACGATCGCCACAGCGAGGCCGAGCGTGCCGCCTTCGATCAGTCCGAGGTTCCATCCAAAATAGTTGCCTGAGATAACGTATCCAACGCCGAGCCCCCATAGCATCGTGGGCGTCAGCGTTTTCTTAAGTTCCTGGGAAGACAAAAGATAGTGTGGTCAAGGGTTAAAGGCGAAAGATAAGTGTTTGGGTATCATGTTTACAAGTTCCTGGATTCGGGACGTACTGATGTTGGCCTTTGGCTGTTGTGAAAGAGTCGACGGTCCAC
>CAZLWX010000038.1:0-18444 GCA_964563295.1 uncultured Roseivirgaceae bacterium | reverse complement strand
CTGTTTTCCCTTTCCGTGTTGCTTTCAAACATAATTTTCCCTATACTGAAAAAATAATTCTCAACCGGATATGATTCAGGCCGGCGCCATTCGCACGCAGCGAAAAGATCTGTGGTGGGCAAGACCGCTGCTGATCTTCATCGTTCTTACCTCTTTTGTCATTTATGTCACCTGGGCCGCGCTCCAGGGTGAGTATTACGCGGCGGGCAACTATCTTTCACCCCTTTATTCCCCGGTGCTGTTCGGTCACCCGGATCACGCCTGGTTCGGACCATTGCCATCGTGGTGGCCCTCAATACTTCCTTATTCACCGGCGATCCTGATCCTGTGGGCCCCAGGGCTGTTCAGGTTCACCTGCTATTACTATCGTGGCGCGTATTATAAATCATTTTGGCTCGACCCGCCGGCATGCGCGGTATCGGAGCCTAGAAAATCGTATCGGGGCGAGAACTCTCTCCCCTTGATCCTTCAAAACGTCCATCGCTACTTTCTGTACATCGCCCTATTCTTTATCGTGGTGTTGTCATACGATGCATGGAAGGCAATGTGGTTCTTTGACCCGGCAACCGGAGAAGAACACTTTGGCATCGGGGTTGGGACAATCGTGATCACGGCCAACAGCGTATTACTGGGAATCTACACGTTGAGTTGTCACTCTTTCCGCCACATGATCGGCGGTTACAGGGACCGGATTTCGAAATCCCGTGTTCAGTTGCGCGCTTACAAATGCG
This sequence comes from uncultured Roseivirgaceae bacterium, assembly GCA_964563295.1. Classification (GTDB taxonomy): domain Bacteria; phylum Bacteroidota; class Bacteroidia; order Cytophagales; family Cyclobacteriaceae; genus Chryseosolibacter. Next base: position 17,713 of record CAZLWX010000038.1, on the reverse strand, counting down.
CCAGCTGTTTGAACAGCAGGCACATGAACTGGGCATGGTTCAGCCTGTGTAGCGTCGCTTTCGCGGATATATATGTGCGCCTGGTCGCTATGGGGATTTGGACCGATTTCAGAATACTCTAATGACTCAGATTCAGACCTATACTCACGACGTGCTCGTCATTGGTTCGGGCGGAGCCGGGCTGCGCGCAGCCATTGAGGCGTCGTCAGCTGGTGTTTCCGTCGGAGTGGTTTGCCGTTCACTGCTCGGCAAAGCTCACACGGTGATGGCGGAGGGCGGCGTTGCGGCAGCACTCGCCAACGTCGATGACCGTGACAACTGGAAAGTGCATTTTGCCGACACCATGCGCGGTGGCCAATATCTCAACAACTGGCGGATGGCCGAACTTCACGCCAAGGAATCTCCCGATAGGGTCCGCGAGTTGGAAGCGTGGGGCGCACTGTTTGACAGAACCGACGACGGCAGGATCCTGCAACGCAATTTCGGCGGTCACAAATATCCCCGGCTGGCACATGTCGGCGACCGTACTGGACTCGAAATGATCCGCACCCTCCAGGATCATGGGATTCACCAGGGAATAGAGTTCTACCAGGAGTACACCATCGTAAGTCTGCTCAAAGATGGCGACAGGATCGCAGGGGTTTTCGGCTATGACCGCGAGCAGGGCAAATTCCGGCTCTTCAAAGCCAAGGCCGTTATCATTGCCTCTGGAGGAATGGGAAGGATTTACAAGATCACGAGTAATAGCTGGGATTGCACCGGCAGCGGCATTTCAATGGCCTATCATGCCGGCGCCGAGTTGATCGACATGGAATTTGTTCAGTTCCATCCTACCGGGATGGTTTGGCCTCCAAGCGTCAGAGGCCTGCTGATCACCGAAGGCGTTCGCGGCGAGGGCGGAGTGCTTCGGAACAGCCAGGGCCGACGATTTATGTTCGATGATATCCCGGAACTTTATCGGGCACAGACTTCAACGGACGAGGAAGAAGGCTGGCGTTACACCCAGGGTGACAAGAATGCCAAACGTCCGCCGGAACTCTTGACGCGTGATCACGTTGCGCGCTGCATTCGTCGCGAAATCAAGGAAGGCCGGGGATCACCACATGGCGGAGTATTCCTCGACATTGCGTGGATAAAGGAAAAACTCCCGAATGCGGCAGAGCATATACGCAAAAAGCTTCCCAGCATGTATCACCAGTTTAAAGAGTTGGCGGGAGTCGATATTACCAGGGAAGCGATGGAAGTCGGGCCGACCACTCATTATTTGATGGGCGGAATTCGTGTTGATCCGGATAGTCAGATGACCAGTATTCCAGGACTTTTCGCGGCAGGAGAATGTGCAGCAGGACTCCACGGCGCCAACCGCCTGGGTGGTAATTCGTTGTCGGATTTGCTCGTCTTCGGAAAGCGCGCGGGTGAGTTCGCGGCAACGTATGCCGCCGAACATGCAGAGCCAACGATCGACCAAAAACAGGTTGATGAATTGGCCGCCTGGACGCTCGCTCCTTTCGAGCGCGGCTTGCGCGATAATTCGCTAAACCCATTCCAACTACAGGAGTCCCTGCAGGAAATGATGCAGGATAATGTCGGTATCGTTCGTCAGGGCCACGAGCTCCAAAAAGCGCTGGAGCACATAAAGGAATTTCAACAAACCGCCGCTCATATCGGATGTACCGGCAACCGCAGCTACAACCCAGGCTGGCATACTGCCATTGAACTTCATCACATGCTTACCGTTGCTGAGGCCATCACACGATGTGCGATTGAGAGAAAGGAAAGCCGTGGTGGTCATTTCCGCGACGACTACCCGGCGAAAAGCGAAGATTTCGGCAGCACGAATTTCTCGGTGAAGAAAAGCTCGAATGGCGAAATGGAAATGGTGCGCCTCTCCAGGCCCGCCATGCGCGATGACCTGAAACAAGTCATAGATGAAATGAAATAACTAACGTAAGAGCCGCAGCATGGCAAAAGTTCTTTTCAACATCTGGCGTACAACCTCAACGGGCGGTGAATTCCGTGAATATAAGACGGAGATCACCGAGGGTATGGTTGTGCTCGACGCCATCCACCAAATCCAGGCTGAACAAGCCAACGACCTGGCCGTACGCTGGAACTGCAAGGCAGGGAAATGCGGGTCGTGCTCGGCGGAAATCAATGGCCACCCGCGCCTGATGTGCATGACCAGAATGGCATCGCTGCCTGCAGACAAACCGGTAACAGTCCAGCCGATGAAAGCATTTCCTGTGATCCGCGACCTGGTCACAGACGTGTCGGTGAACTACCGAATGAAAAAAAGCATTCGCAAATTCAACCCACGTGCTCCCGATGCTCCTGACGGAACGTGGCGAATGGCCCAGGCCGACATTGATCGCGTGCAGGAGTTTCGCAAATGCATCGAGTGCTTCCTTTGCCAGGATGTTTGCCATGTTCTTCGTGAGCACTGGCTTCATGAAAAGTTTGCCGGGCCCCGTCATATGGTATACAACGCCGCCCTGGAGATGCATCCACTGGACGTTGAGGACCGAACTGCCGATCTTAAGTACAAACACGGCATTGGATTCTGCAACATTACCAAATGCTGTACGAATGTCTGCCCGGAAAACATAACGATAACGGATAATGCCATAATCCCCCTGAAAGAACGCGTTGCAGACCGGTTTTACGACCCGATCAAGCGGCTTGTCCGTTTTTTAAGAAAAAAGTAACTTAGATGCAGCATGAAAGTACAAACCTCCGACGAGCGTGTATTCAAGCTGAAGCCGCTGTCAAAAGATGCGATTGATGGAGCGCTGAGCAAAGCCGAGCATTACCGGCTACTCAATGAACCCCGTCTTGCTGAGAGTATCTGCCTGGATATTCTGGCGGCAGATCCCAACCATCAGAAGGCAAGCGTGGTCCTGCTCCTTGCTCTTACCGATCAGTTTGGTTCGGCTTCTTCGAGGGCCGCAAAGCAAGCTCTGGAGATTGCTAATAAGCTTGCGGACCAATATTCGCGTTTGTACTATACCGGGATCATCCATGAACGCCAGGGCAGCGCCGCAATGAATTCGGGGATACCCGGAGCTGACTTTGACGCATTCGAATGGTACATGGAGGCGATGGACTGCTACGAAAAAGCCGACGCGCTTGCACCCGATCGCAATGACGACACCGTCTTGCGCTGGAACACGTGCGCCCGGATCATCATGCAGTATAATTTACAGCCGAGACCCGACGACGACTCCAGGCAAGAGTTAGAATAGCATGATCAATATGCCGGGGCATTCTGGTCAACCTGAATAATGTTCACCGGCGAACAATGCAAAGAATATCACCAAGCCACTGTTAATCGTGCAGGGACTCAACGACCCCCGCGTAGCAGCCTCGGAATCTGAACAGATGAAAACGCGGCTACGCGCACAAGGCAACGAAGTTTGGTATCTACTTGCCAAAGATGAAGGTCACGGCTTCAGGAAAAAAGAAAACAGTGACTACCAACAATTGGCCACCATTCTGTTCCTTCAAAAGTTTCTGGTGGGCGACGAACCCTGAGGTGGCGGATTGACCATTCATCTGACTCGTCACTGCTCGAAATAAATCACGTGGGCGGGTTCAAAACACCAATTATTTTGGGATCTCCGCAATAAGGCAGGCCTAACGCGCTCCACATTTTAGGCAACAGGGCATCGTTGGCAGCTCTCCCCTGCCATCCTTTCTTTTGGAACAGCCAGCGTGACACTGGCTCCGACGGTCTGAAGCTAAAGACGGATGAAAAATTTTTTTTCGCGGGTCAGAGCTCATCAACTGTGCAAAATCCGTCGGAAATCACGAGAATTTCACTGCCGGGACCCTGGGCCATTCCGTGAAAAAAATATGCCACGTAACAAATTCATCGAAAATCGACGATGGCGGTATGGACTTTTTAAGGCCTAAAATCAAACCTAAACACAAACCACCTATGATTATATCGCCTACTCATACATCCAGTATCCAGGTGAAGGGCAAGCCGAGGCCAGGTTTCGAGTCTATTCTCACGCCGGACGCTCTTGAGTTTCTCGCCGACCTGCATGATCAGTTTAACCAAACACGCCTGGCGTTGCTCGAAGCCAGAGTCGACCGGCAGCGGCGGCTCGATGCCGGGGAAAAGCCAACGCTGTTGAGAGAAACAAGAAAGATCCGCGAAAGCGAATGGAAGATTGCTCCGATCCCGGAATGCTTGCAAGATCGCAGGGTGGAAATCACCGGGCCTGTGGACCGAAAGATGATCATCAATGCCCTGAACTCCGGAGCCAATGTGTACATGGCGGATTTTGAGGACTCCACGTCCCCAACATGGGAGAATATTATCGACGGCCAGCTGAATTTGCGCGATGCGGTGCGCGGAACAATAACCCATACAACGCCGGAAGGACGGACTTATGCACTAAACTCCTCAACCGCTACGTTAAAGGTAAGGCCGCGGGGGTTGCACCTGGACGAATCTCACATCCTGCTCGATGGAAAAAAGGTCTCCGCATCCATAGCTGATTTTGCGCTGTTCGCATTCCACAATGGCCGTTTCCTCGCCGACCAGCAGGCGGGTCCATTCTTCTACATCCCCAAGCTCGAAAGCTATCGCGAAGCGCGGCTCTGGAATGATATGTTCAACGCGGCGGAGCATCTGCTAGGCCTTGAAAAAGGGTCTATCAAGGCCACGGTATTAATTGAGACCATCACCGCCGCATTCGAAATGGAGGAAATCCTTTATGAATTGCGTGATCATATCGACGGACTCAATGCAGGGCGGTGGGACTATATTTTCAGCATCATCAAGAAATTCAGAGTCCACCCCGAATTTGTAATGCCCGATCGGGCCCTCGTCACGATGGAAGTGCCGTTTATGAGGGCGTATGCGCAACAGCTGGTGAAAATATGCCACAAACGAGGCGCTCACGCGATCGGAGGCATGTCGGCTTTCATTCCCTGTAAAGATGAAAGCATCAACGTGAAAGCGATTTCAAAAGTCAGAGCTGACAAGATCCGCGAGGCCTCTCAGGGTTATGACGGAACCTGGGTAGCGCACCCCAAACTCGTAGAGGTAGCCCGCCAGGTCTTTGATGAAAAGCTCGGGTCAAAACCAAACCAGAAGGATGTACTCTGCGAGGAGATTCCATTCGACTCCGACGACTTGCTGGATGTTGCCTCAGCCGGGCGGATCGTTACCATCGAAGGCGTCAGGACCAACATTAATGTTGCCCTACTTTATATCGACTCCTGGTTGAACGGTGTTGGTGCAGCGGCGCTATATAACCTCATGGAGGATGCAGCAACGGCTGAGATTTCCAGAGCTCAGCTATGGCAATGGATTAACCACCGTGTCAAAACTACTGATGGTCATATCGTCAACGAATTATTATACAATCAAATATGCGATGAGGAGTTCGAATCTATCAGAAGGCGTGTTGAACGTTCGGGAGGAGACACGCTGAGCTTGTCAACGGCAAGGCTATTGCTCGATCGACTCGTGCTGAGTCCCAATTTTGAAGAATTCCTCACCCTAAAAGCCTATTTGCATATCCAATAACAAGGATCAGCTTGAAAAAGAACATTATATATATGAGTAGTAAGGAAAAAACAGTCGAGTTGAAAGATAGTTGGGCGCATGATTCCCGATGGCACGGTATCCGACGCCCTTACACGGCAGAGGACGTAACCCGGCTGGCAGGCTCGGTGAGGATCGAGTACACGCTCGGAAAATTGGGCGCAGCCCGCCTGTGGCACTTGCTTAATCAGGACGAGTGCGTAACGGCCCTCGGCGCCCTGACGGGACTTCAAGCCGTACAACAAGTGCAGGCCGGCCTAAAAGCAATCTATCTTAGTGGGTGGCAGGTGGCAGCAGATGCTAACCTCGCCGGCCACACGTACCCTGACCAGAGCCTGTATCCCGCTGATAGCGTCCCGGCAGTTGTCAAGAGGATCAACAATGCTCTGCTTCGCGCCGACAGCATTCAGCATCAAAGCGGAGAAGGCACCATCCATTGGCTGGCGCCGATTATCGCCGATGCAGAAGCCGGATTCGGCGGAAGCCTCAATGCCTTCGAACTCATGAAGATGATGATCGAAGCCGGCGCCGCGGCAGTCCACTTCGAAGACCAGCTCTCATCCGCTAAAAAGTGCGGGCACCTTGGCGGCAAGGTACTAGTCCCAACCCGTGAAGCGATCGACAAACTGGTGGCAGCCCGACTCGCTGCGGATGTGCTCGGCGTCCCGACCATCATCATTGCCAGGACAGATGCCGATGCGGCAACCTTACTCACCAGCGACATCGATGAGCGTGACCGCGCTTTTATTCATGGAACACGTACCCACGAGGGATTTTTCCAGGTGAAAAATGGAATCGACCAGGCTATTAACAGAGGCCTTTCGTATGCACCGTACGCCGACATGGTCTGGTGCGAGACGTCGCTTCCTGACCTCGACCATGCCTTCGAGTTCGCCAACGCCATCCACGACAAATATCCGGGAAAAATTCTCGCCTACAACTGCTCTCCTTCGTTCAATTGGGCCAAGCACCTCACTGAGCGCGAAATGCTTACCTTCCGGGAACAGTTATCGGAAATGGGTTACAAGTTTCAGTTTGTGACGCTCGCCGGTTTCCACTCGCTTAACTCCAGCATGTTCGAGCTAGCTCTTGCCTACCGTCAAAAAGGGATGGCGGGATATGCTGCGCTGCAGGAAAAAGAATTTGCTCTTCAGCAGAGCCACGGTTTCAGAGCCATACGCCACCAAAGCTTTGTTGGTACAGGGTATTTCGATGTCGTTCAGGAAACAATCACGAGTGGCCAAAGCTCGACAACTGCGTTGAAGAATTCCACGGAAGCGGAACAATTCAAGGCTGATAATGAAACAAAAAAGAGTGTCCCGCTGGTGGCATGATAATCCGTCGGCTACACATTCCGGGGCATCACTTCCTGATGGTTTTCTCTTCCTTTTTTGTGATGATCTTTTCTTTTTTCAGATCGATGCGAAGGAAGCCGTAGAGACTCATATAAACATTGGCCATCCACACGAGGGCAAAGAAGGCGATGAGATACCCTCGCCAATCGTCAAGCAGCAGTTGATAGCCGGTGATCGCAATGAATAGAATAGTAACATAATGGCTGAAGCAATACTCGCACGTGAACATGTAAAAAAATTTGCGCGCGGGTAAGGTTCGGCAATCTTCGCTGCGCCGGATACAGTACTCCCTCGGTTCACGGAATATCTCTTCATGGGTCACCGTCCACGATACACAAGCAATCGGAATAGCCAGGAGAAAAAGCCATGCAATCTGGGTTCCGATGCTGTCCATGGAGCATCCTCCATAAAAATACTTTGCCAGGTAGCCGATTGGGTTTTACAGGATGGGTTTTATCAGGTCAGCGGCTTTATTGGCCTTTGCGCGCGCTTCTTCAATGCTTTTTCCGCGTGCCAGGCATACCCCCATTCGACGTTCTCCCTGTACTTCTGGTTTTCCAAAGAGCCGAACCTGGGTATCCTCGTTTGCCAGAGCATCCCCTACTCCCCTGAAAGCAATATTCTGCGAGTGCCCGTGCACAAGGATCACGCTTGACGCCGACGGGCCATGCTGTTTGATGTTGGGAATGGGCAAGCCTAGTACCGCCCGGACGTGCAAGGCGAACTCAGAAAGATCCTGGGAGATCATGGTGACCATGCCTGTATCGTGCGGTCGCGGCGAAAGTTCGCTGAAGTAGACGTCATCCCCTTTGACGAAGAACTCGACGCCAAAAATACCTCTGCCGCCCAGAGCGTCAACGATCCTGGTCGCGATTTCCTTCGCGCGCTGCAAGGCCATGGCATTCATTGGATGCGGCTGCCACGACTCCTGATAGTCGCCGTGCTCCTGACGGTGACCGATCGGTTCGCAAAACGAGATGCCGTCCTTGTGCCTGATCGTGAGCAACGTGATCTCGTAGTCGAACTCGACGAACCCTTCTACTATGACCCGCCCGCCACCGCTCCGGCCGCCTTCCTGAGCGTATTTCCAGGCAGCGTCGATGTCGTCAGCCCTGCGGACAACGCTTTGTCCTTTCCCCGAAGAACTCATGATGGGCTTAACCACGGCGGGCATCCCAATCTCTTTTATGGCAGAAGCAAACTCATCACGGGAACCCGCAAACCGATAGGTAGACGTTTTGATACCAAGTTCACCGGCCGCAAGTGTCCGAATGCCCTCGCGGTTCATGGTGAGCCTGGTTGCATTCGCTGACGGTATCACGGTATAGCCTTCCTTCTCCAGCTCCACTAATGTACCGGTGGCAATAGCCTCGACCTCCGGGACGACGTAGTGGGGTTTCTCCATTTCGATTACCGCGCGCAAGGCCTTCCCATCGAGCATCGGGATGGTGTGCGAACGATGGGCTACCTGCATCGCAGGCGCATCATCGTAACGGTCTACCGCAATTACCTCAACTCCGTAGCGCTGAAATTCGATGGTCACCTCCTTGCCGAGCTCTCCCGCTCCGAGCAACATAACTTTTATCGCAGATGATTTCAGAGGCGTTCCGAAAAGCTGGGGGATTGGGGTGGACATAGGGTTCAATTCCCTGCAAAATAATTCGCGAAAGCGAAGAGAAAAAGGGCATGGGAGAATATTGTTTCATTACGCCATACCGTCGTAATCAGTCCGTAGACCCAGTGGGAACAGTTTGTAGTTTGTAGTTGGTAGTTGGTAGTTTCAAGTTCCGGGTTCCGGAGTTCCAGATCGCAAGTCGTGGTCCCGATATCGGGAGTCGACTGTGGGCCGTCGACTTTTTCACAGCAGCAAAATATCATAGTAGCACCTCACAAGACAAACCTGTAAGTAAACTTCACCAAAAAGATATTCTGCCCCTTCTGTGGAAAATCAAAACTATATCGTTTATGCAGGGGTCCGCCCTCATCGAAAAATGCGCCGTTTTTCTCCTGGGTCCATACCAGGAACAACGTAGAGCCGGGAATGTACTCCCAGCGAATAACCATGTTGGAGCGGAACTGACCAAAGTTGAAGTCGGGTCTGTTAAAACCGTAGTCGTTGATACCGTCATTGTCCTCATCAACCATAAAGCCACTCCCCAATGCCGTGAGCGACGACGTTGGAATAGCAACGAAGCGATTGCTATACTCTGCAGCGTCTGCGTCGGTGATGGATTTATAGTTTTGATATTTTCCGGAAGCACCGAAGGGTTGTCCGTAGTATTCAATTGACAAATTCGGAGTAAGCATATAGGTTGCACGCACCACCAGCCTTCCAACAGTTTGGTCTATTTCGCTGACCACATATCGCGGCGTCCCTTCGGCGTCGGCTGTGGCCACGTACTGCAGGTGGTTATTGTTGTACGAAATACTGGGAGAAACGGAAAGGTTGAGGGCGTCGATTGGCCGGTATGTGAGGTTCGTATATAGAGAGGAGCTTTGCCGAAATTGCTCACGACCAATCGTAAAATCCCACTCGATGTCAGCACGAAGTTTTTTTCTGCGATCGGTGGATGTGTATAAAAAGAGATTATAATAGCCCGGATATTGAATGGAAGGTCCGCCGCGGAGATCGGCGTTAGATGCGCTGCGAACCACGTATGTGAATCCGGTTCCCGCTTGCCAAAAGTTTTTGAACTCTTCGTGAAGGTTGAAATTATAACCCTCGTCAAGGTTGCGGCCGCCAAAATCATACTCTTGCCATTGATTGATATTATACCGCTGCCACCTCGTGATTCCCTTCGGTTGAAGCACGCGATATCCCATCCAGAACCATTGGAAAATATCATCCGTCTGCGCAAGAAAACCGATGTCGTTCAACTCCAGGCCCGGCGAGCTCCATAGAACGCCCAGGTCAGCCGTCAGGTTTCCACTCTTCTTTCCGACCACGAGCTGCCCCCCTGTTCCTGTTAGCGCCGTACGGTCAGGGTCAAATTCGGTGTGGTGATTGTCTTCCCGTTGATAATAGCGTTCCGACGACAACTGTGTGTTGGAAATAGATCCTTTAGTACCCGTCACATGACTGAATAGTCCCCGGGCACTGACATAATACATGCGGTTTTTCCAATGATGGAGAACGTCAAATCCTCCCGAATAGGCGGCCTCATGCAACCATGCCAGCCGTGGATCATCGATCTTTCGGTTGGTGGCCGTGAGCATTCCTCCCGCTACTGTATTTCCTTTGTTAATGTCTTGTTGAGCACGCGCGACCAGGTAGTTCGTCATCGGTTCGATCGTTTGCAGTCGTTTATGCCCGAGACTATCGATCTCTGCGAACTCGCGCGCCGTGACGCTTTCCAGAAGTCCCCATGAAAATCCTTTTTTGTTCTTGCCCGTCAATTTCGCGGCCGCAAGAATGGTGGTCCTGGAGTTTGATTTGGAATACTCATCGACCCCATCTTCACCCGACAGATCGGGATCGCCCCATCCCTGTGGTTGTCGCCCTATGCGACGTGAATAGAACAGGTTGTTGCTGTTCATCTGCGAGACGGGGAAATTCAGAATATTTCGACCTTCAATGAAGAATGGTCTTCGCTCCTCGAAGAACAGCTCGAATGCTGTCAGATTCACCTGTGACGGATCGGCTTCTACCTGACCGAAATCCGGATTTACGGTGAGGTCGAGTGTGATGTCGCTGGTGATCCCGATCTTGGCGTCAAGACCGACGTCGGCACCAGAGGCCCTACCTGTTCGATACGGATTGCCCGGCTCCTCTTCGAACGTCACTGTCTGCGCAACGATATAGGGCTGGATCTCCAGTTGTTTTTGTGGCTTAATCCCGCGAATCCCGCGGAGTTCAGCAAATAGATGAACCCATCCCGGGGCATCGGGCGGAATGTATTGCCACACCGCGCGCTCCTGGTTTCGGAAAAAATATCGCTGAACCTGAAAGCCCCACGTGAGTTCCTCTTTGTCGGCAAAGCGAAGCTGACTAAGTGGGATGCGTAGTTCGGCAACCCAACCTTCAGCGTCGATGCTTGTTTTCAAATACCAGATCGGATCCCAACTCGGATCCCAGTTGTCGCCATTATCCGAAATATATTCGTCGCCTTTCACTCCCGACACCGACGATGTGAATGAGAACGCCGTGCGCTTATCGAAATAGCTGTCAATGTTGATTTCAATCCAGTCGCCGTCGAAGCCGTCTCGCCGCGACATCCTTCTCACAATCTTTTCAGGTTCTGGATCGAAGTTTCTGAAGCCGATGTAAAGGTTTTTGGAGTCGTAAAGGATCTTGAACCTGGTTTGGGCACTAGCTGGCTTGCCCTTATCGGGATTTGCCTGGCGAAAATCTCCACCTCCCCATTCAACCTGGTCCCACGCGGGATCGTCCAGCTTTCCATCAATAACGGGAGGTTCGCCCTGAACGCGGGATGTAGTGTAAACTTTCGTTGAATCAGTTTGCGCCCACGTCAACGAGGTGGCCGCAAAAAGGGGTAAGATGCAAAGGGATTTCATGTAATTCCATAGACTACCGAAGTCCCCGTACTCCCTGGTCCTCTGCGTCGCGGTAGATTGGGTATTAAACGGCTGCTTCATCAACTTGTTTTACGCTGGTCTGGATTTTATTTTCCCGAAGCGATTTTCAGGTATTGACCGATCGCGACAGGGGCTTAAAGCCAATCCGACCCGGCTAAACAATCTTACGTAATCGGGTGAAGGTTGAAGAAACGGTTCATCAAGGAAAGCATCCCGCTCGTCAGAAAAATGCAATAGCCAAAGGCAATGGCCAGAGGCAATAACCAGGCACCAATTAATCACCAAAAGCCAATCCCGATTGCTATCGGGACCAATCGCCAACCGCCAATAGCAGATTTGCTTACCACGAAGAAATTGACAATTTTCCAACCGACGAACTCGAGAACACGACCAACCCGTGAACCCAGACACCTACACAATCGCTGAGAAGACTACACGCGAGCCTCCCGAAACGCTGAGAGGCAAGCTAAGGCATTTGGGACCGGGCTTCATTCTTTCGGCATCAATTGTGGGTTCCGGAGAATTGATCGCTACCACCACACTTGGGGCGAGGGCGGGTTTTGTCGCCTTTTGGATCATCATCGTCAGTTGTCTGGTTAAAGTGGCTGTCCAGCTTGAATTTGGAAAGCACACTATTGTTTCAGGGGAAACCGCCATGCAGGCCATGCATCAGTTGCCGGGACCGTTAATCGGGAAGGCGCGCTGGTCCGTCGTGATGATTTTTGTTCTCATGTTGTTCAAGGTCATCCAACTCGGCGGTATGATTGGGAGCACAGCGATTGTCCTTAACATGCTTGTTCCTGGTATCGGCATACCGGTGTGGGTGATCGTATCGGCGGTGTGCACATCGCTGCTGATCTTCAAGGGCTACTACACCGTTGTTGAGAAAGTGTCGATGTTCATGATCGCGATGTTTACGGCGTTGACTATTACTGCGGTCTACGCGTTAAAGCTTACTGAGTTCAGTTTTTCGTTCGCCGAAGTCCTGGCGCATCAAATGTTCAGTCTCTCCCCAGCGATCATCAGTGTGGCGATTGGCGCCTTTGGGATCACGGGAGTTGCCAGCGACGAGATCATCGCATACAACTATTGGTGCCGCGAAAAAGGCTACGCGGCATACACGGGACCTTATGAGAACACTGATGACTGGCGTCGCAGGGCGAAGGGCTGGATCCGCGTGATGCAACTCGATGCATTTCTCGCCATGATCATCTACACAGTCGTAACAGCGGCCTTTTATCTGCTGGGGGCCGCCATATTGAACAGGCTAGGAATCGCGCCCGAAGGCACGGAGGTGATCGAAACCCTGGCGCTCATTTACACTGAGTCGCTGGGGCCCGGGATCCGGATTGTGTACCTGGTCGGAGCGTTTTTCGTGTTGTACTCCAGTCTGTTCGCTACCCTCGCGGCCTGGACCCGACTTTATTCCGACATCTTCGGACAACTCGGGTGGCTGGATTTTTCCAACATCCAAAGCCGAAAACGAGTTATTGCTGTGCTGGCCTGGGTCATTCCATTGGTTTGGGCGATGGTCTACCTGTTCATTGAGCTTCCGGTAGTCATGATTTTGACCGGTGGCTTCATAGGGTCAGTGTTGTTGTTGCTGATCGTGTTTGCCGCCGTTCATTTCCGTTATGCCAGACCTCAATTCTTCACACCAGGGCTTCTGTATGACACCGCGCTTTGGATCAGCATCGTTTCTATTTTTCTCATTGCCCTCTACGGAATAGTGAAACTATTTTCGTAACCCCTCGCTCAAAATCCAAGGTCACGGCGGCCACGGCGGTACACAGCGCTCACGGCGCCGAACAACACGGAACGCGGAACGCGGAACCAGGAATTGTTAAAAGCTTACCTTATAGCTAATCGTAGGCAGCATGCCCAACTGACGCCTGTAGTACAGCGACTCCGTAACGTGATTATATCCTTCGCCCAGCACAGTCTGATTGTTAAAGATGTTCTGAACATCAAATTTCCACTCGGTGGTAACATTCGACCTGTTGCGCCTCAGTCCGATGGAAAGGTCTGTGCGGAATATATCGCCGCTCTTTTGCGAGAACGGGTTTGATTCGTCGATCACCTCTCTGCCCTCCCCTATCGACGCATTGAGATCGATCGGTGCATACCGCTGACCACCGATCAGCAAGAGTTTGGTATTGATGAAGAAGACCTTATTCTTCGCTGGACTCCCAACATGGAATTCCTTGCCACCAAGCAGGTTGGCGACGTAGTTATTGTCAAATGCTGATTTCCGTTCAACTCCGTCTTTGGCGGTATACAACGCGCGAAAAAGCGACACCGTGCTCATGTAATACAATCCCTTGTGCAAGTGGCGCTCGAGCGTAAACTCCACTCCGTAATTTCTCCCCGTACCGTCGTTGACCAGCGATCTGACAACGTAGCCTTCACTTACATTCAGCATTGAAAACGTGCTGGTTGGCAGGTCCTCCACCAGAACCTGATAAAGGTGTTGATAATACGTCTCCAGCTTCATGCGCGTATACTGATTGATCTGCCGGCCATAACCCAGGACCGCGTGAGCGGCTTTTCCAATTCCCAGGTCTCTATTGGACTGATAGGTGGTGCCATCAGGCATGTACTGATGTGCGAGATAGGTCGAAACGCCTTCCAACTTACTGTGAAGGCCGAGACCGGCGCTTATCGATTGCCGCTCGCCTAATCTCCAATCAACAGCAATTCTCGGCTCCACAGAAAACTTCTTATTCAGCGCGAATTGAAGATAGTGCACGCCATTGATCATGGTGATGTCTTCGGTGACCCGGTACTTCCAACCCACGAACGCCTGGACCATTCCCGAATGACCAGAGTCAGAAATTTGATTCACAAGCTGTTCTTGATCCGCATCCCAGCTGTTTGCATCCATTGAATAGCCGAGCCGGGTTAGTATAACCCCAGCTTCCAGCTTATGACGCGCGTTGACTTTATAGTTATAGGTTGATGCTGTAACGAGCGAGGAGTGCGTAATATTTCCTCTCTGTACTTCAAAGAATTGGTCGGTATCATCCGGTACAATAAAACGATAGTCGTTGCCGGTACCCGTGGCCGCCACCGATGTCTTGATGTACATCTGGTCATTGAGTTGGAATGTATGTGTCAGGCCCGCAACACCCAACTTATTTCGACCAGCGAACTTGCCTGTGACACGGTTTTCGTCGTCGGGATCCAACTGTTCTTCTGTGTCGATGCCGCTTACGCCTCCGACTCCGAAGAGTGCGAAATGATGACGTTCGTTGACCGGGATCTGCACCTTGAATGACATGTCCTGGTACCGCGGTACACCACCGAAGTCGACGACACCTGCCTTGTCAAGAAGGTCCAGGGCGGAATAGCGATAATTCGCTATGTACGACCCTCGGGATCCTCGGCTGAAAGGCCCTTCCGCGGTGACATCCAATCCCAGGGTACTGACCGAAGCTGTGTACTCCCGTCGTTCATTGTTTCCGCGTTTTAGCTTCATGTCGAAAACACCGGAAGTCACATTACCATACTCCGGTGCGAAGGCGCCTGAGAAAAAATCGGAGTTGCTGAGCATTTTGCTGCTCAGGGCGTTTATAGGTCCCCCCGTCGACCCTTCACCCGCGAAGTGATTAGGATTGGGAATTGCAATTCCTTCCAGGCGCCACAAGATTCCCTTGGGAGAGTTGCCGCGGACAACAATGTCGTTGTTCCCTTCGGTGTTGCCATTCACACCGGCAAATGTAGACACCATCCGGGCGGGGTCGTCGAACGAACCTGCATATCGCTGGGTCTCTTCAACAGAAAACGTATGGGCACTAACGACTGCCATCTCGTTCAGTGCAACGGTCTTGTCTTCATCGGCGGTAATCACAATTTCGTCGAGCGAGTTCACCGACTCAGTCAGTTCGATTGTCAGCACTTCTTCTTTCGCAGAAGTTATCAGCAGGTTCGGAATGGTTCTCTCCTCATATCCAATGAAGGTGACGCGCAAGCTCACCCGGCCAACGGGCACACTGGTGATGCGAAATGAACCGTCGAGATCCGTCACGCCGCCGATAACTGGCGAGCTACCGATAACCATCACGCTGGCGCCCACGAGTGGCATTTGGCTGGCCTGGTCGACGATCGTTCCTCGTATTGTCTGCTGAAGTCGCTGTGCAGATGAGAGTCCGGCAACAAGTGAAAGGACCGTTGCCATGACAATTCGAAAAATCTTGTTCATGTAGTCTTAATGGGTTATTTCCCATTCAGACAATTAGGCCCTGGTTTCCCCCTATGCGGGTAACTCAAAATTTATTCGTGGGACTTGCGGGCGCGGTGGGCGCTGATCAACTCTTCGGCCTCGTTTTGGCCAAAACCGAGCCTTTCCGACACGGAAAGAATCAACTCGTATTCGGCCTGCGAGAACTCGCCGTCGACCAGGGCGATATCAATCATTTCAGTGAGCTGTGTACCGCGGTCGACCTTGTTTTGAGGAATCAGGTATTGATATTCCGATGCGTGCGTCAGCATGACGTTGAGTCTGTCAAGGGGTATGCCCCTTTCAAAGGCAATCTTCGACAGCGCCATTTTTTCCGCTTCATCGAGTTTGCCATCAGCGGCAGCCAATGAGATGAGATTGCGAAAGTGCTGAAGCCTGGTTTTATCGAGCATACCCGCCCGGGATTAGACTATAATCTGACGGTAGTTGGCAGGTATTTGGCAATTAAGTCTTCGTAGTATGGCCGAAGCTTATTGACATCCGGCGGCACTGGATTCTTGGAATACAGATCATATGGGTTAAACTTCTTGACCCATTTGAACATTTCCCTGTCGTGATCGTCCATCAGGTGCTCATACGCATGTTCGCGATGTTGTGCGTAGAATGAGTGATACCGGATCATGTAAAGTGCGGGCTCGGGCAGGTAGTCCTTTGTCATCTGATACAGGTACTCGTCGTGGCCCCATGACATGGTCACATTATTAAGTCCACACCCGCTGGAGTAAATCCCATATGTCGTATTGTATCGCTCGTCCATAGAATCCGGATTCAAGGCAAAGAACTCGGGGTAGACTACCTTGTCTGAAAATTTGCATCCGACTGGGAATGTATCACCGACGACAGCCCATTGAGGCTCGCCGAAGAGGCATAGCACTTTCCCCATGTCATGGATGAAACCGGTCAGTACGAACCAGTCCGGATGACCATCCTTTCGTATCGCTTCAGCGGTCTGCAACAAATGCTGGAGTTGGTCGAGCTCGATGTCAGGATCGGAGTCATCAACGAGCGTATTCAGAAATTCCATCGCCTCCCACACCTTCAACTCTTTCTTATTAAACTGCAGAAATTCCTTCTTCTTCTCCGTGACGAACTCATACGTCTGGTGCTGATGGTTAAGTCGGTAAAACTCACGCACCGTATCCCGGGTGGGTTCGGCGTAGTTGCGATATCCCTCCTTTGCCTTCGAAGGCATTTCTGGCGACGGGTAACGGCTCAGGACATCATCCTCCCAATGTTCGATGCTGGGAAGCGGGTTTATCTCTTTTTCGGTGAACTTCTCGGCCATGGCGTACGCTGGTTTTATATAAAAGTACGAAAAATTACGGAGACATGTTCGGGCGATGGGGTGCTATTGTGCTATTGTGCTATTGTGCTATTGTGCTAATGTGCTATTGTGCTAATGTGCTATTGTGCTAATGTGCTATTGTGCTATTGTTATTTTGGGACTTGTGATGAGCGCGCTGGCTTCTTTTAGGGAACAAAGGGGCGCCTGTGGGAGAACGAGTGTACCGTCGCTCCGGGTTACGGGTTCCGTGGGGAGGCATTCTTTGTCTCTTCGGGCCTTAGTGGTTTTGTCGCATCTGATTGCAGGTCCGAACTGCACTCGTTGCCAGAATCTGAATCCTAACGCTTCACTGCCGTCGACTGTCGACCGTGGACATTATCTACCCCACATCAACTCCCAGCAATCACTCTCCTCGCAACACCACTCTACCATGGACTATGGACTATGGACTATGGACTTTACCCGCAACCCATTTCCTCGCAGCAACCACTCTCCTCGAAACTCGACTCTGCCGTCGACTGTCGACCGTGGACATTATCTACCCCACATCAACTCCCAGCAATCACTCTCCTCGCAACACCACTCTACCATGGACTATGGACTATGGACTATGGACTTTACCCGCAACCCATTTCCTCGCAGCAACCACTCTCCTCGAAACTCGACTCTGCCGTCGACTGTCGACCGTGGACCGTGGACATTATCTACCACACATGAACTCCCAGCAATCACTCTCC
>CAZLWX010000037.1:0-32352 GCA_964563295.1 uncultured Roseivirgaceae bacterium | reverse complement strand
AGTCAGGGGCGTCCGCTATCAATTATCATTCATTCAAAGAACGTTGTGACTGACCAACCTGGTAGTCATTGAGGTTTCAAGAAAAACCTGATTGCTGTTGTACCGCCGGGTCCCGACGGAGGTGAAATCCTTCCGATTTCAGCCCTCTTTTGAATTGGGAGTGCAAAAGTAACCTTTTGAAAAGTCCCTTGCAACTACCGCTGTTTTTTATTTGAAATCATCGCGGCCACTCCAAAAGGGCCTCAAAAGTAAAGACCGTTTTGACTGCGGCAAAACGAAAACTGAAATAGTTATCAACAAACTATTCCACCAGCAAACGGCATTACTTTTTGGATTTCTTGTGAACGGGGACCGTGCTGCAAGCCTCGCCGAACATGATGCTTGAGGCCCTGGGCATCAGCAAGTTCGTCGCTTCGACATAAACCGCCGCCGGCACGTTAACCTTGCTGCAACCTTTGATCACAACTTTGGCATTTTGGAATTTGTTCCAGTCGATTTTTGAAAACTCATCCAAAAATATCCTGGTCTCAAGGTCATCCAGCGTCCCGAAAACAACTTTCCGGGCGTAAGGCTGAACGGCTGACACCAGAAGCATGTATGCCCACGTTGGAATAATTGCATCCTGAGAACACGTGATGGCTACAAAGCAATCCTGGTAGCGCGACCAGTCAGTCGAACGGATATATGACCTGAAGTCACGCTCGCGTAATACCAAACCTTCAAACAACTGTCCGGCTATATCGATGACAGCGCGCTCGCCGGCGACATAGTAATCCTCCAGATCGAGCGTCACCAACGAACTGGCGGCTACGCGATTAATAATCTCCTTATCGTTATCTTCCACAGCCAATCAAAAAAATGGTTGAGCTTTCTTCGCTACAAATTCTTTCAGGTAAAACGGAACAAACCCTGCAAGGTCTGCGAATTGCTGCCGGCGGAATTTCTCCGTTGCGATGACACCCAGTGACGACGCCTCAGCACGGACACCTGCGACAAAAAAACTGTTCGCATGAGTGATCACGGTTTCGCATTTCGCCGCTCCGTCGCCAAAGAAGAACATTTTATGAAGTGCCAAAAGTTCTTGAAAACTGGTTTCGTCGACAATTCGCGCTTCCACTGGCTGGACCGGCAAGAGGTCGCTGGTGGTGACCTGGCAATAAACCTCCATCCTGCGCGCGTCGATCATTGGACACAGCAGGGCGTTGCTATCATCAACTTTTTTCCTACCCTGATAAGCGAGAAGGTCCAGGGTGTTGACAGCGATCAATGGTATTGCGAGCGAGAAACAAATCCCCTTTGCCGTTGAGGTCCCGATCCTCAAGCCTGTGTACGAACCCGGTCCCGCCGATATCGCTACAGCGTTTAAGCTGCGCGGCGACAGAGAAGCATCCTTAAAAACCTGGTCAATCAGGGGAGCCAGCCGGGCCGCATGGGCTTGCGCAAAATCGACTTGTACAAAACCTACGATCGTCCCGTCATGGTGGAGCGCAACAGAACAGTTGGCGCCCGAAGTTTCAATGCTCAGGATTAATGCCATTCCTGCGGCGACAGGAGCGCCTGATATGCATCGGGATCATTCAATACTTTTTTCGCCTCCTGGATTTCCTTGTCGCGCGCAATGGAAACCTCTGCCTGACCCTGAACGAGGGCATAATGGAAGGCGATCTGTTCTTCCAGTATTTGTTTTATCTCCGACTTGAACCGGTACAAATCATTGGTCTTGTTGATCTCGATCTTTGTTTTGAGACTGTTCAGTTCCGCTTCAAGTTCCGGATAGAACCGCTCCTTTCTCGCATCTTCAAGCAGGTCGTGCATGCTGCGCTCGAGGGCGGTGGTGTATTGAAACTTCTGGCTTCTTACCCACGCGACAAATTCATCGAATTCCCTGTCGGTCAAGGCAAACGTGTTGAATGCCGGCTGTTTCTGATGCTCACCGCAGTATTTCGACGCAAACTCGAAAGTTAGACCGGAGTTGATTAGGGCTTCCGCAACGGGTCCCATCACTTCGTCAACTACGGGGACGTCGGGGTCAAGCCCGCCTCCATCGTATACAGTTCTTCCGTTCTTCGTCTTAAATTCAACCTTCAACGAGTCAGCTATACGCACAACAGTACCGTCTTCCCTACGGTGGGTGTAATCCATCGCCTGGATACATCTCCCGCTAGGGATATAGTATTTCGCCGTGGTTACTTTCAGCTGCGAATTATACGATAGCGGACGGGTAGTCTGAACCAGCCCCTTGCCGAATGTCTTTTCACCGACAAGAACGGCGCGGTCGTAGTCCTGGAGTGCCCCCGCAACGATCTCGGATGCCGACGCGCTTCCACCACTGGTCAGCACGACAATAGGTATCTCGGTGTCGACCGGGTTGTTGAGGGTGTTGTACTTCTTGTTCCACTCATCCACCTTGCCTTTTGTCGAAACCACCTCGCTACCCTTGGGAATAAACAGACTCACGATATTTACCGCTTCATGCAGCAGGCCGCCCGGGTTTTCCCGCAAGTCGAGAATAAGCTTTTTTGCGCCTTGTTCTTTCAGGCTAACCACCGCGTCCGATACTTCGCGGGAAGCTCCCGGAGTAAAATCATCGAGCTTGATATAACCGATCTCAGGATCAACCAAGTGGTAGTAGGTCACGTTGCTCAGATTGATCTTCTCACGCTTGATCGTTAGAGCAATGTCTTCTTTAACACCGACGCGACGAACGCGGACCTCTACTTCTGATTTCGGCTGCCCCTTTAACAATGTACTGATTTCGGCCGTTGATTTTCCTTTAACCATTTTGCCATCGACGGCGATAATTTCGTCTCCGACTTTCAATCCTGCCCTGAACGCAGGAAAATCCCGGTAGGGATGAGTAATTACTGTTTTTTTATTGACCACGCCGATCAGCGCACCAATCCCACCGTATTGACCAGTGGTTGTTATCCGGAACGATTCAATTTCATCCTCCGGAATATAATCCGTGTACGGATCGAGAGACTGCAGCATGGCATCGATGCCCTTGCGGATCAGTTTTTGAGGATCAACTTCATCAACGTAGTAAGCATTCACCTCCTTAAAAAGTGTTGCGAAAATGTCAAGGCTCTTGGCAATGTCAAAATATTTCTCGGCGGGCTCGCGAAAGGCAAAAACTACAACAATCAGGGTGGCCAGGATCACTGACCATTTACTTCTTCTCCACATGCTCAAAACGGTTAAACGTTTTAACTAATCGTTCCTGAATCTGTGCAAAGGTTAGGATTTCATTTGCGCTATAAATATACGCAATGAACATTTTATTCGAAGCGGCAATAAGATGCTTATTCAATCTGAAGGCTTCCCGCATTCTCCTCTTGATTAGATTCCGGTCCGTGGCCTTCTTGAAATTCCGTTTGGAAACCGAAAACATCACTTGATGAAACGGACAGTCGCGGTCAGGATTGTGCATCCCGTACACCTTAAAAGGAAATGAATAAAACGAGAACCCCTTGGCAAAAAGGTCCTGAATTGGCTTCTCGCGATGAAGTCTCTCTTGTTTTCGAAAAGTCAGAGGAGGTCGGGCGCTTGTCTTCAATGGCATTCAGGCGTGAAACGGAAGGATAATTTACCTGAATTATCAAAAAAGCTCAACCGTGAGCTTGCCTGCCCGAAATGCTTACTTGTGCTTAAGCGTTTTTTCGTCAGAAACGGTGAGTTTTTTTCTTCCTTTGGCGCGTCGGGACGCCAGCACCCTGCGTCCATTGGCGGTTGCCATCCGCTCCCGGAATCCGTGCTTATTCTTTCTCTTTCGTTTTGAAGGTTGAAAAGTGCGTTTCATGATCTAATGCTTTTTGCCCCAAAAATCGGGCTGCAAAGATGCCGAGGATTTTTAGTATTTACAAGACACGCCTGTGATTTCAATGGATTCGGCCCGAATCTAAAAGGCAAGCAGGTCACCCATCACCCTCTTGACCTGGTCGGGTTCCAGGCGGGGACCAAACTGCGAAACGACCCTGGCTGACGCCAACGATGCCAGCTTGCCCGCTTCGGCGTAGCTATGGCCATGGGTTATCCCATAAAGAAAGGCCCCAGCGAACATGTCGCCCGCCCCATTTGTATCCACAGCCTTGACCCTGTACGGCTCAATGTTAATAAACGTGTCGCCGTCAAAGATCAGGGCGCCGTTCGCGCCAAGCGTAATGGCAAAATGTTTGGCCACTCCTTTCAGCTGTTCGCGGGCGTCCATTAGATTGTCCGTCCCGGTGAAGATCATCGCTTCTTCTTCATTGCAAAACAACAGGTCGACCGAGGCCCCGATGACTTCATTCATTTGGGTCGAAAAATATTTGACCATACTCGGGTCCGAAAACGTCAGCGTTGTCTTTACGTTGTTTCGTTCGGCAACTTTCTTGCCCGTCTTCATGGCCTCCAGGCCGTCCGGGCTGGTGACGAGATACCCCTCAAGGTAGATGTATGATGAATTCCGGATCGCTTCTTCATCGAGATGATCTCGCGACAGTTTCGAGCTAATGCCGAGAAACGTGTTCATGGTACGCTCCGCATCGGGGCTGGTCATGACCAGACATTTTCCGGTTATTCCCTCCGAACAATAATCGTAGTTCGCATTCGTGTCGATGTTGTTGCGGCGAAGGTCTTCCAGGAAGAATTTTCCGAGAGCATCTTTCGCCACCACGCACGAGTAAAAACCCGAGCCGCCAAACTGGCTCAAGCCGATCATCGTATTGGCCGCCGATCCGCCAGACGACATCCGGCTCTTCTTCATATCTATGGCTTTGAGGAGTTCATGTTGTCTCTTTTCATCGACAAGGGTCATGACTCCTTTTTCGATCTCGTTGCGGGTGAAAAAATCAACATCAACCTCGGTCACGATGTCCACGATCGCGTTGCCCATGCCATAAACATCATACTTCCGGCTCATTGCGAACTTTTTTCTGCAAGGATACGGGACAAAATTTAAAGTTGAAAATTGTTGAAAATCAGTTCTTCGGGCGCTTGATGCCCAGGCCCAACTGTGCTGCGCGATTCGGGTAATCGGTTATGATTCCATCAACGTTCATTTGAAGCATTCGCCGCATATCCGACAAGTCGTTTACAGTCCAGGGGATCACCCGGATCTTCTGTTGATGGAGGTCGCGGATATCATCGTTTGAAAGCAAGCTGAATTCGGGGCTGTAGACCGCGGGTTTGAATCCCAGGCTCTTCAGGTTCCGGCTCACGCTGCCGGTGTTTTCGACTAAGGCCGAAAGGCGAACTTCCGGGTGTTTGTCGTGCCAGTACCTGAGCACCCGAAAGTCGAACGATTGAATAACAACGCGCTTCATTGGAAGATAGTCGTTCAGCAATGTGTAGACCATTTCCGAAACCTCCTCGGGGCTGGGGTGAAACTTATTATCTCCTTCCGGCGAGGTCTTAATCTCGATATTATAATCACACTCGTATTGGGTAACACTCCGGATATGATCTTCTACCGCCATAATCACGTCAACCAATCGAGGCTTTGCGGCAATCATTTTCTGCTGTTCGGGGAATCGCTCGTTGCCTCTGGAGCCACAGTCGAACTGGCGCACCTCATCATAGGTCATATCATAAATCTTGAACGAGCGCTCGTCTTTTTTCAGAATTTCGCTCCCGTCCGGCTGCAGACAGATCGAGGCAGACATCCAGGGGTCATGAGAAATTACGATGACCTTATCAGCCGTGACGGCGAGGTCCATCTCGAGTGTAGTTACCCCCGAATCAAGGGCGAGCAAGAATGCCGGGATGGTATTTTCAGGCATCAACCCGCGGGCGCCTCGATGTCCCTGAAGATCAAACTTCGGAATATAGATCCCCTGTGCCACCGCTTCGAAAACCATAAAGAAACAGGTTGCAAGTAACAGTGTCCTCATGTTACGAAGATACCAGCAATCGCGCGGGAATGTGTTTAAGTCAGCAACTTTTTTGCTGAATCATCCGCCCCTCATAATCCGAATACCACCTCCGCGGCGCATTCCCATGGGATTAAGCTGTTTGTTCAGCGCGTAAGTGAAAGTCAGGAGAAAATATCGGCCGAGCGAATTGGTTGTCTGTCTCTCAAAGTAGTTGAGACTGGCTGTTTGGTTAATGCCCAGTGCCTTGTCAAGCAAGTTTACAACTGACGCTTTTATTTCACCGGCTTTGTTCTTGAATACAAATCGCGACAGCGACAAGTTGAGCAACGGAATTTCACGCGTTTCATTTCTGACCCGATCTTCATATTGAAGGAATTCAAAGTCGGAACTCAGGTTGAAATTTCGCAGGAAGGTAAGGTTCGCTTCAGCGGTGTATGAATTGTTCAGGAAAAGTTGATCAGGCTGATCAAACGTGTACCTGGTGAGCTGGCGATCAAGTCGCGCGGTCAGACTCAAATCGAAAGTTTCCTTGAACCGGAAGGAATACCTGAAATTGCCCCCCGCAACCTGCTGGTTTATGGTGCTCGCAATCTCATCGAGCACATTGATCGTGCGTCTATTTCTAAAACTACCACCAAATGTGAACCGGCTTTTGATCTTGTTCACCGGAAAGCTTACTGTAGAATTGAGACTTACAACCATGTTGTCATCGACATTCACCGGCTTGGTAACGGTCACAAACTCATCGTTTACGCTCCTGGAATTTGTAATGGCGTTCGTGATATAATCCACATTAAAAAAGGTGAAGAAGCTGAGGAAGCTCACAGGGCTAAATACGTGGTAGCTCAGACGCCAGCTCTGATCATAGGCCGGTCTCAGGTCAGGATTTCCAACATAGATATTCAAAGGGTCACTGTTATCAACAACAGGCTGCAGTTCCTGTATGCTGGGTTCCTGAACGTTCGTCTCATAATCGAAAGTCAGGCTCCTCGAGCTTGAGAAGTCATAGTTAAATCGCACCGAAGGCAACAGATTCTGATATGACCGGTCGATCTGAACGTTGCGAAGGGTGAGGTCGCCGTGCAGGTCGGTATACTGCATGCTGCCCCCCAACACAAGGTTGTAGGCACTGCGCGATATTCTCACGTTCAATCCGGCGCGGTGGTATTCAAAATTACTCTGATACTCGTTGCTGAGTGAATCGAGGAACACGTTGCCTTCATTAGCGATGTCGAAAACCAGTCTGCTCACGTCATTCCTGTTTGCGCGATAGGAGTAGCTGGCCTCGAGAAACTTCCTGCCGCCCAGGGGCTCTGTGTATGTGAACGTGCCGGAGTACATCAAGTTTCTCGTTTCCTGATCCGATCGTTGTTCCATCGACACCTGTCGCGGGTTGAACTGGAAATATTCGTTCGTAGCCTGGAGGTATCCATCTCGTTCATTGTCTCCGGTAGTCAAACCCACGTTCGCGGAAAAATTTCGTCCCTTCCGTGAAAACTTGTGTCTCCACAGGAGGGAAGTATTCAGGTTAAAATTCGTTCCCGAGGAGAGGGTCATTCTTTCGTTCCTGTTGAGCAACATATCATTGGTCGCGAAGCTTTCGCTCGTTGACCGGGAGGTGCCGTCTGTTTCATTATAGCTGACACTGCCTGTAAGCTTGAAGGAATTGGCAGAGTCCGCCCGATGATCCAGCGTGAAGTTCATCCGGTGGTTGTCATTGCTATTTTCCAGGATATCATTTTGATTAGAACTAAACCGCTCATCCTGAAAAGCGTTTTCGCGGAACGTTGTCTGGTCGCGGTTGTGATCAAGGTGGCTGTAGAAGTAGCTCCCGTTCAGTTCTGTTTTTTTCCCAAACTCGTTATTCAGGTTCACACCACCGGCGTAGTTGGTCATGATCCCATTTGCACGATTACCGAAGTTCAAGGGCACGCCGTTGCTATTGTCACCACCAATCACGAAGCGCATGCCGCCACCACCCATCATCTGCTGGGCCCCGCCCGTGAAGTTGAGGTATTCATCGATGGAGAAGCCTTGCTCATTCACGTTGTTGGCCATGCCAAGAAAAGACAGCTGGCGGGTCTTCGTAAACCGATTGATGTTCGCCCGGGCCTGGAACCTATCATTGGTGCCCAACCCCCCGACGATATTTCCGAATGCCCCCTTCTTCTTCTCCTCCTTTAGGGCAAGATTGATTGTTTTCTCCCGTTGGCCATCATCCACTCCTGAAAACATCGCCTGGTCAGACTTCTTGTCGAATACCTGTACTTTGTCGACCGCATCGGCCGGCAGGTTTCGTGTTGCGGCTTTTGGGTCGTTTCCAAAAAAGTTTTTTCCGTCGACGGTTACCCGACGGACTTGTTCACCTTGCGCGGTAATATTTCCCTCATTATCCACATCCACGCCGGGTAATTTCTTAAGAAGATCTTCTACGACGGCATTTTCTTTTGTCTTAAAAGAACCTGCATTGAACTCAATCGTATCATGACGAACCGTCACGGGTGCTGCCTCCGGTCTGATTTCGATAGCATCAAGTTCGTTAATTGCCGGCTCGAGCTTAATCCTCCCAAGGTCAATCACACCCTCTGCATCGGTTGCCAAGATACTTTTTGTAAACGTCCGAAATCCCAGGAAGGTGACTTTAAAGAGGTATTGGCCCTTATTGATATTCCTGATCGTGAAAGATCCATCGGCGCCACTGACCGCAAAGTTTACCAGCGATGAGTCCGAATGGCTGAGCACCAGAACGGTGGCGCCTGGTAACACGTTGTTCAGTGTGTCGGTGAGTTCACCTTTTATAAATGACTTCTGCGCCACAGCGATCGAGCTGACGCAAACACAGCAAAGGACCAGTAGTTTCTTCATTGTTGAATTTGAAAAAATATCGTCGTATTGACCCAACTCAGTATTAATTCCTGATGATGACGTTTCCGCCGTTAGCGCGCATTTTTTCCATTTGTTCTTCACTGAACTTTCGGAATTCCTCCTCAGTCATCTTCGTGCCTCCCGAAGGAATCTTCAACTCACTCTTTTTCAATGGATGGATGTCGATTGCCGTCGCCGTAATCACACGTTCGCCATCGTTGATATCCACGGCCAGCACGGCTCCGGGAAGAGTATGGAATGACTCGGGGCCAAGGAAAGGTCGAAGTTGGTCGGTGTACCAGGCGACGACCGTCTGTTTCCGTTCTTCATTGAAGAAACTTGCCTGCTTGCACAAATATCCAAGAATCTCTTTCTGATCAGTGCCAAACTTCCAGCCCATCAGTTTGATCGTATCCTCGATTAAATATTTCTTGCCCATGAATTCCTGGAGCCTGACCCGGTGCAATGACTGAGAGTTGATGTAGGTCTCATTTCGAGGCCGCTGGATTCGCATGCGAATCGCGCCCTGTTCAATTTCCTCTTCTTCCTCTTCCTCAACCGGCTTATAGAGAGAAGATTCATCGTTGAAGACGAGCTGATCCTTGATATATCGGAACTCCGGGATCATGCTTTTCATGTCTTCGCGTTCCTTCGGTAAAGTCCGGTGGACGTTCACCTTGGTTTCATAAGTTATTGATCCTTCCGTTTGTCCGAAAACGACGTGCAATGCTGCAAAGCATGTGAGCATGCCGGCAAGTAGTAGTATCCGTTTCATGGTGTTCGAAATTTTCATTCTACCGTAAAAGTACGCCTATTGATGCGCTGGCAGGGTTAATGGTTCTGAAAGGAATGTTAATTAAGGTTAATTTGAATTCGGTCCGGAACAAAACCCGTTACTTTTGTGATTGCAGTTTGCGATGATGCCCTTGTCAAAAAACACAATTACTATTGCGCTGATGACCACCAGCATCGTGTTGCTGTTGTTCCTGCAGTTCCTTTGGCTTCGGGATCTGTACAGACAGGCCGGTGCAGACTTTCACAGGGAAACCAATACCCTGTTCCGCAACACGCTCATCGCCATGCATGACTCCCTCATCCGGCGCAATATTGAGCCGGTGTGGCTGGACTCGGCGCGTCCCGGCAAGGTTCACGGGAGAATCTTTCTCAAAGATACGGTCGAACGGATCTCACGAGTCGAGATCGTAACCGAAGGCATTGAAAAAGATTCATTGCTAACATTCATGCGGCCATTTACGGCCAGGCTTTCGGACGGCGGTCCGCAGACGTATGTGTTCCGACTCGGTTCAGACTCCCTGCGCATCGACAGCATTGAGGTAAGATATTACAAAGTGCTTCAAGAGGCTGGGATTCGGGCGCTGTTTGAGGTAAAAGCGCTGAGGGTGCCGAAGGAAACTCCGACTTTCAAGTCCCTTGCCCGCCGCCGCGAAAGATTTACCTCCGATGTGGTGAGCCTGGGGCCTTTCAACCAGTTTTCCGTTTCTTTTCACAA
The DNA here is from genome assembly GCA_964563295.1 of uncultured Roseivirgaceae bacterium. GTDB lineage: Bacteria > Bacteroidota > Bacteroidia > Cytophagales > Cyclobacteriaceae > Chryseosolibacter. The sequence continues at coordinate 22,125 of CAZLWX010000037.1, read as the reverse complement.
CGTTGAGAAACTGTTACTCGCCCGGATAATGCCTCAGATATTTTTCTCACTCTTTCTCACGTCGCTGATCGCTGCCGCTTTTTACATCATGTATCGGAACCTCTCAGCCCAACAGCAGCTGATGCGGATTAAGAACGATTTTATCAGCAATGTCACCCATGAACTAAAAACTCCCGTGGCAACGGCGAGTGTGGCAATAGAAGCGTTGCGAAACTTCAATGTGATGGAAAACCCAACGCGGACCAACGAATACCTTGACATGGCTCAAAACGAGTTGAGCCGGCTATCCCTTATCACCGACAATATTCTAAAGACAGCGGTGTTTGAAGAGCGCGGCGTTCAGATCAGATTTGAACAATTGGATCTCGATGCGATGGTACAAAAGGTGCTGGATTCAATGACGTTACTCTTCGAGAAGAAGAACATCACTGTTCATCTCCAAAAATCCGGATCGGATTTTGTGCTCACCGGCAGCGCGCCGCATCTTACGAACGTAATCTACAACCTGGTGGATAATGCAGTTAAGTACAGTCCGGAAGGTGGGCCGATTGAAGTGCGCATCAACGGTAGACCGGACGACCTCCAGTTAGCAGTTCGGGATACTGGTATTGGAATAGAGCAACAATACAAAAGCCGGATATTTGAAAAATTCTTCCGTGTTCCTAATGGCGATGTTCACAATACAAAGGGCTACGGCCTTGGACTCAATTACGTGGCAGCAGTAGTGAAAAGCCACAATGGAACGATTGAGGTGGAGAGCGCCCCGGGAAAGGGAAGTTGTTTTACGGTTTCATTGCCACGCCGACATGAAGACGCGTATTCTGTACGTTGAGGACGAACCATTTCTCGGCCGAATCGTAAAGGAGAGCCTGGAAAGCCGCGAATTTGAGGTCACGATGCTCGCCGATGGCAAAAAAGTGGCTGAGACCGTCGCCATGATGACACCAGACATTTGTGTGCTGGATATTATGTTACCGTTCAAAGACGGATACACGCTTGCCCGGGAAATCCGCCAGTCTCATCCCTCCGTCCCGATCATATTTGTCACCGCGAAAGTACAGACTGAGGATCTTCTGAAGGGTTTCGAATCAGGTGGTAATGACTATATCCGGAAGCCTTTTAGCATGGAGGAGTTAATTGTGAGAATCAACAATCTGCTTCGAATCACCCGCCAGCCCAAACCCGGTGACGTGCCCGAAAACCTGGTCATCGGAAAATTCCTTTTCAACCCCGGGCGACATGAGCTCAGGATCGGCGATAATGTACGCAAGCTTTCCCATCGCGAGGAAAAACTTCTCAGCATGCTGGCGCGCAATCGCAATGCCGCCACCCAGCGAAAAGACATTCTCCTTCAACTTTGGGGGGATGACTCCTTCTTTAACTCGAGGACACTGGACGTGTACATTACCCGGCTGCGCGACTATCTGAAGGATGACCCGGCGATCGAGATCATTACCATCAAGGGAGTTGGATACCACTTTGCCGTGGGATAGGAATCAATTTATTACAACCAGCCAGGCGAGTTGATTCCAAATTATCTTCGTGGGATGTACTGGGCTCGAACCAGTGACCCCTTGCCTGTCAAGCAAGTGCTCTGAACCAAACTGAGCTAACACCCCGAACTATTTTTCCGGACGCCCCTTTGCCAAATTGTCCGGACGGCAAATGTAAGAATTTGGATTTTTAGCGCCACATGTCTTTCTTGAAAAATAATACCAACGACAGCCACTCACCTGGCGCCGATTCGTGACACGAGTAGCGCGATATTTCCTCTTCGTTTTCCTTACAGGTGGTAGTCTTATGGGATACGGGCAGACGCTGGTCACAGGAATCGTTGTTGATTCAGCTTCGTTTGCTCCCCTCGCATTTGTAAATGTGCAAGTGAAGAACACCACGCGCGGCACAACTTCTGACGCCAAAGGAAACTTTGGCATCATTGCGTCAGAGAGCGATACACTTGTTTTTTCAATCCTCGGATACGAACGGCTGGAACTTGCACTTGTTGGCTACGAGCCCAGCCTCATCAGAATGGTCGAGCGCCCCATGCTGCTCCCTCCAATCACAGTTGAGGACTATTCCATGAACACTCCCTACGAGGGATTATTCGATGACCAGCGACTTCCGACGCTGAGAGAGGGAATTCCCTTTTACTATTCGAGAGCCAGGCGCGATAGGGTGATGGCTGGGCGCTGGCGACAACAAGGACTGCAGGCGGAAACATACGTCAATGTTGTAATCAAGAATCCCGAAACCAAAGCGCAGCTGATGAAAAAATATAACCTTACTGAAAAGGAGTACTACGCTATCCTGACGCGATTCAACGAGACCCACCACGAAATCATGTATTACCTGACGGTTGCAGAACTGACTTCTTTCCTGAACAGATTTTTCGAGCAGGAAGCCAACTAGATCACTTGACTCTTACATACACGTGGCGGTTTCGACCGCTTTCGCTCTGTCTTTCGTCAATCTCGATGTTATCCAGACCTTTGATCAGATGCAGCAGCTTCTTGAATCCGTAATTTCGAGGGTCGAAGTTCGGCTGTTTCTTTAGTATAAGCGTCCCAACTTCTCCGAGAAATGCCCAGCCGCTCTCGTCGGCCACGTCATTGATGCTGGAGACAATAAGTTTGATGACCCGATTGTCCATCTTGGGCTCCCTGGTTTGCTTCTTGCCTTTTGAACTCGAGATTTCGTCGCCAGACAATATTTCGATGTAAATGAATTTGTCGCAGGCGGTAATAAAGGGATTGGGTGTCTTTTTCTCCCCGATGCCGATCACCTTCATTCCTGCCTCGCGCAAGCGGGTTGCCAACCGCGTAAAATCGCTGTCGCTGGATACAATGCAGAAACCATCAACACGGCCTGAGTAAAGGATATCCATCGCATCGATAATCATTGCCGAGTCTGTAGCATTCTTTCCCTGCGTGTAGCTGTACTGTTGAATTGGCGTAATAGCGTTTTCCAGCAGCACGGATTTCCACCCAACAACCGTTGGCTTGGTCCAGTCGCCGTAAATTCGTTTGAATGTCGGTGTGCCGTATTTGGCAATTTCTTCCATCATCGGTGTCACACTCCCATAGGGGACATTATCGGCATCGATTAGCACCGCGAGTCGAAGATCATTGTTTCTTTCGGCCATACGTGATCAAGTGAGAAAAATCTAAACTCCAGGTTGTGCGCTCTTGATTCGCAACACCGCGAAGGTAGTAATAAAAACTTCGGGATCGACATTGGGTTATCACCGTACGCCGCTCGTTCACGAGAATGCGCGGTTCATCACAAATACGTTCTTCTGGTACCGCTCTCTAGGTGCCAACTCCCGTTTCCTCAAATGATCGGGGAGGTCGTCGGTTTTTCCCGGGTAGCCGATGACAAGGATCGCTACCGGCTCATAGTCTGCTGGGATGGAAAGATTGTTGATGATCTTCTCCGTGTTAAAGCCTCCGATTTGATGAACATTAAGTCCCAGTGCGGTGGCCTGAAGGGACAGAAAAGCGTTGGCAGCGCCGAGATCGTAACGCGCGGAAGGGTTCGGCATACCATTCCTCAAAAAATTCCTCCGGACCAAACTTACGATGATCAGCGAAGCCTTGTGAGCCCATGCTTTATTGCCCTCGTTCAGGGCGTCAAACATCTTGCCCCATAGTTCGGGCTGCTCATTTGTGGCATACATGTAGAGCCATGGTTGCTCATTCACGCTCGATGGCGCCCACCGTGCAGCCTCAAATAACGAATCGATTTTCTCCAATTCAATGGGCGTAGCGGAGTACGCCCGTCGGCTTCGGCGATTCCGGATTACATCGAGTATCGGTGACTCAATCTCACCTGACTTTTGCATAGATCAAAATTGTTAATTCCGTCAATTTCCGTGAGAGCTCTTCGTTTTCAAGCTTTCAATGGACTTGACGCGTTGTTACTTTCAAACATAATCCGCGGCTAAAGGTTCATATGGCGGCCGCCGGGCAATTTAAAACGCAATACCGGACGAATGTTTATCTTCGGAAAAATAACGACAAACTTCATTGATGAACAGTGAGAATATGGATAAGAAATTCAGGAGCCAGGGTTGGTTTGGAAAAACCGGTAAGGATGGATTCATCTATCGCGCCTGGATGAAAAACCAGGGCATTCCAGCGCACGAGTTTGACGGCCGTCCTGTTATCGGCATTTGCAACACGTGGTCAGAGCTCACACCCTGCAACGCGCATTTTCGGGAACTTGCGGAATCCGTTAAGCGTGGAGTTTCCGAGGCTGGGGGCTTTCCAGTAGAATTCCCGGTGATGTCGCTGGGCGAAACGCTGATTAAGCCGACCGCTATGCTCTATCGGAATCTCGCCAGCATGGATGTAGAGGAATCGATCAGAGCCAATCCGGTCGACGGTGTTGTGCTGATGTGCGGCTGCGACAAGACAACGCCCTCGCTCGTGATGGGTGCCTGCAGCGTCGACATCCCCGCATTGGTGGTGTCTGGTGGCCCGATGCTAACCGGAAAATTTCAAGGCCGGGACATTGGCACCAGCGATGTTTGGCGATTTAACGACGCCGTTCGATCGGGAGGCATGCTGCAGGAGGAATTGTTACTCGCCGAGGCCAGCATGTGCCGAAGTCGTGGACATTGCGCCGTGATGGGAACAGCTTCGACGATGGCCGTCATGGTGGAATCTCTGGGCTTATCCCTGCCACACAATGCGGCCATTCCCGCCGCCGACGCCCGTCGCAAGGTGCTGGCTCAACTCTCCGGCTCACGCATTGTACAAATGGTGAAGGAAGACTTGCGGTTGTCGAAGATCCTTACCCGAAAAGCATTTGAAAATGCTATCGTGGTCAATGCGGCAATCGGTGGGTCTACCAACTTCATTATTCATTTGCTGGCCATCGCAGGGCGCATTGGCGTTCAGCTGTCGCTGGACGATTTTGACAAACTTTCCAATAACGTTCCGTTGATTGCCAACCTGCAGCCGTCCGGCAAATACTTTATGGAGGACCTCTATTATGCCGGAGGCCTTCCCGCCGTAATGAAAGAGCTGGATGGTATGCTTCACCGCGATGCTATCACCGTCAACGGAAAAACACTCGTTGAAAACTACCAGTCGGAAAAATGTTACAACCGTGAAATTGTTTCCACTGTCGACCAACCGTTCAGTCCCTTGTCAGGCGTAGCGGTCTTACGCGGCAACATTTGTATGAATGGCGCCGTCATCAAGCCCTCGGCGGCAAGCGCGCACCTGCTGAAGCACACTGGGAAAGCCGTTGTATTCGAAGACATTGAAGATTACAAAGCACGCATCGACGATCCTGACCTCGACGTTGATGAGACCAGCGTGCTGGTGTTGAAGAACGTCGGTCCGAAGGGATACCCAGGAATGCCCGAAGTGGGAAACATGGCCATTCCGCGGAAGCTTCTTCTAAAGGGTGTGACTGACATGGTCAGAATCTCCGACGGGCGGATGAGCGGCACCGGCTTTGGCACAGTGATATTGCATGTTTCACCCGAGGCTGCGGCAGGTGGAAATTTCGCCGTTGTTAAGACTGGTGATACGATTTCTATCGACGTAGCCCAAAGGTCGATTCATCTCCATGTCACAGATGAGGAGCTAGCCAGAAGGAAAACGAGTTGGAACTCGCGCGTGACCTTTGCCAGCCGCGGTTACGTTGGCCTTTATCAGCGGCACGTGCTCCAGGCAGATTTGGGTGCTGACCTTGATTTTCTCCGCGGGGGTTCAGGCAGTGAAGTGACACGAGACTCACACTAAAGGTACAGGATGAAAAAACAGCAGCCATCTATGACAAACATGCGTTTCCATCAACAAGTCGCGATTGTCACCGGCGCTGGTCAGGGCATCGGCCTTGAAATTGCGCGTGAACTCGCAAGACAAGGCGCGTCGGTAGTTCTCAACGACATCGAAAAAAAATTGGCAGAAGAAGGAGCCGCGACCGTTCATAAGAAGAAAGGAGCGTGCGTTGCGGCACCGGGTGACGCCTCTGATATAGACTTCATCCAGGAACTCGTCGACACGGCCGTGAGGCAGTTCGGTCAACTCGACATCGTCATCGCGAACGCTGGCATCACCCTCTTCGGTGACTTCTTCAGCTACGATCCTGAAGATTTTTTTAAAGTTATGAAGGTGAATTTGGGAGGAAGTTTTTTCCTGGCGCAGGCAGCCGCGCGGCAGATGAGGCAACAGCAGTCCGGAGGAAGTATTCTGTTTATGTCTTCGGTAACTGGTCACCAGGCTCATAAGAATCTCGCCGCGTATGGTATGAGCAAGGCGGCGCTCGAAATGCTGGCCAGAACGCTCGTCATTGAGTTGTCAGAACACAAGATTACGGTGAATGCTATTGCCCCTGGCGCGACAGTTACGGAACGCACGTTGTCAGACCCGTCATATGAGAACACGTGGTCGACGATAACGCCAATGGGCAAGCCGGCCACCACAACAGACATTGCGAACGCCGCCCTGTTCCTGGTTTCGCGCGATGCCAGACACATCACGGGCCAAAGTCTCGTGGTCGACGGAGGATGGACAAGTGTCAGCCCCTCTCCTTATTAGCGTTACGCCTATTTGAAATTTGGAGTGTCCAATTTCTTGGAAATCCTGAATGCCGCGTTTATCAAGCCCACGTGGCTGTAAGTCTGCGGGTAGTTGCCCCATTGTGATCCGTCTAGCCCGACATCTTCGCTGAAAATGCCAAGGTGATTTGCAAATGTGAGGATGTTATCAAGCGTCCTGATCGCATCATCGACGCGCCCCACACAAGCCAGCGCATCCACGTACCAAAACGCGCAGACCAGAAAAGTAGCTTCGGGTTTTCCAAAATCATCTTGGTGCACGTACCGGTAGAACAAGCCCTGATCCGTGCACAGCAGCTTTTCCAATTCTGCAAGGTGACGGCGTGCTTTCTCCGATTGGGGATCCAGGTAATTCATCGTAATCAACTTCAATGTGCTGGCATCAAGGTGTTCGGAGCCCACCGCCTGCATGTACACTCCTCGCCCCTGATTGTAGCATTTCTCAATATTCGCCACGGCAATCTTTTCCAGCTTACTCGCGCGTTCAACGAGGCCCGAATCACCCATGATCTTTCCGATCTTCATTGCCGCGCGGCACCCGGCCCAATGGAACAGGAGGGTGTAGGTGTGCACCTGGGTCACGGCACGAAACTCCCAAAGACCCGCATCTGGCTCAAAGAATGTCTTTTCAATCCAGCTCAGCAATCGATCCACCAATGGCTTGTACGCATGCTTTCTGGCGAATGAAAGTCTCTTATCGATAAACAGCGGAAGCAATCCGACAAGCACTTGTCCGTACACATCGTTCTGAATCTGAAGATAGGCCTTGTTGCCGAGACGAACCGGTTGATTACCCAGGTATCCCGCCAGAGGCAAATGATCTTCCCGGAGATCCTTTCCGCCGGTGATCGAATAGAGCGGTTGCATTCTGTCAGTTTCACGCAGAAGAATGTTCTGTATGTATTCAAAGTATCCCTCTAACTCATCGAAGTGACCCATCTCGTTGAATGCTTTCAGTGTATAGTACGAATCCCTGAACCAGCAATAACGGTAATCCCAGGTACGCGCACTACCGTGGTGTTCCGGAAGTGCCATTGTACCTGACGCAATGATGCCTCCGGTATCTTCGTACTGGTGCATCTTCAGCACGAGCGCGGACCGTATGATGTGCTCCTGATACAGGTCAGGCACATAGGTTCCCTTCGTCCAGTTCTGCCAGTAGCGGACAGTCTTGTTTATAAAATCTTCCGCAGTGGGCTTAAGCGGAGCTTCAAGTGGTTCCCCATAAGTGAATATGAGGTATCGGTTCTGATCAAGCACAAAAGGCTGTTCATCGAGAATATACCAAAGCGAAATATCAGTGGTCAGACGTGCTTGCTGTTCGAGGTTGAGAAACCGGATGTGATTGCTGCCGATCACCCGTTCTGGCACAATCGATCCGTAGCCCCCCACGGGATTACATCTCACCCGGATCACCGCGTTGCCTTCGAGCACTTCGATCTTGCGCACGAGCATCAGCGGCTTGTAGTATCGTTCATAAAGGAAGAATCGCGGCGCGCAGTCCAACACCCGAAACTTGCCTTGCGCGCAGGTGAATTCAGTAGATAGTACATTCGTATTGGGAATGTAATATTGCCGGCTGGAAAACTCGCCTTCTGGTGTTATCGAAAACACGCCACCTTTTTCTGAGTCGAGAAGGGATCCAAAGAGGAAAGTGCTGTCAAATCTGGGCATGCACATCCACCTGATGTGCGCAGCCATGTCTACATAGGCCATGTAGGAGCAGTTTCCCACAATGCCCATATTATACTGGTGAATCGGCATGTATATTATTTAGCTAGTTGGTTGAGCAACCGGATCATGTCGGCCTGGTTCGATAAGCTGTAACGCGCCAAGGTATTGCCCCTACCGATCTTGATCGTTATAGCCTTATCGGCGAGCACACGAAACATGTCTTCGTCGGTTTTATCGTCGCCGGCTGCCATCACAAAACTGCACTGTTTTTCAGACAAAAGCTTCTGCGCGACGCTGCCTTTATCGACACCCGCCATTCGCACCTCGATCACTTTGTTGCCATCGATAATATGCAGTGGTGAATTGCGCAGCAGGTGATGAAGGTTATCCAACAGCTCGCGGGAACGAATGAATCCAAGCTCAGGATTTACGTTCCGATAATGCCAGGCCAGTGTATGATTTTTTTCTTCGATCATTGCTCCCGGGCACCGCTGTTCAAAGAGTTCCAGCGTCGGTCGAATGAGGGGTTTCCACGACTGATCGATAGGTTGCTCGTGTTTCCATTCGCCGTTCTTTATGCGGATGGACGCTCCATGCTCAGCCACGAGGTTGACTGGCAGATCGGCAAACCACGACTCCAGGGTAGCACTATCGCGGCCGCTGATAATCGTTGCCTCCGTACGTGAATCGGCGGAAATAATACTCAGCAAGTCTATGAGTTCACGATTTGGCACTGCCAGGCGGGGATGTCGCGCGTAGGGAACCAAGGTACCATCGTAATCCAGAAAGAGACACCGGGTCGGAGCCGCGCGGAAGTCGCGCACAATTCCTTCGACTTCTTCATCTGAGAGAATCTTCGTTGCCTGCGCCTGCTGATTCTCTTTGACCTCCTGTAATTGTCTGAGAAAGTCATTCACCCAGTGAATAACGTTGTAGTCCTTTAACCTCTTTTGCAGGATGCTTAGCTTTTGTTGCTGCTCCTCGGACGGCATGTTAAGGGCGAGGTGGATCGCTTCGGCAACCTCGCTTTGGTCCATCGGGTTCACCAGAATGGCCTCTCCCATTTCATTCGCGGCGCCGGCGAGCTCGCTCAACACCAGAACACCCTTATCATGACAACTGGCGACGTACTCCTTCGCGACCAGGTTCATTCCGTCTCGCAGGGGTGTGATGAGCGCGACATCGGATGTGTTATAGAGCGCAGCGAGTTCTTCAAACGGGACATGGCTGTAGCGGTAGATGATCGGTTGCCATGAGAGCGTCGAATACCGACCGTTCAGACGACCGACCAGTTCCTCGATCATTTTTCTTCTTTCATTATACTTCGAAATGATTTGCCGTGACGGCACTACCACAAGAATAAAGACGACGCGCTCACGCCATTCGGGGTAGCTCTCAAGAAATCGCTCGAATCCATAGAGCCGATGCGTGATTCCTTTGGTGTAGTCAAGCCTGTCAACGGAAAATATGATTTTCCTGTCGGGGAAATTTTGAAGAATGTTGGCCTTTTGCTCAATTACGTCGGGGCGCTGATCGGCTTCATGAAACTTGTCAAAGTCGATTCCCAGCGGGAACAAGTCAGCTTTCGCGATGCGCCTGGGCAGCAATATCGTTCGAAAATTGTGATCGTAGCCGGCCACCATTTGGACAGATTTCAAAAAATGCTGGACGTATTCGTGGGTGTGAAAACCGATCAGGTCCGCACCAAGTACCCCCCTAATAAGCTTTTCCTTCCACGGCCGATGCAACATCCGAAAGATCTCATATGAAGGAAACGGGATGTGGAGAAAGAAACCGATGGTGAGTTCCGGACGCTGTTCGCGGATCATCTCCGGCAACAACATCAACTGATAGTCGTGAATCCAGAGAATGTCGTCAGGCCGCAGGAACGACAATAATCGCTCAGCAAATAGACGGTTGACCTCTTCATACGCCTGAAAAGTGGACTCATCGAACTCGACTATCGTCGGAAAGTAATGAAACAACGGCCAAATCGTTCCGTTGCTGAATCCATTATAGAATTTATTGTAGACTTTCTTATCTATGAAGAGCGGCTCTACCTCGAACGACGCAGCCTTCTTCTTTTGCGATCGAAACTTTTCCCACCGCGCTTCAGGAAACTCCGCCGACCCTACCCACCACCGTGATGACACCGCATTGTCTTCACGATCGCCTTCGAAGTAACTCTTGAGCGCGCTCACCAATCCACCATCACTCTCTTTCAGAACGATCTTGTTGCTCTTCTCCAGCAACTGAAAGGGCAAGCGGTTGGAAACAACCACCAATCTCCTATCCGGTTTTTCCTCCATTTCACAACGATTTGGTTTACTCCTGAGAGCCGAATATTTGACAGGTCACAATATAGGCAAAATGTCAGCGCGGGTGACCTATAATTTTTGCGCGGTGATGAGAAATGCGGGATTACGCCGTCAGCGACAGTTGTAAAAAATCATTCCAACAGAGAAGCGGATGATCAGTGGCCCAACATCAGTTGGATTTTGTGCCGGAAATATTCAACGTGCGGGCCTCACCAAAGCTCATTGTCCCTTGCATGTTTCCACCAGTGATCAATGCATCGATCGTTACAGGAATCGTATTGCCGCCAAATGTAACTGAATACGAAGCGGTCAACTTGTTACCTTCGACTTGCACGGAAGTGAGTGGCATTTCCTCCGGCATACGACTAGTCTTAATCGTTCCTGAATAGACGCCATCCTCGTTGTTGATCACCAACGTTCCCCCGCCGCCCTGAGGTGAATCCAAAGTAAAGTTCCAGGTGCCGGTTGGATCATAAAGCGTGGTGTCAGATGTCGGTGTCGGTTGCTGGATTGGCGCCCGCGATCTCGTGCCCGTAGGCCGCTGGTTGCGTCCTCCACTGACGGGCATGTTGCCAGGGCCATCGGCCCCCATCTGCATTCCATCGTCACCCATCTTCAAGTCATCGTTGTTAATGGACCTTCTGGGTCTTCTCGGCGCGTCCTCCAATGTCATCTTCCCGATCCTATAACTGAAGTTCACGCGGAAGCTGAGATTCTTTATAGCGTTCACACTTTCCTGCCTAAGCGAAGGTGATTCGACATTCGTCCTGATCTTGATTGAAGGAGCGAGGAAATTTTCCGCTCCGATACCAATACTACCTCTACGCTCATTAAACTCCTTGCGCACGGCGAGGCTGTACATGTAGAACCCGCCCTGTGACCCTTGTAATTCAACTCGGCGTCCCCGCATAAAGCTGAAGAATTGAAGGCCCCATCCTTTGTCCAGATTGTAGCTTCCAAAAATTCGTCCGCTGGCGACCCAACCCTCGTTCCTAGCGTGCAAAAGTGGATCCGGATTGTTGTTGTCCAACGTGGCGTAATACACATCGGTACCTCCATTCAGCGAGAGCTTGCCAATGGTGACATTGGCGAAAACACTCATACCATAGGCATTTTCCATCCCGATGTTTTGGTACGTAGTCCGGATGGTGTCAGGGTCGGTGCTTACGTTGCCGATCACATCGCGGATGCTCTGAATTCCGTCATTGGTATTCCGGAAGAAGCCGGAGAAATTCAAGGTTGTTCCTTTTATGAACGTGCTGTAGGAAAGCTCATAATTATTGGTGTACTCAGGATCTAGCCGGGGATTTCCAACCGTAACGTTTAGTGGATTCGACGCCTGAATGTTGGGGTTCAGGAATCGGATCGACGGCCGCTGAATGCGTCTGTTGTAGGCAGCCTTAATCATGTTGCCGCCGCTCAGCTTCTTCGATACGTTAATACTAGGTACGATCACGCCATACGAAGGAATCTCTATGTTCTCCTCGGTTCTTGAATATGCATTGATCTGCGTATGTTCATAGCGACTGCCCGCCTTAAGACTATAACCGGCTTTCGTCGTCAGCGTATAGGATAGATAGGCGGCCATCACATTCTGATCATAATTCAGATTGTTGTTCAGGCGCGGACTCGGGTCTATGACATATTCAGCGTCCGATCCATCAGCGCGAAAATAGGTGTAGTCGCTAAAGGCCTTTCTGAAAATATCCTTGCCGCCAAACTCAACCATTTGATTGGTGCCGATCGGGGATTGGTAGTCAGCTTGAACCGTGATCTCCTGGTTGTAGCTGTCGTTAAGATTTTTGATTCGTTGGTCCACAGACAGGTCGCTCTCATCCAGGATGAAATTCTGGAAATTGCTGTTCTGGTTGTTCCGACTGAACAGCCCTTGAAAACTCAATTCGCGCTGTGGTTTGTTGTACAGCCGGGTGTAGTTCAGACTTACGTCGATGTTGTGTGATTCATTTCTGCTATCGGCGTTGCGCAGGCTGCTACCGAGAAGGGCGCCCCCGGCATCAAACTGTCGATTCAATAAGCCATCCTGGACGTTGGCGTTGTTACGCAGTCCGAACCGCACGGATGCGGCCAGTGAGTTATGCTCGTCGATCTCATAATCCCAGCCGAGATTGTAGCTACCAAACAGTCCGCTGTTTTTCGTGCTGGATTGCTGCACGTTTCGCGAAAGGATGTTTCCGCTGATCGGATCGAGGCTGAGCTGCTCATTTTGGAAGTTTCCACCACTATTGTAGTTGGCGCGACCCCAGCCACCGAGTGAGAATCCCATTTTTCCGGTTCGCAAATTGCCGTTAAGGCCGAGATTGGATCCGCGTAGTCCAACACCCGAGTTGATGCCCAGAGTAAGACCACGGAGGTTGCTTTTCTTCGTCACGATGTTGATGATCCCGGCGGAACCCTCAGCGTCATACTTGGCTGATGGCGAAGTGATGACTTCCACCGTCTTGATTTCGTCCGCGGGTATTTGCTTGAGAGCATCCGCAATATTGCTGGCGACAATCGTCGATGGCTTATTATTAATAAGGACGGTGATGTTGGAGTTTCCACGAAGAGAGACATTACCATCCATGTCCACCGACAACATGGGCACACGCTTCAAGACGTCAGTAGCGTCTCCGCCCCGGGCGGTGGCATCATTCTCAGCATTGTATATGGTGCGGTCTACACGCTCCTCGATAATAGCCCGCTGTCCTTCGACGGTAACCTCAGCCAATACTTGTGCTACGGGACTGATCAGGATGGTTCCCAGGTCGATGTTTCGGTCTTCAACCGTCAAGGGCATCACTTTCGTCTGAAATCCGATGAAAGAGATCGTGAGGTTGTAAGTCCCTGGTGCAACTTTATTGATTTCGAACTGGCCCTTATCGTCGGCAAGCGCGCCGTCTACCGGACTCCCGGTTGATGGGTCCATGAGGGCTATCGTGGCGAATTCGACAGGGGCATTGGTTACAGAATCGATGATGACACCGCTGATGCGGACATTAGCATCGGGCGAGCGATCGTAGCCGGCGGCTGTGAGCGTCGTGGCGGCTGCCAGCAACGCAAAAAGTACTTTCTTCATTAAATGGTCAACGGTCAGTCAAAACGCAGTTAGTAGACAAACGTCAAATTGCCAGGATGGTTCCATTGGAAGTGATTATTTGACACGGGCGTAAGATTATCACAGTTTAGGTCCAATTTTCCGGCGGGCAAAGGTATGATGAGGAGGTTCGTTCTTCCGATACGATTTGTTTCAACGGTCAAAAAGTACTTCGAAAACGATCGCGGGGGGAAAACTGAAAGGTTGTAAAGTGGGAGCTGAGGGATTCGAACCCCCGACCCTCTGCTTGTAAGGCAGATGCTCTGAACCAGCTGAGCTAAGCTCCCCTTTGAAACGCGTTCTGCCAACTCCTGGCCGACGGTCCGCGCTTTGGGACTGCAAATCTAAAAGAGAAATCTGTTTCTGCAAAAAGCACGGAATTCACACGCGAATCCAGTCAGTCGCGAATGCTGACCCTTCCAGATGAATACCACAAACCGCCGGATTACCGTTATTTCAACACGCGGGTTTGAACCAAGCCTTGTATTTTTACAGATATCTCCAATACCTTGAAACGACTACTTCGGCGCATCGCTTTTTTTGCCGTTCTCACCATCGCGGTGGCGCTGATCGCGCTGGTCACTTCAGTGTTTCTGTTCAAGGACCGGATCATCAATGAGTTTGTGCGCGAAGCCAATAAACACCTGAGCACTCCTGTGCGCATTGGCAAAATAGATGTCTCCTTGCTCGACGAGTTCCCGCTGCTCTCCATCGTCTGCACCGATGTCTACATAGAGGACAGTCACCCGGGCCTTTATCCGCTCTTCACCGCTGATCGCGTTTCGTTTCAACTGAACCCCCTGGAAGTATGGAACGGCGTCTATATTATCCAGGGCCTTCGCGTGAGCAACAGCGAAACTAATCTCAAAGTCAATTCGGAGGGTGAAAACAACTTTACAATCGTTCGGAAGACTACGACTGCGAAAGGCGGAAGCTTCGGCTTCGAGTTGAGGAACGTCAAGCTGCAACAGTCGACTGTTGTTTACACAGATCTTCGCCTGAAGCAACACCTCACCTTCAAGAGCGACAAGCTAACCTCTTCCATTCGAACACGCAACGACATCTATAATATCGAGGTTAGCGGCGACGTCACGAGTGAGAATATGGAGATTGCCGGCCGCTCGTTCCTGACGGGAAAAGATTTTCAGGTTCAAGCCGACCTGGTGTATGATGACGAAACGAAATCGCTGCTGATCGAGCCGTCTACCCTGCGTCTTAATCAGGCAAGCTTTTCCGTGAACGGCACTTACGAATGGAAGGACAAAAATCTGATCAACATTGAGACGAACGGCGAAAATGCAAACATCCAATCATTGATCTCGCTGTTTCCCGAAGAAACCGTAGACCGCCTCTCAAAGTACCAGAGCAACGGTGATGTCTTTTTTAAACTGCTGTTGAATGGTGAAATCAGCAAGACCGCCAATCCGTCCCTGACGATCGAGTTCGGTTGCACCAACGCAACTATTTTTAACCCCGACTACCAATCGCGGATCGAGTCCGCTTCGGTCGAAGGATCATACTACACTCCCGATTTGTTGAGGAGTGATCACGCCATACTCATGCTCAGGCACATGAGTGGTATGCTCAACGGCGAACAATTTACCGCCGACCTGGAGATCAGCAATTTCTCAGATCCCCTTGTCAGGTGCAGGTTTGGCGGCAAGATTGACGCGACGGCTTTACTGAACTTTTATCCAGTGGACGTTCTCACCGACGTTCAGGGCTCGTTCCAGGTCGATGTCGCCTTTGATGGAAGAATCGAGCTTTT
Source organism: uncultured Roseivirgaceae bacterium (assembly GCA_964563295.1). GTDB lineage: Bacteria > Bacteroidota > Bacteroidia > Cytophagales > Cyclobacteriaceae > Chryseosolibacter. The sequence goes on along the minus strand of CAZLWX010000037.1, from coordinate 6,697 downwards.
GAAAAATAAGACGACGGCGCAACAGGTCTCAACCCAGGGAACCGTTCACCTTCAAAACATCGACGTGCTTTACGGCGACAACAAAATCCCCGTCAGGGGATTGACGGGAGACTTGCAATTCGACAACAACGACCTCGCGTTGAGCAATGTCGCCGGAAAGCTGGGCAATTCCGACTTCGTGCTGAACGGGTTTTTCAAGAATGTGGTGACATTCATTTTTTTTGAGAATCAGCCCGTCGGAATCGAAGCTGACCTGAAGGCTGACTTTATCGACCTTGATCAGATCTTCACGTACACCTTCGGCAGTGAGTCTGCATCAACTGGTCATCCATATAAGTTTCAAATCTCCAGGAACGTCAACCTCAATTTCAACTGCGACATCGGATCCCTTCATTATAAGCGATTCGTCGGCCGGGAACTTCGGGGCGATCTCCTTGTGAAAAGCCAGATGGCCGTGTCCAGGAATTTCTCACTGCGCGCCATGGGTGGCGAACTGCAACTCTCCGGCATTGTCGATGGCCAAAATGATAAGGCCATCGACATCGTGACGACGGCCCGGCTGCAGAACATCTACCTCGACAGCGCGTTTTATGTTTTTCAAAACTTCAATCAGTCATTTATTGAAGACCGGCACCTCAAGGGTCAGGCTTCCGCCGATGTGTCACTGGAGCTCACATTGAATGAAAATCTGCTCCTCATCCCCTCCACGCTGGTAGCGGATATCGGGCTGACCATCAAGAACGGGCAACTCAATAATTTCGAGCCGATGGCAAAGCTCGACCGGTATCTTGACGACGAAGGACTGACGAGACTGCGCTTCTCTGAACTTAGAAATGATATTCATATTGAGAACAGAACGGTCTACCTTCCACAGATGGAGGTGCGCAGCAATGTTTCCGATATGGTCATCAGCGGCACACACACGTTCGATCAGGCGATAAGCTATCGCGTGATCACTCCGCTGAAGAAAAAAAAGGTGATTGATCCGGAAGCTCAGCTGGCTATTGAAGATGATCCCCGTGTGGGCCCTAAATTGTTCTTGAAAATCGTCGGAACAACCGACAACTACCGGGTTTTATACGACACAGAAGCCGTCAAACAAAAGATCGTCAGCGATCTAAAAAAGGAAGTGCAGGAATTAAAGGATGCGTTTAAGACGAAGGGAAAGCAAAAACAAAAAGAGCTTGAACTTGAAAAAGATGACTATTTTGACTGGGATGAGAATTGACAGGTCCGCTGTTGTTTATATATTTAGCGGACTTTTTGTTGAAGCGTTGCCCCATGTCCTTCAAGAACACCTTTCTTGTGATCGACGACAGCTATATCGACAGGCTTGTCTCCAGCATGCTGATCCAACGGGAATTCGAATCGTGTGAAGTCCACCAGGTCAACGGCGCGCACTCGGCCATCGAATGGCTGTCCGCCCGCGCCACGTCGCCAGGCCAACCCGTTGTCATCATGCTCGACATCATGATGCCCGAAACAAATGGTTTTGAATTCCTGGAGCTCTTCGAGAAACTCCATCCCGACGTAAAAAGAGCCAGCACGATCTTTATGCTTTCTTCGACCCTGGACCACGAAGACGTGGCGCGTGCTGAAAAACATCCTTATGTTAAGAAACTCCTTAGTAAGCCCCTGTCGCCAAGAGAGCTGAAAACTCTATTGGAATAACTTCCTCACTCCAGCGCTTCACGAAGAAAGTCATTTAATGGCTTGATTGCCTTGCAAGTCGCTGACAGCCTCTTTACAAAAGCCTTCTCCACCACTTCCTTGTCGCTAAACGATTGTGAAACGATGAAACTCCTGTTCTTGAGCATTTCAATTCGAGGATGTTCTTTGTCGTAACCCTTGGGAGCTGTCTTGACGCGGTCAAAGTCATCGAACCCTCCGAATAGTGTTTTGAACGTTCGGTTCTTCATGATGGCATCGAGTCCGACGCCGTTATAATCGATTTCCTGCCGGACTTTTGCCAGGTTCTCGGCGTTGGGCATGTAGATTCCGCCCGCGACAAAACTCTTTCCGCCGGGTTGAATGTGGATGTAATATCCAGGCTCCTGGATCAGTTTGCCGTTCGGCGATATCCCTGCTCCCATGTTCTCCTTGTACGGCCTCTTGTCCCTGCTGAACCTAATGTCACGGTAAATCCGGAATGGAAGTTTCTTTGCATCGAGGCCAGCCACACGATCGTCGAACCGGGACAATTGCTGAAGAAGTTCAGCAACAAAATCCTCAAACGCCTGTTTGGCCTCCAGGTATCTCCCCTTGTTCTTTTCAAACCATCTGCGGTCGTTGTTCTTGCGTAAATCGCTGAGAAATTTGAGAATGCCTTTCATGTCCATAACTCATTATCGATTTTAGAGAACTTCCAGAATCGTCTCCAGCCCAACCCCACGCGATGCTTTAATCAGGATGGTCGAATCCCGCAAAGGCGATCGCTTCAACTCCTGGACCAATTCCTGTTTTGTCTCAAAGTAGTGAGCAGAAGGAAGTTCTTTCAAGGCGGACTTAAACAATGGGCCACAGAGATATACCTGCTCAAATCCTGCGGCACGGATTACTTTTCCGATCTCCCGGTGTTCACTTGGCGCTTCTTCTTCGAGCTCGAACATCTCGCCGAGAATCAGCACTTTGCTGGAAACATTCATTGCCGCAATATTTTCGATCGCTGCCTGCATAGAACTTGGGTTCGCATTGTAAGCGTCCAGTATAATGGTGTTCGTCCCCCGGTGGATTAACTGCGACCGCATATTGGCCGGCGAATAAGAAGCCACGGCCTCGTTAGCCATGCGCTCATCAACTCCGAAATATTTCCCGATGCACAACGCTGCGGCGATGTTCTCAAAATTATACGAGCCAATCAACTGTGTCTTTACGATTGCACCGGATTCCGTGCGTACGATCACCAGCGGATCCGCCGACACCAGCTCCGCGTGAAAATAGTCGCCCTTCCGGGGGTAAAAGATCGGATTTTCAAAACGCTTCGACATGTTCAGCAATGGCGGCTGTAGCGCATTTATAAACGCTTGACCCTTCCGGCTGATGAGATGCTGAAACAGTTCCGACTTCGCGCGAATAATGTTGTCATAACCCCCGAACGTGCCTATATGAGCCCTCCCAATATTGGTAATGAATCCGTGGGTTGGGTCTGCTATTGAGCAAAGCAGTGTGATCTCCCCCAGGTGATTGGCACCCATCTCGATCACCGCCAATTCGACTGATGAATCGATAGACAGGATGGTCAACGGCACGCCGATATGATTGTTCAAATTTCCTTTTGTCGCGAGTGTCTTGAACTTCTTGCTCAATACCGCGTGCAACAGTTCCTTACTTGTTGTTTTGCCGTTCGATCCCGTCAGCGCGATAACAGGTATGGTCAGTCTGTCGCGATGGTAGCGCGCCAGCTCCTGGAGCGATTTCAGCACGTCAGGTACCAGCAAGCAGCGATCATCAATTGCAAATTCGCGCTCATCAATCACAGCGAAGGCGGCCCCTTTTTTCAACGCTTCACTCGCGAAGCCGTTGGCGTTAAATCGTTCGCCCTTCAGCGCAAAAAAAATTGATCCTGGCGTGATCTGTCGTGAATCCGTCGAGATCCCTTTTGAGGTGGTATATTTTCGGTATAATTCCTGAATTTCTATCATGATGACAAGGTCGACAGCCTCTCAAAAGCGCATGCGACTATCTTTGCGGAAAGATAAGGAACGCTTTAGGCCCGTCGTTATGACAAAAGAAAATATTTCATGAGGTGGCAGTTGACCATTGTTGTTTGTATCCTTATGACTGGGCTTGCGGATGCACAGCCATACCACTACGTCCTGGAACAACGCGTAACGGTTCAGCGCCCTGATGGATCACCATTGGCCTTGGCCTGGGCCGGCGGCATCAATTCACCACAGTTCAATAGCATGGACATTGATGGGGATGGCACCGACGACCTGGTCCTCTTCGACCGGATGGCCAACAAAGTGCTGACATTCGTTAATGAAGACGGGCATTATCAGTACCGCCCGGAGTACGAAAACCTCTTCCCCTCCGATGTCACCAACTGGCTTCTGCTCCGGGACTACAACGGCGATGGCAAGAAAGACATTTTCACTGGTCACATCCTCGGCATTAAGGTATACACTAACATCACTCCAGCTGGAGAAAGGTTGCGGTGGAACCATTTCATATTTTACACAGGTGCATCGGGTAGCAGCCCCGTCGTGATGACTCAGGCAATTACCGTGACCAATCTCCAATTGCAATACGACGACCTGCCGGCCATCACAGACGCTGACGGCGACGGTGATCTCGACATATTTGCTATGCGCTACCAGGGCAATGGCGTCGAATTTCATCAGAACTTCAGCGTCGAAAATGGATGGGGTTCGGATTCCCTTAGTTTCAAGCGCGTGAACCAGCGATGGGGGAACTTTACAGAATGCGAGTGCGGCGTGATTGCCTTGAATGGCGAAGAGTGTCCTCCCCACGGCGGCAGAACAAAACACGCGGGCGGAAAGGCATTGTTGGCCATGGATGCGAACGGCGACGGAACAGTCGATCTGATCTTCTCAGAGGCAGGCTGCGAAGAGATGTTCCTCCTTCCCAATACGGGGACACTCCAGGATCCTGAGATCAACAGTTATGCGCCCTTTCCGGCAACCTACCCCGTGAACCTGTCGTCATTCCCGGCGGCTTTCTATGAAGATGTGGATTTTGATGGAGTTAAGGACGTACTCGCGGTACCGAACCTCTACACCAAGGCATCCTTGTCGGATAATCTTGAGCAGTCGGCGTGGCTCTTCAAGAATCTTGGAACCAACGAGCAACCCAAGTTGACCTTTGTGCAGAACAATTTTCTCCAGGACGGAATGATCGACGTTGGTGATAACAGCGTGCCGGCATTCACCGATGCCGATGGGGATGGCGACCAGGATATGTTTATCAGCCGCAATAATGTCGTCACTGGCTTTGGCATCGCAAGTTCAATTCATTTCTACGAGAACATTGGATCATCCGGTGTCCCGATGTTTCGGTTGATCACCGATGACTTCATGCTTTTTTCGCAGTCGCAGTACTTTAACATGAAAATCCAGTTTGCCGATGTCAACCGCGACCGCGTGCCTGACCTCGTATGGACCGCCAGCCGATTTGGGGATGGATTCACCCGGCTCTATTATGTTATCAACAAGGGCCAGAAATCCCTGAACTTCGACGGTCAGGCGCCGATTGAAGTCGACTTTTCTATGACCTCTGCCGAAAACTTATGTCTGTTCGATGTGGATGGCGATACATGGATCGATATACTCGCAGGCCGGACGAATGGTGCGATTCAATACTGGAGAAACACGGGCTCTCCCGGTGATCCCCAATTTGAACTTGAAGACCCAGAGTTTCTCGGAATCGGTTCAGATGGCTTCCGTCAAAGTCCCGCGTGCCTCATTTCTGACCTTAACGCCGATGGGCGTCCCGATTTCGGTTTTGAATACCGGTCAGGCGAACTAGCCATCATAGACGATTTTGAACATGGCTCTCAAGACGATGCCATCACCGATATCATAAGCGATCCGATGACAAGTACCTTCCGCGCGTTCAATCTGGGCGGCCGATTGCGGCCGGTCGCTGTCAACCTTTTTGAGTCAAGCAAGCCTTCGATCGTAGTAGGAAATGTGTTGGGAGGACTGCGCCTGTTGCGCAACGAGAACGAATTCGTCATGTTCCCTAATCCCGTTGGCGAGGACGTGGTCAATCTCCAGGTTGAGACGACGACTATAGTCGAGATCTACTCGTCTTCCGGCAGCCGGCTAGGCCGTGCGTTACTCGAGCCAGGGCAACAACCAGAAACATTCTTACTGCCTCCCCTGGCCGCTGGTCTTTACATCCTCCGTTTCATCTCGGCCGAACGGTCGTTCACGAAAAAGATGGTCATCAGGTGAGTCAAAAGCGCGGCCATTGGTTCGCCCGCATTATCTTTAGAGGTCATTATTTCCGTTGCTCGCTTGAAAACGCACTCGCTATTGCCGGTAGAAGCCGGCCTGATCTTCGACATGGATGGTGTTATTGTCGACTCCAATCCTTTTCACAAGATTGCCCTGCAGCAGTTTTGCCGGAAATACGGCCAGAGGCTCTCCGAGGAGCAATTGAAGGAGAAGATTTACGGCAGAACCAACAGAGACTGGCTGACTAATGTATTTGGGCCGTTGGACCCCGCTCGTCTCCGGCAGTACGGTGACGAGAAGGAAGCACTTTTCAGGGATTTGTATGCAACAGAAATCAAACCGCTCGCGGGGCTGGCAAGATTTCTTCAATCAACAAAAAACGAACGCATTCCTTTGGCAATTGCGACGTCCGCACCTCGCGCAAATGTTGACTTTACCTTGTCCAGGACAGGATTGGAAGAATATTTTCCGGTCATCCTTGACGAGTCATTCGTTACGCTCGGAAAACCCGACCCTGAGATCTATCTGAAGACTGCTGCGGCGCTGGGCATTCCTGCAACTCGCTGTATTGTGTTCGAGGACTCTATCTCGGGCGTCCGGGCGGGTAAGCGTGCGGGGTGTAAAGTGGTGGGAATCACAACAACTCACAGAGCCGACGAGTTGACTGAAACTGACCTTGTGATTGATGATTTCACTGCTGTGGACCCGCAGGCCCTCATTGGGATGCTTTTTCATTGAATTTTAAGCCACCTGTTGGAAAATTGGGGCTGTTTTAG